>CAMCQR010000019.1 GCA_945877115.1 Synechococcus sp. UW140 | reverse complement strand
TGATTGGCCGACCCGCCAGTTCGCTGGCGGTCGAGGGCAGCAGCTGCATCAGACCCACCGCCCCCGCGGCGGAACTGACCCCCGGCGTGAAGCGGGATTCCTGCCGCGCCACACCCAGGGGCACCGTGGGGTGCAAGCGCGCCCCGGCGGCCCCGGCGGCAAAGTCGTCGCCGAAGCGCACCGGGTGCAAGCCCTGCTCGATGGCCGGCAGCAGTTCGCATTGATCGGGTCGCAATTGGGCGCTGGCCTCCTCCAGTTGGTGCAATCCGGTCCAGTCATCCCCCACCGCCTGGCGCAGCCGGCCCTCCAGCAACAACGCTCGACTGTCTTTCAACTCCGGTTGGCCCCGGCGCGTGCGCCAGGTTTCCCACGCTTCATCCTTGAGGTTGAGGCGCCAGAGTCGATCCAGGTCGGCATCGCCACTGGCCAGGGGGCTCCAGGCCACCTGGGCCGGCAGATTCGCCGCACCGGTGGCGCCCGGCTGCAACCGCAGCTCCCCCTCACCCAGCTGCACCGAAGCCCGCCAGCCGTAATAGCCGCTGGGATGGTGCAGCAGCAGTTCCCGCCAGGTGGCGGTGGCCTCCTCATCCTGGCCGAGCTGGTGCTGGCTGAAGCCCTTCCAGAACCGGTGGCGGGCCGCCAGCAGCGGCGGCAGCCGGTCGGCCCCGATCGCCTGCAGCACCGTCAGGGCTCCGCCCCATTGGCCGGCTAGTAACTGCTTGCGGGCCAGCTCCCATTGCAGATCCCAGCTGGCGGCATCATCTGGCCAGCGTTGCATCACCTCCAGGGCCATCCGGCCGGTGGGATCGGCCTTGGCGCGGTGGGCCTGCACCGGGGCGCTCTCGCGCCATTGGGGCGGCAAGCTCGCCAGTCGCGAATCCACGGCGGCTCCCTCCTCCTGGCTGAGTCGCCGCACCGCCTGGTCGGCTTCGGGGCCCTTTGGTTGCTGCTTCACCACCTGTAGCAACAACGGAGCGACCAGGGCCTGCTGGCCCGCATCGCCCTTGGCGAGTGCGTCCGCCAACAACAAGGCTCCGCGGGGAGAGAGGGCCGCCAGATCCTGGGGGGAAGGGTTGGCTTGGGCCATCACCGGCGCGGCAGCTGCCGTCGCTGGGCCCCCATTCAGGCAGGTCAAGGCGTCTTTACCGGCGCCCAGTTCCGCCAGTCCTTCGGCCAGATGGGCCCGCTGCTCCAGGTTGGGGCGGTCGCTGGAGCGGCCGCAGACCTGGCGGATGCGCTCGTCGGCGCCGGGCCAGCGGGGCCCCCACTGGGCCAGGTGCAGGGCGCCCGCCAGCCGATCCGCCGGCGCCGGCCCCTCCTCCAGGGCGGCGGCCAGGGCGGCGGGATGGGCGGGAAACTGCTCCAGCAGCCGGTGGCGCAGGGCCGGATCCTGACGGCCCAGGGCATAGAGCGCATCGGCGCTGGCGGGAGTGCCCGGGAAGCGGCGCAGCAGCTGTTGCCAGCGGCGTTGCGCCTGAGGCTCCTGTTGCAGGGCCTCGGCCCGCTGCGCCTGTTGCTTGAGCACCACCGCCGCCAGCCCATCGCGGCCCCAGCCCTGGCCCATCAACAATCGCCCCTGGCGTTGTCGATCACCGGCGGCCTGGTCCAGCAGCAACAGGCTGGCCTCCCGCCGGCGGGAGGGATCCGGGGCCCAGCGGCGCTGCAGTTCCAGGTGTCTGGTGGGGGTTGCGGGGGTAAGGGTCGGCAGCAGGCTCAGCAGCTGACGCCCCCCCACCAGGGCGGCCGCCGTGCCAAGACAGGAGACGGTCAGCAGGGTGGTGAGACGGGGCAAGGCGAGGGGGTCGTCGCGCTGGCATTCTGAACAGACAACCGGAAGCCCCCTGGGCAAGCCCTCTCCTAGGCCCCTTCCAAGGGATTTCCGCACCCTGCCGCCCCGTTCCCCTGGCCCGTTTTTCCCTGCCCAGCGTGCGGTCACCGTTGGACGGCTTGCGGTCCAGCCCCAACGACCTGCCGGGAGCCCAGCAACGGCGACGGGCTCTGGCGGTGGCCGCCCTGGCCGCATTGACCACCCTGCTGCGCCCCTGGCCCCCTTTCCTCTGGTTGCCGGGCTGGGTGGTGGGGGGCCTGCTGCTCTGGATGGTGTGGGAGCTTTTGGCCTGGCTGTGGTGGCCGCGCCGCTGGCGCTGACGGGCGGCGTTCTCCCGCGTAGCCTGCCCAAGCCTCCTTCCGCCGCCCCATGGCCGAACCTGCGGCCAACGCCTGCGCTCCGATCGGCGCGCCCCTGCCTGCCGGCCAGGCCGTCTTCGGCACCGATGGCATCCGGGGCCGGGTGGGCACCGCGATCAACCCAGCCCTGGCCCTCCAGCTCGGGTATTGGTGTGGCCGGGTGCTCAAAGCCGAGGGCCCGCTGCTGATCGGCACCGATTCCCGCAGCAGTGGGCCGATGTTGGTGGCGGCCCTCACCGCCGGCCTGGCGGCGGCGGGCCGCCAGGTGTGGCAACTGGGCCTCTGCCCTACCCCGGCGGTGCCCGGCATGATCCGCCGCCATGGCGCCGCCGGTGGACTGATGGTGTCGGCGAGCCATAATCCACCCCACGACAACGGCATCAAGGTGTTTGGCGCCTCCGGGGCCAAGCTCGGCCGCTCGGATCAACAGGCGATTGAGGCGGGCCTGCGGGGCGAGGCTGGCCCCATCGACCTGGCAGCGGATGGTGCCGCCACCGACCGCTCCGACCTGCTGGCGGCCTATGCCGACAGCCTGGTGGCGAGCGTGGAGGGGGCCCGGCTCGATGGGGTGAAGGTGGTGCTCGATCTCTGCTGGGGATCCGCCACGGCCTGCGGCGAGAAGGTGTTCCGAGAGCTGGGGGCTGATCTCACCGTGCTGCATGGCCAGCCCGATGGCTGCCGTATCAACCAGGGATGCGGCAGTACGCACCTGGAACCGTTGCGGCAGGCGGTGCTACAGCAAGAGGCTGCGATGGGATTTGCCTTCGATGGCGATGCCGATCGGGTGCTGGCAGTGGATGGCCGCGGCCGCATCGTCGATGGTGATCAGATCCTCTATTTGTGGGGTACAGCCCTGAGACAGGCCGGAGCGCTGCCCGACAACCGCATCGTCGCCACCGTGATGTCGAATCTGGGATTCGAGCGCGCCTGGACTGAATCCGGAGGCTTGCTGGAGCGCACGGCCGTAGGCGATCAGTACGTACATGCGGCGATGCAGGCGCTTGGGGCCGGACTGGGGGGAGAGCAGTCGGGCCACATCCTCTCGGCCGAACACGGCATGAGTGGCGATGGATTGCTCACGGCCCTCCAGGTGGCCACCAAGGTGCATGGACGCGGCCAGGATCTAGCCGAATGGCTTGATGGCAGCTGGACCTCCTATCCCCAGAAACTGGTGAACATCACCGTGCAGGACCGCCGAAAGCGCACCCAGTGGCAAGAATGTGAACCGTTGTGGCAGGCCGTCCAACAAGCCGAAACCGCTATGGCTGGCCACGGTCGCGTTCTAGTGCGCCCCAGCGGCACCGAACCCCTGCTGCGGGTGATGGTGGAGGCGGCAGAACAACAGCAGGTGGATCACTGGGCCGGATTGCTGGCCGAGGAGGCGAGGCGGGGGTTGGCATGCACTTGATGCTCGCGGCAGTGGCATTGATCGCCGCAGCCAGGGCCTAATCCTTTTGCCTTGATCCCTTCTTCGTTGTTGGTTCCGAGATGGGCCTGTCCCTAGCGGGTGGCCTCCACATAGATCGATTCCGCCATCCTTTCCCACAAATTCAGGGCACCGGGATGGCGCAGGGTGGTGCTCCCAGGCGAGAGGGCGGTGGCGTTATGGAAGCCGTTGCGTGTGAGTAGGGCGCACAGGGAGGATTCGTCGTAGAGCCAAAGGTGATGACGCGGGCCGGTGAAAGTATCACGGAGCCGCGCCAGCAGGGAGCGGGGGCGATCTACGCAGGTGAAGAGAGATTCGATGAAGCGGTCGCCGTCGCCTTGGGATTCGTAGGCCGCGACCAGATGCTTTAGCCCCGGGGTCGAGAGGCGGATCACGCCCCCGGGTCGAAGGACCCGCCGAGCTTCCCGCAGAAACAGGTTGGCATCACGGCGATCGAGATGCTCAATCATGTGACTGGAATAGATCGCCTCCAC
The DNA here is from genome assembly GCA_945877115.1 of Synechococcus sp. UW140. Taxonomy (GTDB): domain Bacteria; phylum Cyanobacteriota; class Cyanobacteriia; order PCC-6307; family Cyanobiaceae; genus Cyanobium. The sequence continues at coordinate 32,917 of CAMCQR010000019.1, read as the reverse complement.
CGAAGCATCCGGCCAGGGGATGTGTCGGGTGGCGTCGCAATGGTTGATGCCGTTGGCTCGGCAGAAACGCACATAGGCACTTGACTGGCTATCAAGCAGCTTTAATTTCCCCGCCAATTGAATCAAGGCTGGGGGAAGCTTGGCCAGTCGAATGCTAGGTGAATTGTCATAATTCAACCAGCCGGTGATAGGGCTCTGGCCGCAGCCGATTTGTATCAGGGTCATGTTCCTGCGCCAAGCCGAGCCGAACGTATCACGGGCTCAAGCGCCTTCAGCTGGCCCCGGCAGGCAGTCGGCCGCCATTTGAAGGGCACCCTGGCAGGCATCTCCGCCGGGGCTCACCAGGGCATGTCCCCCCAGCCTCCTGGACAGCAGATCGGCGAAATGACGGCGCAATTCTCCGAGGTGTAGCAAAGCACCACCCAGGGCACAGACCGGCGGACACCGCAGTTCCAGGGCTGCGGCCACCGCCGCCACCATGGCCGCCAGGGCCTCGGCATTTTGGACCAGGATCGCGCCGGCCCGGGCGTCGCCCTGCTCCGCCAGTTGATCCACCACCGGAGCCAGCCGGGCGAACCCCGCCGCACCGAAGCCAGGGTCGACCACCAGCCCCTTGATCCGCTGCGGGCCCTGGGGATCTAGGGGATCGATCTCCAGGGCCTGCCAGAGGGCCTCCCCAAGCCTAGAGACCGGCTCGCGGCCATCAACCATCCGCAGGCTCAGGGCGAGCCCATCGCGGCCGATGTCCATGGCCGATCCGGCCCCATCGAGCAGCCAGCCCCAGCCGCCGCAGCGGTGTTCCCGGCCCCGGCCATCACGGCCCACGGCAATCGTGCCGGTCCCGCTGATCACCACGATGCCGGCAGCGTTGGGGAAGGCACCGCGCAGGGCCGTGCGTTCATCTCCCGTTACCACCAGACGCTGCGGGGGCAAGGCCAGCGCAGCGGCGGCCAGGTCCAGCCCCTCTTGCTGCACGGCACTGCCGGCCTCGATGCCGCTTGCCCCCACCGCCGCCGCCGCCAGGCGGTCCCGGTGCCGCGCCGCCGGTAGAGCCTGCCGGGCCGCAGCCAGGCTTTGGCGTAGGGCGGCAGCGAATTTCTCCGGCCCCGCCGCCGCCGCCAGATGGGATACCCCCGGGCCCTCCCCCCCCGCCAGGGTGACACCGCTATCGCGATCGGCCAGCCGACAGGTGGTGTGGGTCTGCCCGGCATCGAAGCCGGCGATCAGTTCCGCCACGGCTTGCCCGAACCCCCACCGGTAATAAGGCGGTGGCCTACCGCGTTACCGGCGGCCGACAGGGTGGCCAGGCTGAACAATCCCAGCAGCTGCACCTCCGGCCGGAAGAAAATCGTGTCCGTGAAGCCCTGGACCCCGAGACCCACGCAGACGGCCACCGCCGCCAGGGCGGGCAGGGCCAGCCGGCTGGTCGAGACCCATTGGCCTAGGCCCACCTTCAAGGCACTCCAGAGCACGCCGAGGCCCACTAACAGGCCGGGGATTCCAGCCTCAACCAGCAATTCCAGGGGGATGGAATAGGCGCTGAGGGCGTTGAACTTGGGCTGTTGGTAGATCGGATAAATCAGGTTGAAGGCGCTGTTGCCTGGCCCGATCCCCAGCCAGGGGCGGTCGCGGATCATCTGCAGTACCGCGGTCCAGACATTCATGCGGAAGTTGTTGGAGCTGTCTTCCCTTCCTGCCACCAGACTCATGACCCGCACCCGCAACGGTTCGACCTGGGTGACCAGCACCACCAGCGCCAGGCTGGCGCCCACCAGCAGCAGGATCGGCAGGGTCCGCCGCCAGAACGGCGGCCAGGCCCGGGTGTAGCGCACCATCAGCAGTAGGCCCAGCACCGCCAGCGAAGCCACCATGCCCATCCAGGCGCCGCGGCTGTAGGTGAGCACTAGGGCCACCAGGCCCAGCACCAGGGAGGCGAGGGCGAACAGGCGGCGGGGCAGCCCCTGCCAGCGCAGCAGGGCCACCACCGCCAGGGGCAGGATCGGCAGCAGATAGCCCCCCAACAAATTGGGGTTATCGAGGCTGCTGTAGATGCGAACGGTGCCGGCGGCCACGGAATTGTTATCGGACCAGCGGGCCAGGGCTCCGGAATCGCCGTACAGCTGGCGAATGCCAAGGACGCTGGTGAGTAATTCTCCGGCCAGGATCGCCGCCACGATGCGGTCCCACCAGACGGGGGCCTGATCCAGCAGCTGGCGCATTAGGGCGTACACCCCCAGGTAGCTGACCAGTTTCATCAGCCCCTTGAAGGCCGCCAGGGGTACCGGCGAAAATCCCGTGGCCAGCACCGCCACGGCCAGCACCGCCAGCAGCCAACCATTGATGGCGTTGAGGCCCCCGGGCCGGCAGCGCAGGGACCAGAGCAGCCACAGCAAGCCGCAGGCCGCGATCATCAAGGTGAGTCCACCCCGGGTGATCTGGGGCAACCAGCCCATCAGGGCGCACAGCATGACCCCGGCCACCTCGGGAAGCCGGGAGCCCAGGCGGCCTGCGCGTGCCTCGGCCAGCAGCCCCTGCCAGCGCAGAATCAGGGGCGGAGTGGCGGTGACTGGTGGCATCAGGCCTGGGTCGTGACGCAGGAATTATGGATGTCCTGCTCGTTCCCCAGCCCTCCAACAGGGCCATGGCGGCGGTGGTAGCGCACCCGGTACACGGGCAGACCCTGGGCCAGCACATGGCATTCCCGTTCCGTGGCGACCGCCAGCGGGTTGGTCTCCAGCCAGGGGACAGGATCGTTGCACGGGCGTTCAAAGCAGCCGCTGGCCTCCACCAGGGCCACCATTGGTTTGATCACCGCCAGCACATCGCTCTGCATCAACAAGGTGCCCCCCGGCGGCAGGGCCAGGGCGAGGGAACGCAGCAGTGCCGGCTGCAGCACCCGCCGCTTGTGGTGGCGACTCTTGAACCAGGGGTCCGGGAATTGCAGGGTCACCAGCTGCAACAGCCCTGGCGGTAGATCCTGCAGCCACTCCACCAGGTTGAGGCTGGCATTGCAGAAAAGGTAGTGGAGGTTGGTGAGGCCGGCGGCCTGCCGGTCGGCCTCGGCGGCGACCACGAGGGGGCGACGGATTTCAACGCCCAGGTGGTTGCGATCGGGACAGCGTTCGGCCATCGCCAGCAAAAACCGTCCCCGCGCTGCGCCGATGTCCAGATGCAAAGGCAGGCAGGGCTGGGCGAACAGGTCACTGGGGCTCGGCAGCGCCAGGGGCTGCTGGTAGAGGACGCTGAGGGGGTTGACGTGCTGGCGCACCATCAGTCATCCAGGGCGCCGCCCTGGGGTGCGGCCAGATCAGGCAGCGCCTCGGGTGGGTTGGGTACCAGGAACGCCCAGCTGGCGGTGTAACCGTGCAGGTGGGTGCTGTCGCCAGCCCCCAGGGGACCGATTTCACCATTGCAGAACAGGCCCGCGATCGGCAGGTTGGCGAAGGCTTCGCGGCAGAGGCCCACATCGCCATCGGCCTCGCCATAGAGCCCCTCACCCCGGCCCAGGCAGGCAAACAACAAGGCGGCCAGGGGGGCGGCTTGGCGATCGGCCTGGCGGGCCAGCAACTGGCGGGCCTCATCGCGCGAGGCGGCGGCATCCCGCAACTGGAACTGCACTTTTTGGCCGACCCGCATGCGCTCAGCCACCGCGACGGCCCCATTGCGCGGATCCACGCCCAACAGATTGCGCACCAGGAAGGTGGAGGGCTCCACCAAAGCGGTGGTGAAGCGGAAGTCGTTGCGGCCCACCCCCAGGAACAGCGAGTGGCGCACCTGTTCCCGTTCGGCGGGGCTGAGGTGGGTGAGGATCGCCTGCAGCGCCTCGACCGGGCTGCGCTGGCGCTCGCCCTCGCTGCTCACCTGCAACACCACGTTGCGTTGGGCCTGTTCCACCTCCATTACCGGGCCAATGGGCCGGCAGCCCTGGGCCAGTACTGGGTCCAGCCGCCAGGCACCTCCGATCAGGCAGCCGATGGCGCCGCTGCGGACGCCGTCGTCAAATAGCAACGAGCCGTGGGGCGCACTGTGTTGGGCGGCGATTCCGCCCAACTTGATGGTCTGGGGATAGGCGTAATCCAGTCCACTGATCAGGTCATTGAGGCCCTGGCTGGCGGGATCCACCAGCAGCAGCATGGAGGTGGCCATGCTGGGGGAGACACCGACGGCTGCGTGCCAGGCGTCGGCGGGTCCGTCCAGATCCGGCAGCTCCCCGGTGTCGATCACAAAAGGATGGAGCTGGACTCCGGGCAGGCGCAGCAGCATGACGCTGAGGGCCGGTTGGCGTTCGATCTCGTGGGGGGCCTCCCCGGCGGCGGTGCCCACGACCCCGGCTCCACAGCAACCCAACCATTGGCTGGCCTGGAGTTTCTGGCGCAAGAGGGGCAGCAGTCGGGGTAGGTCGCTGGCGTAGTCCGAGGCGGCGAAGACGAGGGCCAAATCCGCCGGGCCACTACCGGCCAATTGGCGGGCCACATCATCGACGGCCCCTTGCAGGGACACATTCCGCCCGAGGGCGGTGCGACACCAGGCGCCGGGATCCCGCCGGGGAAGCCAGGGGAAGGGAGGAAGCGCAGCCATGGCCGGACCCTATCGCCCGAGGGGTGTACGGATAATGGCGCCTAACCGAACCGTGCGTCTGTGCCGCCTCTGCTTTACCGCTCCCTCCTTTGGATGGATGTGCGCCTGGGGGTCTTGTTTGCCCTGGCTCTGCCTTTGGTGCTGGTGATCTGGGCCGCCCTGCGTCGCGAAAAGGCCATGCTGCGGCTCCTCGATCTTTACTGGAAAGTGGCCAGTCTGTTGCTGGTGGCGGTGTTGCTGCTCAGCGCCGGCAGGGCGGTGGCCTATCCATTGCTGGTGCTGGCTCCCCTGTTGTTGGTGGCGGTGTTGTGGTTTTGGGTCGATCTGAACGAGGAGCTGGCCGACATGCCCCCCTGGCGGGCCCTGCCCCTGACATTGCGGATCTGGCGCTGGGGGCTGACGGCCTACGGGCTCGCCAGTGCCGTATTCGCCGCCACAGCCCTGCCCTGCATCAATGGGGCGCTGGATCGCCCCTTCTGCCAGGTGTGGCTGGAGGCGCCGAAGGGGTTACATGGGTTGCTTGAGGTCGTGATCGGTTTCGTCTTCGGGGGCACCTGGAGCCAGGGGGTGGCGGGTTTCCTTGGCTTGATTGGTTTGGTGGCCTATGGGGTGGGTCTCTTGCAATGGCTGGTGGTGCGACTGCCGCGCCTGGGCCGGGTGGCGGGTGAATTTTGAACAGCGACGCCGATTCCCCCCTGCCAGTCCCCCCCCCATTACCAGCAAAGTTGTCCGCCCTGCTGGTCCAGCTGGAGGCCCTCAGCCGGGAGCGCCCAAAGCGCGTGCTGCGCCTCGAGGGCCGCTTGCCATGCGGCGAACGGTTTGAGCTATTGATCTATCGCGGTTTCTCCAGCAGCACCACCCATCCCACCGCCTACGACCCGGATCAACCGGCCTTGGCGGAGGGCAGTGAAATCACCAGCGCCACCTTGCTGGAGGGTCCCCTCAAGCCGGGCGATGAAATCGAGCTGGCGGGGCCGGCGCCAGTGGAAACCTTTCTTCTGAGTCAGGGCTGGGATTAGGGGGCCAGCCCCATTCAGCAGCCCTGGGTGGGGGGTTTAAGCGCCCTGGGCTTCAACTCGCCATGCGACGGCTGGCCGAACGGCCGAGACGGGCCGCTGCCCTTCGGGCGCGGGTGACGCCACTGCCCTCCAGGAGAGGTTGATTTTCGCCGGGTTGCAGTGCGGCGGGGGCCACTACATCCTGGCTCTGGATGCGGCCCAGCTCCTGACGACCGGCCAGCACCACCTGGCTCAGCTCCTGCAGACGGGTTTCCAGTTCGCTCAGCACCTGCTCGGCGTAGCGGTTGGCCCCATCCTGGACGTTGGACGATTCTTGACGGCTGCGGGCCACCAGGGCGTCACATTGCTGCTGGGTCTGCTGACGAAATTGCAGGGCGTCCTGGTGCAGGCGCTCCGCTTCGGCCTGGCTGTCCCGGTGGATGCGCAACCCTTCCTGGCGAATCGTCTCCAGTTCCTGCAGGGCCTGTTGGCGGCCCCGTTCGTGTTGTTCCACCAGCTGGCGGTTGCGCTCCGTGGCCTCGTGTTCCAGTTGCTGGCGCCGGGTCTGGGACTCCTGCTCCAGCTGCTGGCGGCGCACGGCGAACTGCTGCTCCATCTGGGCCATGCGGCTCTGATGCTCTTGCTCGGCCAGGGCCGTCTGCTGACGACCCTGCAGCAAAATTTGCTCGCACTGTTGGCGGGCCTGGTCCCGCAATTCGGTGGCCTGCTTCTCCGCTTCCTGGCGGATGGTGGCGCTGCTGATCAGCTGCTCCCGCTCGCGGCGGGCCTGGGCCAGGATCTCGTCGGTCTGCTGACGGGCCTTCTCGATGAAGGACTCCCTCTGGAGGAGCAGTTCCTCGGCTTGGGCCAGCTGAACGGGAATGGCCTTATCCAGAGCATCCACCAGCTCAAAGGCTTCTCGCTCATTGACCAGTCGGCCGCCACTGAAGGGAATCCGGCTGCCCTCGAGCACGAGCTCCATGAGTTCCTCGAGTTGGTCAAGAACCGTGATGCGGACCTCTGCCATGTCAACCGTGGGGAATGGACCGATTAAAGAGCCTCATCAGGTCCCGCGCCACTCCTGGGGGCACCATATGGCCCACATCCCCGCCGAAACGGGCGACTTCCTTGACCACCGAGCTGCTCAGGAAGCTGTGGCGGGTGGCGGTGGCCAGGAACAGGGTCTCGACTTCGGGTTCGAGGCTCTGGTTGGTGTGGGCGATCTGCAATTCGAATTCGAAGTCGCTTAAGGCCCGCAGGCCCCGCAAAATCACCCGGGCGTCACAAAGCCGCGCGTATTGGACTGTCAGACCATCAAAACTGGCCACTTCCACGCCGCTGAGATGGGTCGTGGCCTCTCGGATCTGCTCCAAACGGCGATCCAGGGGGAAGCTGGGTTCCTTGCCCGGGTTCTGCAACACCGCCACCACCACCCCTCCGAAAAGACGGGCGCTGCGCTCGATCAGGTCCAGATGGCCCAGGGTGATCGGATCGAAACTGCCTGGATAGAGAACACGCATGCAAACCGGCCGTTGGCGTCGGAACACCTTCCTAGAGTCAACTTTGCTCCCATGGGCCCGTTTGGCCCGCCCACCCATGTCCGACTCCGTGACCCTCGACGCCGCCGCTAAAAAAACCCTGCTGCGCAAGATTCCCCACGGCGTCTTCATCTGCGGTGTGGCCGAGGGCGACCAGGTGAACGGTTTTACCGCCAGTTGGGTGACCCAGGGCTCCTTCGAGCCGCCGTTGGTGGTGATGGCGGTGCGGGCGGATTCCACCAGCAATGGCATCATCCAACGCACCGGCCGCTTCTCGCTCAACGTGTTGGCTGACCACCAGAAAGATCTGGCTGCCGTGTTCTTCAAGCCCCAACAGGCCGTGGGCGGGCGCTTCGATGCGGCCCCCTTCAGTCTCGGCGCCCTTGGTCTGCCGATCCTCAATGACGCCCTTGGCGGCCTGGAATGCACCCTGGTGGGTCAGGTGGCCCACGGTGATCACACCGTTTTTGTGGCCGAAGTCAAAACGGCGGTGCTGCATCGCGATGGCAGCCCCCTCGAACTGGCGGGCACCGGCTGGCAGTACGGGGGGTGAAGGAAAGCCCTGGAATGGCGGTACCCGCCAGCAGACCCCTGTTGCTACAAAGTGAGCGGCTGGCCGCCCGGCTGCGGGAGATTCCCGTCGAACCGGGCTGCTATTTAATGCGCGATAAAGAAGACGCAATTCTTTATATAGGTAAGGCCAAGGTTCTGCGCAACCGGGTGCGTTCCTATTTCCACGAATCCGGTGGCCATAGCCCTCGCATCAGCTTGATGGTGCGGCAGATCTGTGAGATCGAATTCATCGTCACGGACAGTGAGGCGGAAGCCCTGGCCCTGGAAGCGAACCTGATTAAGAATCACCAGCCGCACTTTAATGTGCTGTTGAAAGATGACAAGAAATATCCCTATCTCTGCATCACCTGGAGTGAACCCTATCCCCGCATCTTCATCACCCGCCGCCGCCGTCAGCGCAGTCCCCTCGACCGTTTCTACGGCCCCTACGTCGATGTCGGCCTGCTGCGCCGCACCCTCACCCTGGTGAAACGGATGTTCCCGCTGCGGCAGCGCCCCCAGCCCCTCTATCGCGACCGTACCTGTCTCAACTACGACATCGGCCGTTGCCCCGGGGTCTGCCAACAGAAGATTACTTCTGAGGATTATCACCAAAGCATGCGCAAGGTGGCGATGATTTTTCAGGGCCGCAATGACGAATTAATTACCCTGTTGCAGGAACAGATGCAGCGGTGTGCCGACCGGCTTGATTTCGAATCGGCCGCCAACATGCGGGACCAGTTGCAGGGCCTTGATGCCCTCACCGCCAACCAAAAGATGAGCCTGGGGGACAGTTCGATCAGCCATGACGTGGTGGCCCTGGCCGCCGATGACCGGCTGGCCGCCGTTCAGTTATTTCAGATGCGGGCCGGGCGGTTGGTGGGCCGGCTCGGTTATACCGCTGATGCCGCCACTGACAGCGGCGAGCTGGCGGATCGGGGCCGCATCCTGCAGCGGGTGATCGAGGAGCATTACAGCCAGGTGGAACCCGTGGAAATACCGCCCGAGCTGCTTTTGCAACATCCCCTGCCCCAGCAGGCCCTGATCCAGGAGTGGCTGGGCGAGAGGCGTGGCCGCAAAGTGAAATTGACAGTGCCCCAGCGCCAGCAAAAGGCGGACCTGGTCGAGCTGGTGGAGCGCAATGCTGGTTTCGAGCTGGTGCGTGCCCAGCGCGGCGCCGAACAGCAACTGCTGGCGACCGAGGACCTGGCCCAATTGCTGGAACTGCCGGTGCCTCCCCGCCGCATCGAGGGCTATGACATCAGCCATATCCAGGGCAGTGACGCCGTCGCCTCCCAGGTGGTTTTCATTGACGGCCTACCGGCCAAGCAGCATTATCGCAAATACAAGATTCAGAGCAGCAGCATTCGCTCGGGCCACTCCGATGACTTCATGGCCATGGCCGAGATCATGCGGCGCCGATTCCGGCGCTGGGCCCAGGCCAAGGCCGAGGGGGCGGACCTGCCGGCCCTGCGCCGGACCGCCAATACCACCCTGCATACGGGCGGCCTCAATGATTGGCCGGACGTGGTCATGATCGACGGCGGCAAGGGGCAGCTCTCCGCCGTGATGGAAGCCCTAAGGGAACTCAACCTGCAAGAAGACCTGGTGGTGTGCTCCCTCGCCAAGCAGCGCGAAGAGATCTTCCTGCCCGGCGCCAGCAAGCCCCTGGACAGTGAGGCGGACCAGCTGGGGGTGATGTTGTTGCGGCGCCTGAGGGATGAGGCCCACCGTTTTGCCGTCAGTTTCCACCGCCAGCAGCGGGGTGAGCGGATGCGTCGCTCCCGGCTGGGCGACATCCCCGGCCTTGGCCCCAAACGGGTCAAGGATCTTCTGGCCCATTTCCATTCGGTGGACGCCATCCAACTGGCTAGCCCTGAGACCCTGGCCCTGGCCCCAGGGCTGGGCCCCGCCCTGGCCCGCCAGGTGTGGGAATGGTTCCATCCGCAGGAGCTTGGTGAGGGGGATGCCGAGGCCACCCCAGTCCCCAGTTCCCTTGTGGCGTCGGGGGCCTTCTCCACCTCGGAGGCCAATCCTTGAGCCCCGCCGCGCCGCGACTCAACCGGGTGGGAATCCTGCGGGCGCTGATTGCTGTGGTCGCAGCCTGGCTGCTGGGCGCCGCCGCTGCCCACGCGGCCCCGGGCCTCTGCGTGGGTCCCGTCTGCGGTGATTTGTTAAGCCGCAGCAGCCGGATGGATTGGCAGTTGCACCTGCGCATCGCCGACCAGCGCGGCCAGCGCGAACGGATTGTCGTCGATTGCCGCAATGGAGCGATCAGTCCCCAGCAGGGTCCGATCGAGCGGGGCCACGCCGCCGCCGTGGCTCGGCGGGCCTGCCGATTGGCCAATTCGGCGGTCTCCTGATATCCATGGGGGAGGGCCTTGCTGCAGTCGCCTGACCATTCCAACGGGGAGCGGGCCTAGGGTGGTGTTGCGGAGCTGGCAAGAGTGCTTGATCTCGGCCATCCGATCCGCCCACCAACCTCGTGGCCCTGGAGGCACCACGGCGAATGACTAGACCCCTGCGGCGACCTGACCTTCGCCTGCACGGTTGCGCCATGTGCTTACCCTCCCCGCAAGCCACCTATGACCAATGATTCGGCGCCGGTTCTGACGATCGGTGAACTCGAAGCCAAATATCCGATGTACTGCAAGGCCCTGAGGCTGCTCCTGCGTGAAGGCTGTACGCAAAAACAAATTGAACGTACCGTATGCTGGGATCGGCTAGCAATTTTGCACCACAGTTTGCCGAGACGTTACAAGTCTCCTGAATATTTGTTCTGGTTGTTTCGTCGGGAATGCGAACAACAAAAGCAAGTCGCAGAGATGGACTAAGCCTGATTTGAACTGGGGAACCATCCCTCAACCCAAGGTGGTCAACTGCAACCAGCAGCCACTGGGGGCCAGCTTCTCGATCACCACCGGTCGCTTCTGCTCTGAGGCCAGTTGGCGGGCATAGCTGTGGGCGGCCACACTGCTTTTGAAGTGGAAGGCCGGAACCTCCTCTGGAACGATCTTCTCATGGCGTACCGCTGCTCGGACACGGTAGGGGCCATTCACCGTATGTGAATTCATGGAACAATTTTGGCCCAAAAACGGTGGGGTCTGCGATGTTCTCCTTGTTTTCTCTGGTTTCGCCTGGATCTGGCAACTCCTTCTCATTTTCAGGCAAAGATTACTTTTCCTACTGGCCCGTTTCAGTCGCAGTATCTTGCCAAGAGACGGCTGAGTGGTGACCAAGGCCGCAACGGTGATAGCAGCTCCTGAAATGGTCAAAGGGGCTACAAAAAGAAAAACCGTCTTGGCTTGAAAGCCAGAGACGGTTAGGTCGGATTTCATTCGCCCATTCCTTAGTAGGAATTTGGGGGTTGAACCTGATGAATGGCTGGGGTGGGGGATGGGGAGAGCCTGAGCCCTCTAAGCGATCACCAGCGGTTGCGATTGCCGCCGCCGCCGCCGCCACCACCGCCGCCGTAACCGCCGCCGCCGCCACCGCCGTAGCCGCCGCCGCCGCCACTACCCCGTTCGGGACGGGGCTCAGCCTTGTTGACCCGGATGGCGCGACCCATCCATTCGACGTTCTGTAAATCGGCGATGGCCTTGGCTTCTTCCGCTTCGCTGGCCATTTCGACAAATGCGAAACCCCTCTTGCGACCGGTTTCGCGGTCTAGGGGAAGGCTGCATTTGTTGACTTTGCCGTACTCGCCGAAGAGTTGTTGGACGTCCTGCTCCTCGGCGTCAAAGGAGAGGTTGCCCACGTAAATTGTCATGAACCTGGAAAAGAAACTATGAACCCGATCCGCCGAAAGCCCCAAAGAAAGTTGTCAGCTCCCTGAAGAGAAATCTTTGAACCTCTATCAGCCTACACCCACCCTCCCCTGCACCGTTGTTTGCCAGCCTGGTTAGGACTGGGGGGCCTAAGCCATGCCCCCATGTCCAAACCCCAGCTCCAGTCCTTTCTGCTCAAGGTGAATGCCGACCCGGCTCTCAAGGCCAAGGTCGATGCGGCCACTGATGCGGCTGCTGTCACTGTGATCGCTGAAGCGGAAGGCCATCATTTCTCGCCAGCGTCCTGGACCCGGCACCTGCGGGACTGAACCCTGAACAGCGTGGTTGACGCCGATAGGCCAGGACCATGCTGAACGGCAGGCTCCATCCATCCCCCGCCTCTCAAGGCGAGGGATTCGCCCCAGGGGTGGCCGGCCAGCTCAGGCCCGGATAACTGGGGGCCTCGGTGCCACAGACGCGATCCCAGAATGTGAAATACAGACCGAAATGCAGGGACTGGCGTTGATGGTGCAGACCGTGATGGGCTGGCCCAATCAGCCAACGGCCCAGCCAGTGATGCGGGAATTTGGCAGGCAAGCGTTCGAGTCCGAGGTGATTGACCACGGCCCAGATACTCATGGTGGTGAGAACAGCGAGCAGAGTGATATAATGCAGTGGCACTAAAAACACAATTGCGATCAGAAAAAGCCCCTGGGTCGCCGCCTCAATTGGGTCGAAAGCAAAGGAGGTCCAAGGGGTGGGTTGTTTGGAGCGATGGTGGCCAAGATGGCACCAGCGGTAAAAGAAGGGAAGGTGAAACAGGCGATGGGTGACGTAGAAGCTGGCATCCTGCAGCAGAAGCACTAAGACATAACTGAAGCCCAGGTACCAGAGCCCATAGTGCCCTGGATCGCCATAAAGAAGGGTGCCACCGGCCCCATCCCACTGCAGGATTTGCGCCGTCGTTAGGGCGAAGATTACCGCCGACCCAACCGAAAGGGCCAAGTCATGGCCGAATCCTTGCTGCTGTTGCTCCCCCGGGGGGGTCGCCACCAGATTCAGCAACCAGCCGCTGATTCCTGCCACCAGCAGGTAGCGAACCAGAATAATTGCAAAAGCAAGGCAGGCATCAACCCAGAACTGACGACCACCGACGCGCAGAATGTCCAGGCTGGCCAACGCAGGAAGCAACAAACAGGAACCCAAAGCGAAGATGATCCGATAAGGATAGAACCATTGCCGCAGCTTGTCGCTCTAGTCAGCCATCCATTTTGCCGACGTCAGGAATGGAACAACAGCACCAGGCCCGATTTGACCTGATGAAATTCCATTTCTTCGCGACTCAAATCCAATCCCACTTCCAACCCCTCCTTCAGGGCCATCTCAAAGGGGGGTGAGGTCGGGGCCTCCTTGTCGCTCCACAGGGCGGCGATCCCCACCGAGGTGGCGTGCCAACGGAAACTGGCCGTGGACCCAATGGAGGGTTCTTGCAACGCATCTTCAAGGAGCTCTCGGATCGCCATGCCGTTTCGGCTTTAGCCCTCTCGATCGTGCACCTAGCTTCGGCAGGGTCTGTCCCCATTGCAATCAGCTGAGAATTTTCGTGATGGAGAGCCAGGCCCCAGCGACCGCCCTCACGCCCCTGCCAGGCCCCGTCGCCCTTGTCCACGAATGGTTCAGCCCCCGTTCCCACGGGGGAGCCGAGCTGGTGGTGGAACAAATCGATGCACTTTTGGCGGCGGCGGGCCAAATGCCTGATCTTTTCTCCCTGGTGGCAGGGGAAAGTCGCCACCTGGACCCATGGCTGGCGGGACGAACCATCCAAACCAGTTTTGTGCAGCGTTTGCCCTGGGGGGTCAGCCATGTCCAGCAATACCTGCCCTTACTGCCGTTGGCGATCGAGCAATTCGATCTCAGCGGCTACCCCTTGGTGCTCAGCAGCAGCCATCTGGTGGCCAAAGGGGTGCTGACGGGTCCAGATCAGTTGCATGTCAGCTACGTGCATACCCCTGTTCGTTATGCCTGGGATCAGATGGGGGCTTACCTGCGCCGTTCCACCCTGGCCCGCGGCCCGCTTGGCCCCCTGGTGCGCTTGCAGCTCCATTGGCTGCGCCAATGGGACGTGGCCAGCGCGGGCCGCCCCGATGTGTTGCTGGCCAATTCCCGTTTCACCGCCAGTCGCATCCGCCGTTACTGGGGGCGTGAGGCCCAGGTGCTGCATCCACCAGTCGCGGTGCAACGCTTCCGCTGGGACCAGGATCGGGACGACGTTTACCTGAGCCTCTGCCGGCTTGTGCCCAACAAACGGGTGGATGTGGTGGTCGAAGCCTTCAATCGCACCGGCCTGCCCCTGGTGGTCATCGGCGATGGCCCCGAACGGCGGCGACTGCAGGCCATGGCGGGTCCCCAGATCCGCTTTCTGGGGCGTTGTAGCCAGGCCGAGGCCAACCACTGGCTGGAGCGCTGTCGCGCCTACGTCTACGCCGGTCTTGAGGATTTCGGCATCGCTCCCGTTGAGGCGATGGCCGCCGGGGCGCCGGTGATCGCTTACGGCGCTGGGGGGTTGTGCGACAGCGTGCGCTGCCTGAACCGGGGTGATCGCCGTCCGACTGGACTGCTCTTCCCCGACCAGACCGCCACCAGCCTGGCGGCAGTTCTGGACCATTTCCACCAGGGCCAGCTCTGGCGCCAGTTGCCGGCCAGCGGCCAGCGTGAATGGGCGGAGGGTTTTGCACCGGAGATCTTCCGCGCCCGCTTCCAGGCGCTGCTGATGCACCACTGGACCCAACATCGCCACCGTCTGGACTCTGGCCACTCAGCCCCCGCTCTCAGCCCCGATCTCCCTGTGCCTCTGGTCTGAGTGACCCTGGCGACTGGAGTCTCGTCGCGACTGATCCTTAGATTCCTGCACTCCTGCTGGGCTCCATGATTGTCTCCCCGAGATCTTCGGAGTTTCGATCCGGTCGATCCGTGGATGTTCAACCTTCTGATGGCTTTTTTGCCCCAATTGTTGCCGTTGGCTTGCCGTTGGATGCCAGCCGCTCCCTTGGTTCTGGCGCGTCTGCCACGGGTGAGCCGGGCATGGCTTTCAAGGTCCAGGAGCTGATCGAGCGCCAGCCCCGCCGTTCTCGGGTGCTGAAACGCACGGGCGACATCGTCTTTTCCCTGGCGATGCTCAGCCTGGGATCCCCCTTGTTGGTGGTTCTGGCGCTGCTGGTGAAAATCACCTCCAAGGGACCCGTTTTCTACGTTCAGCAGCGGGTGGGGCGCGGCTATGGAAAGTTTGGTTGCATCAAGTTCCGCACCATGCGCCGCGATGCCGACCGCATTCTCTCAGCCGTGTTGGCGGCTTCCCCTGACCTGCAGGAGGAGTTTCGCAATGACTTCAAGCTGCGCAACGACCCCCGCATCACCCGCCTGGGCCGTTTCTTGCGCCGATCCAGCCTTGATGAACTGCCCCAGTTCCTGAATGTGCTTCGGGGTGAGATGAGCGTCGTTGGCCCCCGTCCAATCGTGCAACAGGAATTGCCCCGCTACGGCAAGCGCATGGAGGAGGTGCTGGCGGTGCGTCCGGGGTTGACCGGGCTCTGGCAGGTCTCAGGCCGGAACAACCTCAGCTATCGCAAACGCGTCCAACTCGATCTCTATTACGCCCGCCACCGCAGCTTGAAGATGGACCTGCGCATCTTGTTCCGCACGATTCGGGTGGTGCTCGATCCCCGCGACCGGGGCGCCTACTGAGGTTGCCAGCCCCAGGGCCCCCATCACCGGCCCGATTGTCATCCCTGGGCTGCCAGCCCCGGGGGCCCAAGCCCTAAAGCGGCCAGTCCCAGCAGGGCCAGCCCCAGCCAAAGCAGTTCCAACCTCAGGGTCAGGCCCAGGATGCGTTCGACGGCGGCTGGATCCGGCGGGGGGGCGCAGGCCGCCAGAACCGGTTTGGCCTTGGGACCGTCCGCGTAGCGGTTGATGCCGCCCAGGCGCACTTGGGCCGCCATGGCATAGGCGGCCTGCGAAACCCCCGCGTTCGGCGAAGGATCCGCCGCCCCCTCCCTCAGGGCGGCGGCGAACCAATCGAACAGCCGATCGGGACGACCGGCGGCCAGGGGCAAGGTGAGGGCCACCAGCCGGGCGGGACACCAGGTGAGTCCATCATCAAGACGGGCTCCCGCCGTGCCCAGCCAGCGCAGGCGGCCCAGTTTGTAGCCCAGCATCGAATCCAGGGTGCTGGCTGCTTTGAAGGTCCAGGCCAGGGCCAGCGGCCCCGGCCTGGCGGTTAATGCCGCCTGGGGCCAACCCAGCAGGGCCGCGCCCACGATCATCCAGAAGAGGGGCGCAAAAAGGCCATCGACGGCATTTTCACTGGCGGTTTCGGCCGCCGCCCGCAGAATCTCTCCCCCATCGAGGTCATCAACCTGGCGCCCCACAATCCAGGCCAGTCGCGAGCGTGCTTCGCCCAGATCGGGCAGGGCCCACAGCACCCGTCGCACGGCCTGCTCCAGGCTGCGGCCGGCCAGGGCACTGGCCAGTCCGATGAGCAGGAGTGGCAGGCCCACCAGGGGCCAGCGCCCGGCCAGGCGCTCCAGGCTCCAGCCCGCCAGGGCGCTGCCCAGCACCAGCACCAGGGTGATCCCCAGTCCCACGAGCCGGAGCCGGGCCGGTTGATCGCCAGCCCAGGCCTCGGCGGACCGGCGCAGCCAGTCGATGACCCAGCCCATCACCTGCACGGGATGGAGCCAGGGTCGGGGGTCGCCCACCAGGCGATCCAGCAGACAGGCCCCAGCGACAAGGGCAAGGCCCTGGCCGTGCCAGGGGAGCCAGGGTGCCATCAGGGGCGCGGTAACAGAGGCCTCAGGAGGCCCGCAACCAGCTGAACATGGAACGCAGACCCGTACCTACCTGCTCGATGGGGTGCTCGGCATCCCGTTGGCGGATCCGGTCCATTTCGGGCTTGCCGGCCTCGCACTCCGCCACGAAGTTACGGGCGAAGGTGCCGTCCTGGATATCGGTGAGGATCCGCTTCATCTCCGCTTTGGTGTCGGCGGTGATCAAGCGGGGCCCGCTGACGTAATCGCCATATTCGGCGGTGTTGGAGATCGAATCGCGCATGGCGGTGAGGCCGCCTTTGACCATCAGGTCAACGATCAGCTTGACCTCATGGAGGCATTCGAAGTAGGCCAGTTCGGGCTGGTAGCCCGCTTCCACCAGGGTTTCGAAGCCCGCCTTGACCAGCTCGCTGAGGCCGCCGCAAAGCACCGCCTGCTCACCGAAGAGGTCGGTTTCGGTTTCTTCCTTGAAGTTGGTTTCGAGAATGCCAGCGCGGGTGCCGCCGATGGCCTTGGCATAGGCCATGGCCAGGGCACGGGCCTGGCCGGAGGCATCTTGCTCAATGGCGAAGAGGGCGGGAACGCCCTGGCCGTTCTGATATTCCCAGCGCACGGTATGGCCCGGTCCCTTGGGGGCCACCATCACCACGTCAACATCGGCCGGGGGCTTGATCAGCCCGAAGCGGATGTTGAAGCCGTGGGCAAAGCTCAACACCTTGCCGGCCATGAGGTGGGGAGCAATTTCGGCGTCGTAGACCGCCCTCTGGAATTCATCGGGCAGGAGAACCATGATCCAGTCGGCACGCTCGGCGGCATCGGCCACGCTCAGCACCTCCAGGCCATCGGCGCGGGCCTTATCGGCCGAGCGACTGCCTTCGTAGAGGCCGACGATCACATGGACACCACTGTCCTTGAGGTTGAGGGCATGGGCATGGCCCTGGGAGCCGTAGCCGATGATGGCCACCGTCTTGCCGTTCAGCAGGCTGAGATCGGCGTCGGAGTCGTAGAAGAGCTGGGCCATTCCGGTCGGCGGGCGGGGCAAAGGGTGAGCCTACCCAAGAGGGCTGCCCCGACTCCTGGCGGACCGTTGCAGGGGGAGCGTTCCGCTGGAACTGACTAGGCTGAAGCCTGAAGCCTTTGTCAGACGATGGGTTCCCTCTCCCCCCAACAGCAGGTCATCGCTGACCTGTTTGACGGCCACATGGCGGCAGAGATGAAAGGGGATCTGGAAACCACGATGGCCACAATGGCTCCTGATCCCCACCTAATCAATGTTGGCTCGGGAACTGGCGGGGTCGGCCATGACGGGGTGCGCGCCTTCTATGCCAACGACCTGATTGGCCAGTTTTTCCCCCCCGATGCCGAGATCATCCCAATCTCCCGAACCATCAACGACGAACGACTGGTGGATGAAATCGTGGTGCGCTTCACCCACGACCGGGTGATCACCCATTTGCTGCCGGGGGTGGCCCCCACCGGTCGGCGGGTGGAGGTGGCCTTCGTGGTGGTCGTGGGGGCCAAGGACGGCAAGGTGGCCTACGAGCACATTTACTGTGATCAGGCGGCGATGTTGGTGCAGTTGGGGCTCATCGATCCAGCGGGTCTACCCATCGGCGTGAATACGGCGGCCCAGTTGTTGGCGGTGATGGGCAAGGGGTGAGGCCCCAGGGGGGCAACCCCCCCCGTCATGCCGTTGCTTCGCTGGGGTGGGCGATGACCCGGTCGATCAGGCCGTATTCCACCGCTTCGGCGGCGCTCAAGAAGTAGTCCCGGTCAGTGTCCTTGGCGATCTTTTCCAGGGGCTGGCATGTCATGTCCGCCATGGACTGGTTGAGCATGTCCTTGATGCGCAGGATCTCGCGGGCCTCGATCTCGATGTCGCTGGCCTGGCGCTGACTGGTGCCCCCTAGGGGCTGGTGGATCATGATGCGGCTGTGGGGCAGGGCTAGCCGCTTGCCCTTGGTGCCCGCCGCCAGCAGGAAGGCTCCCATGGAGGCCGCCAGACCGACGCAGATGGTGACGACATCGGACTTGACGTATTGCATCGTGTCGAAAATCGCCAGGCCGGCCGTCACCGATCCCCCTGGGGAATTGATGTAGAGATAAATCGGCTTGCTGTTGTCGTCCGAATCCAGATACAGCATCTGGGCCACCAAGGCATTGGCAACGGCGTCATTGACTTCGGAGCCGAGGAAGAGAATGCGCTCCACCCCTAGGCGGGTGTAGATGTCGACCCAGCGCTCGTACTGGCTGCCGGGCAGGCGGTAGGGAACGCTGGGGGTGCCGATGGGCATGGCGAAACGCTTGAGAGAAGGGTTAAGAAATCAGCAGTGCCGGTGTTGCACCCGGCTACAGGCGGGGGGCCTGGGCTTCAGCCAATCCCGGCGGCGGTAACCACGGGGGCGGGCACCAGCTTCTGACTGGTCAACACCCGATCGATCAGCCCATATTCCACAGCCTCCTGGGCCGTGAGATAGGTCATGCGATCGGAATCCTTAGACAGTTGTTCGATGGATTTGCCGGTGTTCTCGGCCAGCATCTCCAGCAACGAATGTTTGTTGTGCAGCACTTCCTTGGCCCGGATTTGGATGTCGCTGGCCTGACCGCGGGCGCCGCTGCGGGGCTGGTGCAGCACGATGGACGCGTGGGGGAGGGCGGCCCGATGGCCCTTGGTGCCGGCGCTGAGGATCATGGCCGCCGTGCCCATCGCCTGGCCGATGCAGATCGTGTGGACCGGGGGCTTGACATAGCGGAGAGTATCGGCGATGGCAAAAGCTTCGGTCTCGAAGCCGATGGCATCGCCGGAGTACCAGCTGGTGCCGGTAGAATTGATGTAAAAGAAAATAGGCTTTTCGGGATTGTCGAATTCCAGATAGAGCAGCTGGGCAATGATCAGCTCGGTGACATCGATGCCCATTTGCCTCTTGGCATCGTCATCGCTGAACAGGGGCAATCCCAGATAGACGATCCTTTCCTTCAGCAATAACGAGGGCAGATCCGGCGGCGGGGTGCGCATCACTGCGGAATCGCCGTAATAGGGGGCCGACGCCGTCATCCGCACTCACCAAGGGGGGCTTTGAGCAGGAGCCTAGCCGGGGGCTGGTGACAACGGCCGCGCTATCACGCGGGTTTCCCGCCCCCAGACTACCCAGCGTTCAGTTGGCCCCTTGGGAAGGCAGCGTCCCAGGGGGAGGGGCGTCGCCGGTTTGGGGTGATGCGGCGGCGCGCGCCGCCGAGGTGTTGAACTTGGTAAGGGGGTCATTGCTCTCGTTAGGGGACCCGCGGCCCGTCTCTTTCTCGGAGCGACGCTCCCTGGTCCTGTCAGGGCCCTTGGGTTCCGCTGCTGCCTCGCTCGCCCGGGGCCTGTCGTTGCGGGCGAACACCAAGCGGCCCGTGGGGGTCTGCAGGGCACCCGTGACCGTTACTTGAAGGCGTTCGCCGATGCGGCTACGGCCTTCTTCCACCACCACCATGGTGCCGTCCTCCAGGTAGCCCACCCCCTGGTCGGCCTCCTTGCCCTCCCGCACGATCTTGATTTGCAGGCTGTCGCCGGGCTGGACCTCTGGCCGCAGGGCAATCACCAGTTCACTCAGATTGAGCACCTTGAGGTCCTGAACCCTGGCCACCTGGGCCAGGTTGTAGTCGGCGGTCAGCAAGGTGCCGCCGGTGTCCGCCGTCAACCTCAGCAACTTGTCGTCCGCGCCATTGCCCTCGTACCGGGTGGAATTGAGCACGATGCGACGGCCGTAGCTCTCCTTGAGCTCGGTGAGCAGCTTCAGGCCGCGACGGCCCTTGCCGCGCTTTTCGGAATTGGCGGAGTCTGCCAGGGCCTGCAATTCGTCCACCACACACTGGGGCACGATCACCTGGCCTTCCAGCAGGCCGCTGGCGAGCAGGCCCCTGATGCGGCCATCGATCACCACACTGGTATCCAGAATTTTGGCGCTGGCGGGTTGGAGCACCCCTTCGGCGACCAGCAGGGCCTCGGTGCTGGTGGGATTGAACAAGCGCAGCAGGGTGCGGCCATGCACCTCGGCCAGGTTGTAGCCCAACACCCCAAAGAAAACATTGCTGAGCACGGCCGCCAGGGGCTTGACCAGCACGACCTCCCAGGGAAGGGGCAACAACAGAATCGGGGCCAGCAGCAGATTGGCCACCAGCAGCCCCAGGATCAGGCCCACCGCTCGGCTGATCAGCAGGTCGGTGGGCATGGAGCGCACCTGCTGCATCAAGCGACGACGCAGCTGTTGAAAAAAGAAACCGGCAATCAGCCCAAAGAAGCCACCAAAGCCCGCTAAAACCAGCCGCAATCCCTCCGGATTGGTCACCTGCACCAGCAGGGGCTCGGGCAGCAGATCCACCCCCAACCAGCCGGTGGCCGCGCCGGAGACCAAGAACAGCACCAGGATGAGGGGATCCACCAAAGCCGGTTTCGCGTGGGCTCCCACCTATTCAGCCCTGCAGCATGACCGATTTACGCCCCATCGCCACTACGGGGTTACCGCCTGTGAAGCCGGCGTCAGCGGCCCTGGCCCCCGCGCAGCGCCCCCGCGCCGCCTATCTGCACATTCCCTTTTGCCACCGCCGTTGTTTCTACTGTGATTTCCCGGTGGTTCCCCTGGGGGACCGGGCCGATGGCGCCCAAGGACCCGGAGCGGCCTCGGTGGCCGCCTACCTGGACCTCCTGCATCAGGAGATCACCCTGGCCCCCCAGGGCCCGCCCTTGTCCACCATTTATCTGGGAGGTGGAACCCCTTCGATGTTGGCCCCCCCCCAGGTGGAAGCCCTGCTGGAAGCGCTGCGGCATCGCTTCGGCATCGCTCCTGGGGCGGAGATCACGCTGGAGGCTGATCCGGCCAGTTTCGATCGGGCCCGTTTGCAGGGATGGCTGGCCGCCGGCATCAACCGCATCAGCCTGGGGGGACAGAGCCTGGACGATGGGGTGTTGGCGGCCCTGGGGCGCCGCCATCGGCGCACCGATGTGGTTCAGGCCGCCGCCTGGCTGCAGGCCGCCCAAGGGCGGAGTGCCTTGCGCAGCTGGAGCCTGGACCTGATCCAGGGGTTGCCTGCCTTTGCAGGCGCCACGGTTGCCGCTGTCAGGGCCCCCACCGAGGCCCTCGCCCACTGGCAGCAGCAACTGGGGCAGGCCCTCGCCCTGGGTCCACCCCATTTCTCGGTGTATGACCTGATCGTTGAGCCGGGCACGGTGTTTGCGCGCCAGCAGCAACGGGGCCAGCTGCCCCTGCCGGACGAGGACCTGGGTGCCGACCTGATGGAATCCACGGCCCACGTCCTGCGCCAGGCCGGTTACGGCCGTTATGAGATTTCCAATTACGCCCTGCCCGGCCACGCTTCCCGTCACAACCGGGTGTACTGGAGCGGCGCTGGCTGGTGGGGATTTGGCATGGGCGCCACTTCCGCTCCCTGGGGACGGCGCCAGGCCCGCCCCCGCACCCGGGAGCAATACGCCGCCTGGATCCAGGCTCCCCCCCCGGACGGGGCCCTTGGGGCTGGCCAGGGGGGCGAGCTGGGGGCGGCCGGACCGCCCCTCGATGAGCTGTTGATGGTGGGGCTGCGCCGCCGCGAAGGGGTGCCCTTGCGCCGGATGCTGGCCCAGCAGGGCTTGGACCGGCAGGCCGAAGTCGAGCTGAGGTGTCGGCTGGCCCCTTTTGAGCAGCGGGGCCTGTTGCTGGTGGAGGGGGGTCGCTGGCGGCTGCAGGATCCCCAGGGACTGGCCCTCAGTAACGCGGTGCTGCGGGACGTTCTGGAATGGTGTCGGGAGCAGCAGCAGCCCGGGGCTGCTGCTGGCCGTTGACCCAGTCCCGCAAGGCGCCGACCGTCAGATCCCGGCCTTGGATCAAGGGAGGACTGAAGGGGGGCTGGCGGGGGGTCAGGCCAAGCAGGTCGGCGGTGACCCGCACCTGACCATCACAGCCCTCGCCGGCACCGATGCCGATCACCGGAATCACCAGTTCGGCCCTGAGGGAGGCCGCCAGGGCTGGCGGCACATGTTCGAGAACCAGGGAGAAGCATCCCTGGGACTGCAGGGCCAGCGCCTGGCGCCGCAGGCGCTCTTGGCTAATGGGATCCTCCGCCTGGCGGCGATAGCCCAGGCGGTGCACCGACTGGGGGGTGAGGCCCAGGTGGCCCATCACCGGGATGCCAGCCCTGACGGCCCGGTCAATGACGGCCAGGGTTTCCGGTTCTGCCCCTTCCAGTTTGACGGCGGCGGCAGTTGTTTCCTTGAGCACCCGGCCAGCCGCCGCCACGGCGTCATCGAGGCCGCATTGATAGCTGAGGAACGGCAGATCGCAGATCAGCAGCGGCGCATCGGTCCCACAAGCCAGGGCCAGGCCCCGGCCGGCGGCCCGGCAGTGGTGCAGCATCTCGTCCAGGGTCACCGGCAGGGTGGTGGCGTGGCCCAGCACCACCATGGCCAGCGAATCCCCCACCAAGACCGCATCGACACCCGCTTGGGCCACAAGGCTCGCCGACAGCGCATCCCAGGCCGTGAGGATGGTGATCGGCCGACCCGATTGTTTGCGCGACAGCCAATCACCGGGGCGCTTGGGCACGGCGGAAGTCCTCAACCGTGTCATTGCTAGCATCCAACCGACTCGGACCCACGCGGCCAGGACGCCCAAACCTGGTCAGAACCGGAAGGGAGCAGCCACACGGGATGCTCTTGGCAGGCGTGGACTCCGGGTCACCCTTTCAGCCAACCCAGGATCCAGTGCGATCGATCCTGGGTTTCGGCCAGAGAACCACTGGCGTTCAGCAAAAAATCCCACCCACTATCCGGTGGGTGGGATTTTTTGTAGGTGGCATTCACTTCAGAACGGGGGGCCTTGAATCGGCTTGGCCCCTTCCCCGTTACTCCTGGCCCAGCTGACGGTTGATCAGAAAGGGAGGAATCTTGGCGCCCCGTTCGGTTGTGGTGTCGGGCAGCTGCTCCATGAAGGCGGGGTTGCTGCGTTGAACGGGCCTGTATTTGCCTCCACTTTCAAAGCCGGTGGCGATGACGGTGACATGGATTTCCCCTTCCAGGCTTTCATCGACAACGGCACCCACAATGATGTTGGCGTCGGGATCGACCACGTCATAGATGCATTCCGAGGCCGTGGTCATGTCCTCAAGGGTCATGTCCTTGCCGCCGCTGATGTTGATCACACAGCCCTTGGCACCGTCAATCCGGGCTGATTCCAGCAGGGGGCTGGTCATGGCCGCCTGGGCCGCTTCGAGGGCGCGGGACCGGCCCGAACCGACCCCAATGCCCAGCAGGGCCGTGCCGGCATCGGCCATCACCGAACGCACGTCGGCGAAGTCCACATTGACCAGACCGGCTTTGGTGATGATGTCCGTGATGCCCTTGACACCCATGCGCAGGACGTCATCGGCGGCGCGGAAGGCTTCCTGTAGGGGAGCTCCGGCGATGGCTTCCCGGAGTCGGTCATTGGGAATGACGATCAAGGTATCCACGTGTTCGGCCAGCCTGGCGATGCCCTCTTCGGCCTGCCGCAGCCGCTTGCGGCCCTCGAAGCCGAAGGGCTTGGTCACGATCCCTACGGTCAAGGCGCCGCATTCCTTGGCCACTTCCGCCAGGATCGGTGCCGCACCGGTGCCAGTGCCGCCACCCATGCCGGCGGCGATGAACACCAGATCTGCACCTGCCAGGGATTCCTGCAGTTCAGCCCGTGATTCTTCTGCGGCCTTCTGACCGATCACGGGGTTACCGCCGGCCCCCAAGCCCCGGGTCAGCTTTTGGCCCAGCTGGATGCGTTGGCCCGCCGCCGACTGCAGCAACGCCTGGGCATCGGTGTTGAGCACCCGATAGCCGACTCCCTTCAAGTCGCTGGCAATCATGCGATTCACCGCATTGCTGCCGCCGCCACCGACCCCTATGACTTCGATGCGTGCTGACTGACTGGGAACAATGCCGTTGGGGCTGTGGGCATTCTGGCTCATCTCCTTGGGCTCCAGGGGGAACGCGGATGGGGTCGACAGATCAATGCTGGGGTCTTGGGGGTCACGCGACATTGGGATAGGCGTGAGATTGCCGTTGATCTGAGGCTGCATTATGTCGTTAGCGGGATCTGTCGAGATCTCAGGAAAGGGGAACTTGGCCAGGGTGGGCCCAGATGCGTCTCCAGACAAGCTGGTGTCAGCGTTGGCTCGCGACTTTACTGGGCTCCGCGGGGCGGGGCGGCTGGAACGGCGACGGTTCCGGGGGTTGACCCAGGTGTAGCGGGGTCGGGGCTGGCCGTTGGCCCTGCGCTTTTCGTGCTGGGACTGTTGCTTGCGGGGAGGGGCGGGGATCCCACACTCAGCTCGGGCTGTTCGGGATCGGTAAGGTCGACATTGACAGGCTTCCGGTGGCCCAGCTTCTCGGGCAGGTCCTTGTTGAGGTGGAGCAGGGCCATCAGGCGGCGATCCAGTTGGCCATCCTCTTGGCCCAATCTCACGGCCCCAAGGTTTCCGGTCGTCACCCAGAGGTTGCCCTCGGGATCAAAACGGATTTCCCGCAATCCACCCTGAACGTTATGCCGCACCTCCAGCAATCTGGCGATGCTGGCGCGGTGACGTTCGCTCCAGCCCAGCACCTTGAGGGAAGTATCCCCGGGGCTGACAAGTCCATGGGTTTGGCGTTTACTAATCCAGGCACCCCGTTGGTCCACAAAACCCTGGGCCAGGCCGCCGGATTCCTGGCGCTCGGCCCGGGCGACCACCTGGCGATCTTTTAACCCAATGCGAAGGCGAGGAGGCATCATCAATCGGCTGATCTGCACTTGCTCCACGGGCAGGCCCTCGCTGAGGCTGCGGCTGAGCTCCCTTGGTTGAAGCACAAGGAGCGGTTGGGGGAAGCGCAGAGCGGCGGCCTCAATCACCTGCTCCCGGCTCACCAGGGAGCTGCCGCTGACCTCCACCTGGGTGGCATCGCGCAAGACCCAGCCCTGGCGCATTAGGCCATACC
Source organism: Synechococcus sp. UW140 (assembly GCA_945877115.1). Taxonomy (GTDB): domain Bacteria; phylum Cyanobacteriota; class Cyanobacteriia; order PCC-6307; family Cyanobiaceae; genus Cyanobium. The sequence continues at coordinate 7,690 of CAMCQR010000019.1, read as the reverse complement.
CGAGACCTGCCGCCAGGGCGGCATAGACCATGATGCGCCACCCATGGCGCAAGCGATCGGCGCGGCGCTGCTGGCGCAGTTCCCGGCGGCGTTGGGCAGCGGGACTGAGGGAGGGGGGGGGACCCGGGGTGGCCCTCACAATTCGCAACGGGAGCGGGCCATCAGCTCATCAATCCAGAGCCGGGCCCGCTGGGCATCGGCAAAGGGAAGATCTTTGGCGATGCCGCCACCGACCAAACGCAATCGACAGGCTCCCTGGCTTTCTTCCGTGAGGGGGGCCTCCCCGGAACCCAGGGAGAGCAGTTCGACCAGCTCAAGGACCTTGATGGGGAAGTGATCGATGGTTTCAAAGCGGCCCGCTTCGAAGCGACTCCAGCTGAGCTCACCATTCTGGAGGCGGGCCGCTCCGCAGGAATCCAGCTTGGCCAGTTCGGCCCCAGCCGCCCACTCGCGAAACAGCCGCTGGCGGCGACGCTCAAGCCAGCCGAGGGCCGTCAGCAGCACAAAGACCAGCAGCAAAGGCAGCCAAAGGAGACCCTCGTTCATGGATTCAACCTCGCAGAATTGTCATGAAGGTGGAAGGATTCTCTCGCCTCCGTCACCAGGGTATGAACCAGTTCCTCCAGGGGTAGACCACTGGCGGCCCAGAGCATGGGATACATGCTTTGGCTGGTGAATCCGGGAAAGGTGTTGATCTCGTTCACCCAGAGCTGGTCGCGCTCCTCATTAAAAAAGAAATCCACCCGCGATAGGCCGCTGGCCCCCACGGCACGAAAGACGTCCAGGGCCAGGGCGCGGGCCCGTTCACTCACCGCCTCGCTCACCAGGGCCGGGATGACCGTGTGACTGAGCCCCTCGCTGTACTTGGTGTCGTAGTCGTACCAATCGGCATCGAAGCAGATTTCGCCGAGCACGGAGGCCCGCAGCGTCGTCACCCCCAGCACGCCGCATTCCAGCTCGCGGGCGTCGACCCCCTGTTCCACGACCAAGCGGGGGTCGAGGGTCGCGGCGAGGCGCAGGCCCTCCAGCAGCTCAGCGCGGTTGGTGGCCTTGCTGATGCCAACGGACGAACCGAGGTTGGCTGGCTTGACGAAACAGGGATAGCCGAGGCTGGCCTCCAGGCGCTCGGCAACGGTGTCGGGCGCTGGTTCCAGCTCGGCGGCAGTTAGGCAGGCGTAGGGCACCTGGGGCAGGCCGGCGGCGGCGAAGGCGGCCTTCATGGCCTGCTTGTCCATGCCCACCGCCGAACCCAGCACGCCGGAGCCGACGAAGGGGCGCTGCATCAGGGTGAACAACCCCTGGATGGTGCCGTCTTCGCCATTGGGCCCATGCAGCACGGGCAGCCAGACCTCAACGTCGAAGGCCCCTTCGGGAAAGCCCTGGAAGCCGGTCCGATCCGGGCCGGGTAGGTCACCAGGCCCGGTGGGGAGCCCGCTGGCCAACACAGCACTGGCGACGGATTCGGGCCACCAACGGCCCTGGCGATCGATGTAAAAAAGCAGAGGCTCGTAGCGGTCGGCATTGGCCCCGGTCCTGAGGGCTTCCAGCACGGTGTGGGCGGAGCGGATCGAGACGGCGTGTTCGCCGGAGGCCCCTCCGAACACCAGGCCGACGGGGAGGGGGGTGGGGCTGCTGGACATGGGGGCCGGCGAGCCGGAGATCTGGGGCAGACGGTATCAGCGTCTGGGGGGCCTTCGCTTTTGGCAAGTCAATTCGCGATATTCAGGCCCAGTCAAAATAAATTTCTTCCAAAGAGCTAGGCCGCCTTCAGGGTGGCACCATCCATGGAAATTGGGTTGCATCAAGATGCCGCTGGCAGGGGCCCCCATGGTCGGTCAAATCTTTCGCAAATTCGGCCTTCAAGCCAAGATCTTGGCCATGGTGCTGGCCGCCAGCCTGCTCAGGCTGTTGCTGAAGGGTTTTGTGAATTTGGCATTGCGCACCATCAACTTACGGAAGAGGGCTATAGCGGGCTAATCAGCATAAGTAATGGATCTGGCTGAGGCCAGCAAAAATCACTTCGAACAAACCTAATCAACATGATATGAAGATGTCTGAAGCCCAAATGCACCCCGCCTCCCAGGTCCCTTGCTCGCCGATCAGACGGGCCCCTCGGCCTGGCCACTGAGCGAAAAGGGCCGGGCTGTTTCGATGCGCACCGGCACCAGATCTCCTATCCCCCAGCGGTGACCCCCAGCAGCCTCGGCGGCAAAAAAGGTGAGCCGGTTGCTGCGGGTGCGTCCCATCAGCTGGAGGGGATTGCGGGGATTGACCCCCTCCACCAGCACCTGCTCCAGCCGTCCGACAAAGCGGGCACTGCGCTGGCGGGCGGTGGCTTCGACCACCCCATTCAGGGCGGCCAGCCGTTCAACCTTGACCGCATCTGGGAGCTGATCTGGCCAATCGGCGGCGGGGGTGTTGGGGCGGGGGGAATAGGCCGCCGTGTTGACCAGATCAAAACCGATCTCTCCGACCAAATCGGCGGTGCGCTGGAACTGGGCGTCGGTTTCGCCAGGAAAACCGACGATCACATCGGCGCTGATCGAGGCGTCGGGCATGCGCTCGCGGATGCGCTCCAGGATGCGGCGATAGCGCTCGATGGTGTAGCCGCGGGCCATGGCCTTGAGCACCTCGTTGTCGCCACTCTGGAAGGGGATGTGGAAGTGCTCGCACACCTTGGGCAACTCGGCGCAGGCGTCGATCAGGCGGTCGGTGAAATAGCGGGGATGGCTGGTGGCAAAGCGCAGCCGTTCGATGCCGTCCACCGCGTGCACTTCGCGCAGCAGGTCAGTGAGGGTGTGCTGGCGGCGGCCCTCCGGTGTGATGCCCGGCAGGTCGCGGCCGTAGGCATCGATGTTCTGGCCCAGCAGGGTGACCTCCCGGTAGCCCTGGGCCGCCAGACCCTCCATCTCGAGGCGAATGGCCCCGGGCAGCCGCGATTGTTCGCGCCCGCGCACCGCCGGCACGACGCAATAGGTGCAGCGTTCGTTGCAGCCGTAGATCACATTCACCCAGGCGCAGACGCGGCTGTCCCGGCGGGCCGTGGTGATGTCCTCCAAGATCTGGTGCTCGTCGGTGGCGACCACCTGCTGGCCATTCTCGACCCGGATCAGCAGGCTCTCGAGGCGGTTGGCGTGCTGGGGCCCCATCACCAGATCCAGTTCCGGTACGCGGCGCAGCAGGGATTCACCCTCCTGCTGGGCCACGCATCCGGCCACCACCAGGGTGAGATGGGGATTGTCCCGTTTGCGTTGCGCCTGGCGCCCTAGATAGCTGTAGACCTTTTGCTCGGCGTTGTCGCGGATTGAACAGGTGTTGTAGAGGACCAGATCGGCGCTGTGTTCGTCCTGGCCGGCCCGATAGCCCATGGCTTCGAGGATGCCGGCCATGCGCTCCGAGTCCGCCTTGTTCATCTGGCAGCCGAAGGTGGTGATCCAGTACTCCCCCCGCCCGCGTTCGGGGGTGGGGGGAGTTCCAGGGGCGCTGGTGGCGTCGCTGAGGGTGGCGGTCATGGGGTCATTCTCGGATATCGAGGCTCCTGGGCGCCTGGAAGTGGTTATGGTCCGCCGGAACCTCCGCAATGCGATGCGCTGCAGCCTGCACCGGTTTGGCCTCACCAAGGCCGTGCCGCTGGCGATCAGCCGGGGCACCACCAAGGCGGTAGACCACCTTTTGTTCGTTATTGAAGCCGAGGGCACGACGGGCTGGGGCGAAACCGGCGGCTTCGAGACGGGCCATCGCCGCTACGAAACGGCCCAGGTCGCCGCCGAACTGCAAGCCTTGATGCCCCAGCTGGCGGACCTGTCCCCCGAACCCCTGCAGGCCCTTGAGCCCCTGTTGGCCAGCCTCTCCCCCCCCGCCCGCTGCGCCGTCGATCTGGCCCTGCACGATTGGTGGGGCCAGCGGCTCGGCAGGCCCGTGGCCTGTTTGTGGGGACTGGAGACGCGGCGTGCCGTGGCCACCAGCGTCACCTTGGGGCTGGGGGCGGTACCGGCCGTTCTGGAGCGGCTGGAGCGCTGGTGGGAACAGCTTCCGGCCAGCCGCATCAAGCTCAAGCTGGGCAGCCCCGAGGGGCTGGATCACGACCGGGCCCTGGTGGGGGCGGTGGCCGCTGCCATCGAGGCACGGCAGCAGCGGCTGGGCGGCGCAGCGGCCGAACTGCAGGTCGATGTCAATGGCGGCTGGAGCCTGGAGACGGCTCGCGCGATGGTGTCTGGGCTGGCGGATGCGGGAGTGGTACTGGTGGAGCAGCCCCTGCCACCCCTGCTGGATCCTGAGGCCGATGCGGCCCAGTTCGCGGCCCTGGAGCTGGATTGCCCGATCGCCTTGGTGGCGGATGAAAGTTGCTGGAACCTGGCGGATGTGGTGCGCCTGGCTCCCTTTGTGGACGGGATCAACATCAAGCTGCTCAAGAGCGGCGGGCTGTCGGAGGCGCTGCTGATGGCCCGGGCGGCCCAGCGGCTGGGGCTGGAGGTGATGCTGGGCTGCTATTCCGACAGCGCCCTGCTCAACGGGGCCGCCGCCCAGCTGCTGCCCCTGGTCACCTGGCCCGATTTGGACAGCCACCTCAACCTGGTTGACGATCCCTTCGAGGGCCCCCAACTGGTGCAAGGCGATGGGCTGCGGGCCGGGGACGGGGCCGGCCTGGGGGTGCGCCTGCGGCCCGACACTCCCCTGGCCGAGGCCCTGGCCCTTGGTCCTGCTGCTGCTGGAGGCCCCCATGCTCGGCCCTGATGACCCGGTGGTGCTGTTGCTGCACGGCGGTCTCGACAACCTGGGTGGCAAGACGGGTTTGGCGATGTTGCGCTATCGCCGCGGACCGATCGTGGCGGTGATCGATCCGGCCCATGCCGGCGCCGACCTGGAGACCGTGACGGGGATTGCCCGGCCGGTGCCGGTGCTGGCCTCGATGCAGGCGGCCTTGGCCCTGCTGCCCGCCAGCGCTGCCAGGCCTGTGGCGGTGGTGGGCCTGGCCCCCTCCGGCGGGCGCTTGCCCGCGGCCCTGCGCGCCGACCTGCTTGTGGCCCTGGGGGCTGGATGCTCGGCGGCCAGCGGCCTGCACACCCGCCTGGGGGATGACCCCCAGCTGGCGGCCAGCCGCCAGGACGGTGCCTGGATCTGGGACCTGCGCCAGGAGCCGGCTGACCTGCCGGTGGCCTCGGGCCGGGCGGCGTCCCTGCCCTGCCGGCGGCTGCTGGCGGTGGGCACGGACATGGCGGTGGGCAAGATGAGCGCCTGCCTCGAACTGCTGGCGGCGGCCGGGCGCCGGGGGCTGGATGCGCGCTTTATCGGCACCGGCCAGGCGGGTCTGTTGATCAGTGGGCAGGGCGTGGCTTTGGATGCGGTGCGGGTGGATTACGCAGCCGGTGCGGTGGAGCAGGCGGTGCTGGCGGCGGCGGACCCGGCCGAGCCCTCTGACTCGGCGGGTCCGGCGGGGCCCCACACCTGGCTGCTGGTGGAGGGCCAGGGATCTATTTGCCACCCCGGCTCCACGGCCACGTTGCCCTTGATCCGGGGTAGCCAGCCCACGGACCTGCTGCTGGTGCACCGGGCCGGCCAGACCAGCATCCGCAACCATGCCGAGGTGGCTATGCCGCCCCTGACCGCGGTGATCGATGCGGTCGAACGGCTGGCGGCCCTGGGCCGGCCGGCCGCAGCGGCATCGGCCCCAACCCCACCGCCCCGGGTGCGGGCCATCGCCCTCAACACCGCCCATCTGGATGGGGCTGCGGCGCAGCAGGCCCTCGCCGCCACGGCAGCCAGCACGGGTTTGCCCTGCTTGGATCCGGTGCGACAGGGGGGAGAGGGGCTGTGGGAGGTATTGCTGGCTATGGGGATGGGGTGATAGCGAAGTTAAATAGTTTGTCTCCTTCCTTTTTGTAAGGCACGACAGAGAAGTCGCTTCGATTTGCGGCCACTGTTTGCGGCCACTGTTTGCAGCTAGGGACTGTCCGTGGTTCTTATTTCCATCGGTTGATTGGGTCTGGCAATGACCACCTAGCTTTGGGTTTCAGACATCGCTTCCGCCCGTTCACCCCATAAAAAATCAAGGCCCCCTGGGGAACCTTGATTTAATCAGGGCGAGCGAGGGGACTTGAACCCCCGAATGGTGGCGCCACAAGCCACTGCCTTAACCACTTGGCGACGCCCGCCGTGCATTAGCAAACTTACAACACGACCCCGGCGTCTTTGCCATGGTGGCCGGGCCCCCTCGTGCTGCTCCCTTCCCTTTTGTCTGTTCCCTTTGCGGCTTTGGCGATGGGTGCCCTGGCGGCCTCGGTGGCGGCCGCCGGTCTGGTGCTCACCAATCCGGGCCCCGCCGCCTTTGAGGACTTCGCCGCTGATCGGTTGGTGGATCTGTTGACGCGGGATCTATGCGATCAGGGTGGATTGCCGATGATGATGAGGGTTGTGGTGCATGACTGCCCGGGCCTGGTGCGCTCCCAACGGACGCCCCTGGGGGCCTGGGCGCGCCAGGGCACGATCCGTCGCAATTTCGGCCTGTTCAGCCTTTACACCACCAACCTGGGGGGCCAGCAGCTGGCCCAATGGCAGATTCCCCGCTACAAGGCCACCACCTTGGCGGCGGCGGGTTGCTTCGTGGTGATCCGCACCGGACGCCAGCAGGGGCTGGAGCCTTGAGCCTGTTGCCGCCGCTGCGCATCCCCCGGATGCTGCTGGATGGCCGGGATGGGCGACTGCCCCAAGGCGATGCCGAGGGCTTGGTGTCGGTGGTGCTGGAGATCGAATCGGGGCGCATCCGGGCCCTGCATCCGGCGCCCGAGTCGGAGCCCGAGCCCGAGTTCGAGGCCGACACGGTGGCGGGGCCTCCCCTGGCCCTGACCCCCTTGGTGGAGCCCCACGCCCACCTGGACAAGGCCTTCAGTGCGGCCCGTTTCCCCAATCGCGACGGCACCATCGCGGCGGCCCTGGAGGCCAACCAGGCCGAAACCAGCTGCCGCACCGCCGAGGACCTGGAGCAGCGGGCCGAGCGGGCCCTGATGCGGGCCTGGCGTCAGGGGCTGCGGGCGATCCGCAGCCATGTCGACTGCAGCGGCGAGCGGGGCGACCTCAGCCTGGAGGTGCTCGACGGCCTGCGGCGCCGTTGGGCCGATCGGCTGGATCTGCAGCTGGTGGGATTGGTGCCGATCCACCACTGGGGCACGGAGCAGGGCCGCCTCCAGGCAAGCTGGCTGGCGGACCGGGGCGGCCGGCTCGGGGGCGTGATCGGCGCCCCCTTCGGCATCGGCCCCGGCGATGGCCAGGCGGTGCTGGAGACGTTGCGGTTGGCGGACCAGCTGGGCTGCGGCGTCGACCTGCACCTCGATGAGGGCGTCAGCCACCGGGGCCGGGGCGTGCGCCTGGTATGCGAGGCGCTGGAGCGTCAGCGCTTGCAGGTGCCGGTGGTCTGTAGCCACGCCTGCAGCATGGCCCTGTTGCCGCCCCGGGCCTGCCAGCGGCTGGTGGATCGCATGGCCCGGTTGGCCCTGGGGGTGGTGGCCCTGCCGAGCACCAACCTCTGGCTGCTGGATCGCCGCGCCGAGGCCACGCCATCGCGGCGGGCCCAGGCCCCCATCCGCCAGCTGCAGAACAGTGGCGTGGTGGTGGCGGTGGGGGGCGACAACGTCCAGGACGCCTGGTTTCCGGGCGGTGATTTCGACCCCCTGGAGGTGCTGCGCTTCGCCGTGGT
>CAMCQR010000018.1 GCA_945877115.1 Synechococcus sp. UW140 | reverse complement strand
CCCGGCGAAAGCTGGCGGTTGTACTTGCCCAGGCGCTCCACCAGCTGGGATTGGCTGCTGGAGGTCACCTTGACACTGCTGATACCGAGCACGGCCAGGACGGCCAGAACAGGCAGGAGAACGGTTTCCATCGCCAACAGCCCTAATCCATCAACATAGGCAAGACGGCCGCTAATGAATCGACTGCACCCCCATGCCCTTCACCCCAGCCCTGTTCTGGTTGCTGGCGGGTCTGCCGCTGCTGGCCTTGGCCCTGGCGGGCTTCGATGGCGATGGCCTGCTATTGATGGCGGGCCTGGCGGCCCTGGTGGTGGCCTTGCTAGCGGCCGCCGCTCCGGCCCTGACGACGGTTCTGCAGGGCCTGATGTTTGCCGCCCTGCTGGCCCTGGGCTACGGCTGGCTGCGCCGCTGGGATCGGCGCCAAGGCGAACGGCCCCTGCCCCCGAGCAGTCGGGCCGAATCGGCCGAGGTGATCAGCGCCTTTGAGAACGATGGCCGGGGGCGGGTGCGCTGGCAGGGTCAAAGCTGGGCCGCCACCAACCTGGAACCGGAGGTGCCGCTGCTGCCTGGCAACTCTGTGACCGTGATGGGGAGAGAGGGCACCAGGCTTCAGGTGCTGCCGGCTCAGTCCCCCTAAACGGGATAGGGTCTGAAGCCAGGCCCAGGCGATCGAGATGCAGCCGAAAACAGGTTCAGTCGAAGAACATCAAGCTGACGACTTTGCCCATGTCCTCGGCGGTGCGACAACTGGCCAGCAGGGTCTCGCTGTCGTGGAAGGCAAAGCAGATTAGTTGGTCACAGCGGCTGATGATTTCCTGGTTGCAGAGGCTGCTGGCGATCGGCAAGGGCAACTCATCGTGTTCGGGCTTTTCCACCAGATGCAGGACGCGATCCAGTTGCTCCCTGGATTCGGCCGGCTGGCGATCCAGGCTCTGGGGCAGAAGCACCGTGAGGCGGGACGGCTCCACGTCAAGAACACTGCGGATCACGGCCGCATTCACACCCTGGGAGCCGGAGGTCATCAGGTTGTGTCCCTCTTGGGCCAGGGAGCGCGCCACTAGTTCAACCAGATGGATGGACACCACTGGCACATGGCGACTACCAAGAAAGGCAATGCGCCGTTTGCCCCGGTCCTGGAGCATTGCCAGTTCCTGGGCCAATGTATCGATCCGACCAATCGCCGGGAGGTCTAAGGACCGGGTCACCCAAAGCCCGCATTCGTAATATCAAAATAGCAGCCACAGGCCCGATCCGCCTTGGGTCCTCCCTTCAGACGACGGCCGGCAGCCTGAGGCGTTCGAAGAGTGCGTCGAAACGGCAATGCTCGGCCACCAACCGGATGGCATAGGTGGCCTTGACCGGTTCATGCAAGCGGACATGGCCGATGGCCGCCTCAATCACCTCGACGGTGGTGAGGGTGTCGTGGTCGACCTTGAGCACGGGCACCTCCAATTCCTCGGCCCGATTGAGAAGCTGGGGCAGCGGTTCGCCCACCCCCGTCAGAATCAGGCACTGGGTGGAGGCCTCCAAGGCAGCCAGCTGGATGTCGGTTCGATCGGCGCCAGTGATCACGGCCATATTGCGACGGCGGCGGAAGAACTCCATAGCCGAATTCACATTCATGGCGCCAATCGAGAGCGTTTCCACAAGCAGGTTCAGCTGCTCGCTGCAACAAAGCACCCGGGCCCCCAAGCGGCGGGCCAACTCTTCGACACTGATGCTGCGCAACATCGGGCTGCGGGGCATCACGCCAAACACATCGATACCAAGACGTTCGAGGGCGGGCACCACCTCCTGGCGCAGCTGGGACACCTGGTCGGGCTCGACGCTATTCAGCACCACCCCCGCCAGCCAGTCCCCCAGCTGGGAACGGGCCTCCAGTAAGTCGTCAACGCTGCGGCTGTCCTTCCAGGGATGGACCAGCACCACCGGGGCCTCCAAACCACGGGCCAGTTGCACAAGGTTGAGGCCATAGAGCTGGCCCTCACTGAGGCTGCCGGCGGCTTCGAGTAAGGCCAGGTCATCCTCCCCTTGCTGCAGGCGCTGCTTGAGGGCCTCAAAACCGGCCCCAGGGGCTAGATCACCCGCCAGGAGTCGGCCATGGGCCGAATCGGTGTCAATGGTGTGCAGCGAAGGAATCAACTGGCTTTCGCCTAGGGCCAGAGTGCTGCCAATGAAATGAACGTCCGGATCCAGAAGCGGATCTCCTGGCTGCTGGACCCGTTGCTCCTCATCACTGCCGCTAGCCAGGGGCTTACCAAAGGACAAACCCACCCCAAGACTGAGTAGCTGGCGTCCCAGGCCCAGCACCACCGCCGATTTGCCACTGAAGGGTTCGCAGGAGCCGATCAGTAAGGCGGTGGGCATGGAATGACCTCACTGGCAACAAAGTGGGAGGCCAATTTAGGCAACCGCTCCATCCCGTCCGATGCTGGCGACACCGTTCGCCCAAGCCGTCGTCGATGGCCGCCGTCTCCGACCCCATCAACCCGGCCCTCCCCCTGACGGGCCGCACGGTGGCCATCACCGGCGCCGGAGGCACCCTGGGCCAGGCCCTGCTGCGGCGCCTGCATCGCCGCGGTGACCGGTTGATCGCCCTGACCAGCGGCACCACCCCCCTTGAGATACGAGACGGCAAAGGCTGTGCCATCCCCCTGCGGCAGGTGGGCTGGGCGGTGGGCCAGGAGGAGGCGCTGGCCCCCCTCCTGGCCGAAGTCGACCTGCTGGTGCTCAACCATGGCATCAATGTCCACGGCGACCGCAGCGTGGACAGCGTCGAGCGCTCCCTTGAGGTGAATGCCCTCAGCCTTTGGCGCCTACTCGAACTCTTCGCCCGGGTGGCACGCTCGCGGCCCACGGTCAGCCGGCCGCGCCCGGAGGTCTGGGTCAACACCTCAGAGGCGGAAATCCAGGTGGCGATCAGTCCGCTGTATGAAATCAGTAAACGATTGCTGGGCCAATTGCTCAGTCTGCGGGCCCCTGTCCTGGAGCGCCCTGATGGGGCAACGGGGTTTCCTGGTCTGCGGATTCGCCGCCTGGTGCTGGGCCCCTTTCGTTCCAATCTCAATCCGGTGGGCGTGATGGGTGCTGATTTCGTGGCCAATGAAATCGTGCGTCAAGCTGGCTGGAATTGCAGTCTGATTATCGTGACTCCCAATCCATTCATCTATCTATTGATGCCCTTGACCACCCTGGGGCGCTGGTTGTATGTCCAGTCCCTTTGCCGTGATTCCCCGCCGCCAACCTGACGCCAGCCCACCCGCGACCGGCCCTTTCCCCCAACAGTTGTAAAGCCATCCCCCAGGCAAGGGATCGGCCTGGCTAAGCCTGGGGTGACAATGCTCAACATCCCATGGCCGCCCCACCCACCAGCGCCGATCTCGCGCTGCCTGAGGTGCTGAAGGAAAGCGGCCAGCGAGAGGTTTTCTGCGGGCTGACCTCGATCGTCTGGCTGCATCGCCGCATGCCTGACGCCTTCTTCCTGGTGGTGGGCTCCCGCACCTGTGCCCACCTGATCCAGAGCGCGGCAGGGGTGATGATCTTTGCCGAACCCCGCTTCGGCACGGCGATCCTGGGGGAAAGGGATCTGGCCGGCCTGGCCGATGCCAACGACGAGCTGGACCGGCTGGTTAGGGAACTGCTGGAGCGCCGCCCCGAGATCCGCACGCTCTTTCTGGTGGGGTCCTGTCCCAGTGAGGTGATCAAGCTCGATCTGCAACGGGCCGCCGAACGCCTCAGTGCCCAGCTGGCGGGCCAGGTGCGGGTGCTGAATTATTCCGGCAGCGGCATCGAAACCACCTTCACCCAGGGGGAGGACCACGCCCTGATGGCGATGCTGCCGTTGATGCCCAGCAGCGACGAAGACCAACTGCTGATTGTGGGCACCCTGGCCGATGCGGTCGAAGATCGTTTTCGCCTGCTGTTTGAGCGGATGGGGGTGCCCCGGGTGCGCAGCCTGCCCCCGCGGCGCTCGACCGAGCTGCCGCCGGTGGGCGCTGGCACTCGCCTGTTGCTGGCCCAACCCTTCCTCAGCGGCACCGCCCGGGCCCTCGTGCATCGGGGCGCCAGGCTGCTCGAAAGCCCCTATCCCTTTGGGGTTGAGGGGAGCCGTCTGTGGATGGAAGCGGCGGCGGCGGCCTTCGGCCTGGCCCCCGCCGCCGTCGCCGCCGTGCTCGATCCCCTGGTAACCCGGGGTCGCCGTGCCCTTGAGCCCCACCGCCGCGAACTGGAGGGGCGCCGCCTGTTCCTGTTGCCCGACTCCCAGATGGAAATTCCCCTAGCCCGCTTCCTGGCCCGCGAATGCGGCATGGAGCTGGTGGAGGTGGGCACCCCCTACCTCGATCGCCAGCTGATGGCCGCCGAAATGGCCCTGCTGCCGGCCGGCACCCGCCTCAGCGAGGGGCAGGATGTGGAGAGACAGTTGGAGCGGGTCCGGGCCGAGCGACCGGATCTGGTGGTCTGCGGGCTCGGCTTGGCCAATCCCCTCGAAGCCGAGGGCATCGCCACCAAATGGTCGATCGAACTGGTGTTCAGCCCCATCCACGGCTGCGACCAGGCGGGTGAGCTGGCCGAACTTTTCGCCCGCCCCCTGCATCGCCGCCAACGGCTCTCCTTCGTCTGACCTCCCGTCTGACCCCGCCCGTTTAAGCGCCCAACCCAGCCCTTTACGTCCCGATCACCGGCCCCATGGAACTGACCCTCTGGACCTACGAAGGCCCGCCCCACGTGGGCGCCATGCGCATCGCCAGTTCGATGGAAGGGGTGCACTACGTGCTGCACGCGCCGCAGGGCGACACCTACGCCGATCTGCTGTTCACGATGATCGAACGGCGCAACCGCCGCCCGCCTGTCACCTACACCACCTTCCAGGCCCGGGACCTGGGGGGCGATACGGCCGAGCTGGTCAAGCGCACCATCAAGGCCGCGGTGGAGCGCTTCCAGCCCGAAGCCCTGTTGGTGGGAGAAAGCTGCACCGCTGAATTGATCCAGGACCAACCCGGATCCCTGGCCCATGGCATGGACCTGGGCGGGGTGCCGGTTGTGAGCCTGGAGCTGCCCGCCTACTCCAAAAAAGAAAACTGGGGAGCGGCCGAAAGCTTTTACCAACTGGTGCGGGGCCTGCTCAAAGATCAGATGCCGCCTCCGGGATTCGCCAAACCCTCCCCCCAGCGCTGGCGCCAGGAAGGGCGGCGACCCAGGGTCAACCTGCTCGGACCCAGCCTGCTGGGGTTCCGTTGCCGCGACGACGTGCTGGAAATCAGCAAGTTGCTGGCCAGCCATGGCATCGACGTGAGTGTGGTGGCGCCCCTGGGGGCCCGACCCGCCGACCTGATGCGGTTGCCTGATGCGGACGCCAATGTGTGCCTCTATGCGGAGGTGGCCGGCACGGTCTGCAGCTGGCTGGAGCGCAGTTTCGGCATGGCCACGGTCAAAACGGTGCCGATTGGCATCGGCGCCACCAGGGACTTCCTCAAGGAAATCTTCGAGCTGCTGGGGCTGGAGATTGCAGCAGCGAGCGAAGACGAATCCAGGCTGCCCTGGTATTCCCGTTCCGTCGATTCCACTTACCTCACCGGCAAGCGGGTCTTTATCTTTGCCGACGCCACCCACGCCCTCGCCGCGGCCCGCATCGCCAGCCAGGAGCTGGGTTTTGAGGTGGTGGGACTGGGCACCTACAGCCGCGAACAGGCCCGCGAGGTGCGGGCCGCTGCCAAGGAGCTGGGGCTTGAAGCCCTGATCAGCGACGACTACTTGGCCGTGGAAAAGGCCATGGCCGAGGCGGCCCCCGAATTGGTGCTCGGCACCCAGATGGAGCGCCATAGCGCCAAGCGCCTGGGGGTTCCCTGCGCGGTGATCAGCTCGCCCCTGCATGTGCAGGATGTGCCCGCCCGCTATTCCCCCCAGATGGGCTGGGAGGGGGCCAATGTGATCTTCGACTCCTGGGTCCATCCGCTGATGATGGGGCTGGAGGAGCACCTGATCGGCATGTTCCGCCACGATTTCGAGTTTGTGGATGGCCACCGCAGCCACCTGGGCGATGGGGCACCGGAGCGAAGCCAGCCAGGGATCTCCTCCGAGGGCGCCGCAAGCGAGCCCAGTCCAGACCCTGGGGCGCAAGCTCCGGCCGCTGAGGCAGCTCCCTGGTCAGGGGAATCGACCTGGAGTGCGGACGGGGAGGCCGAACTGGCCAAGATCCCCTTCTTTGTGAGGGGCAAGGTGAAACGCAACACCGAAACCTTCGCCCGCGAACGGGAGGTGGCCCTGATCAGCGCTGAAACGCTCTACGACGCCAAGGCCCATTTCAGCCGTTGAGACGGCCATGGAAACGCAACCGGCCAAGGCCCAGCACTTGTACTCAATACTGGTCTTGGTGCCTTGCCATGGGCATCTGCACACTTGCGAACCCAGGTTGTTTCGGATTGCGCCGAATACCGATCGGCCGCCAATCGGAGGCCCTAGAAGGTTCATAGACACACCTTGCCTGCCGGCCCCGTTTGGAGCCGGCGGCGAACCCTCCTCTCCCCCATGACTTCTACGCTCCAGTCTCCGGCCACCCAGGGCAGCGTGAATGCCGATGCAAGTCGCCGCGAGGACGGTGAAGGCAGCCTGCAGGTCCACCTGGACCCCAGGATGAAGATTGAGGAGGGTGCCCTGGTGATCGCCGTTTACGGCAAGGGCGGCATCGGCAAATCCACCACCTCCTCCAACCTCTCGGCCGCCTTCTCCAAGCTGGGCAAGCGGGTGCTGCAGATCGGCTGCGATCCCAAGCACGATTCCACCTTCACCCTCACCAAGAAAATGGTGCCCACGGTGATCGATATCCTCGAAACCGTGGACTTCCATACCGAAGAACTGCGGCCCGAAGATTTTGTCTTTGAGGGTTACAACGGCGTCCAATGCATCGAAGCGGGTGGCCCCCCGGCGGGCACCGGTTGCGGCGGCTATGTGACCGGCCAGACCGTCAAACTGCTTAAGGAGCATCACCTGCTGGAAGAAACCGATGTGGTGATCTTTGACGTGCTGGGTGATGTGGTCTGCGGGGGCTTCGCCGCACCCCTGCAACACGCCAACTATTGCCTCATCGTCACCGCCAACGATTTCGATTCGATCTTCGCGATGAATCGCATCATTGCGGCGATTCAGGCCAAAGCCAAGAACTACAAAGTTCGCCTTGGTGGCGTCATCGCCAACCGCAGCCGCGACACGGACCAAATCGATAAGTTCAACGCCCGGGTCGGCATGAAAACCATGGCCCACTTCCAAGATGTGGACGCCGTCCGCCGCTCACGCCTGAAAAAATGCACCATCTTTGAGATGGAATCCAGCCCCGAAGTCGACGCCGTGCAACAGGAATACCTCAAGCTGGCCCGCACCATGCTTGAAGACGTGGAGCCCCTGGAAGCCGAATCCCTCAAGGACCGGGAAATCTTCGACCTGCTCGGTTTCGACTGACTCGAAGCACGGCAGCTGAATCGTGCCGCCCCTGCTGATCGCCCTAAAGGGGCGCTCTGCAGGGGCGCTTGGCTTGGCAGGCTGGGCCCAGGCGCTTGGCCTGCCAGCCTGGCCCCAAGCCCTTGGCCTGGCAGGCTGGCCCCATGACCCAGAGCCGTCCTGAACCCCCCAAGGGGACCAACGCCGCAGCCACCGCCGAGGGCGGCGGCGAATCCCTGGCCCAGGCGGTGGCCAGACGCCGTAATTTCGCGATCATCTCCCACCCGGACGCCGGCAAGACAACCCTCACCGAAAAGTTGCTGCTCTACGGCGGGGCGATTCAGCAGGCCGGTGCGGTCAAGGCCAAGGGGGAACAGCGCAAGGTGACCTCCGATTGGATGGAAATCGAGAAGCAGCGGGGCATCTCGATCACCTCCACCGTGCTGCAGTTCGACTACGCCGGCAGCACGATCAACCTGCTCGATACCCCCGGGCACCAGGACTTCTCAGAAGACACCTATCGCACCTTGGCGGCCGCCGATAACGCGGTGATGCTCGAGGACGCCGCCAAGGGGCTCGAACCCCAGACCCGCAAGCTGTTTGAGGTGTGCCGACTGCGCCACCTGCCGATCTTCACCTTCATCAACAAGATGGATCGGCCCGGTCGCGAACCGCTGGCCTTGATCGATGAAATCGAAAGCGAATTGGGGCTGGCCTGCTGGCCGGTTAACTGGCCGATCGGCGGCGGCGACCGCTTCCGGGGCGTGATCGACCGGCGCAGCCGCACGGTGATCCTGTTTGAGCGCGCCGAACGGGGCCGCCAAAGTGCCGAACGCACCCTGGCGATCGATGATCCAGAACTGGCCCACTTGGTCGAACCGGAGCTAATGGTCCAGGCCCTTGAAGAACTGGAGCTGCTCGATGGGGCCGGCGCCGAACTCGATCTGGAGCTGGTCCATGCCGGCGACCTGAGTCCTGTCTTCTTTGGCTCCGCGATGACCAACTTCGGCGTGCGCCCCTTTCTGGATGCCTTCCTTGATCTCGCCCAGTCCCCCATCGCCCGCCAGTCATCCGAGGGCAGTATTGATCCGTTAAGACCGGATTTCAGCGGCTTTGTCTTCAAGCTGCAGGCCAACATGGACCCCCGCCATCGCGACCGGGTGGCCTTCGTGCGGGTCTGTTCGGGCCGTTTCGAGAAGGACATGACCGTGCGTCACGCCCGCAGTGGCCGTACCCTGCGACTCTCCAGGCCCCAAAAACTATTTGGCCAGGATCGCGAGGTGGTGGAAGATGCCTATCCTGGCGATGTGATTGGCCTAAACAACCCTGGCATGTTCGCGATTGGCGATACCCTTTATAGCGGAGCCCGGGTTGAATACGAAGGCATTCCCTGCTTCAGTCCCGAAATCTTTGCCTGGTTACGCAATCCCAATCCCTCGGCGTTCAAAAGCTTCCGCAAGGGGGTCAATGAGTTACGGGAGGAGGGGGCCGTCCAGGTTCTTTACGACACCGATGCCAGTAAAAGGGATCCGATTCTGGCGGCCGTGGGTCAACTGCAGCTGGAGGTGGTTCTTTACCGGCTGGAGAACGAATATGGGGTCAAAGCCCGCCTGGAGCCCCTGGATTTCACCGTGGCCCGTTGGGTGAGCGGCGGCTGGGCGGCCCTGGAGGCGGTGGGCAGGGTCTTCAACTGCAAAACCGTGCGCGATCCCTGGGATCGACCGGTACTGCTATTCCGCAATACCTGGAACCTGAACCAGCTTCAGGAGGACCACCCGGATCTCACCCTGGCCGCGGTGGCGCCGGTGGTCAGCGGCACCGAACCGATCGCCCTCTGAGGTGAGATCACCGCGTCGATCGTCAAAGTGATCACCACGGCGAACGAAGGGGCGCGCCAGAATGGTTGCAATATCTCTTCATGCCTGCTCGGGCCGGTTCCATCCATGCCCAACCCCCTCTGGCTCGTTCGTCCCCGTAGTGATGGAGGCCGTGATTTCGTGAGCTTTCTGCCCTTCCAAAGCGATCCGGGTGCACCCATGATGGAAATCCGCGAGGGAAGTCACCTTCCCCCCCAGTTGCCGCTGCTCAAGCGTCGGCGCCGGCTCGCCATCGCCGAAGCCATGGCCTGCCGCCAATCCATGCTGCTTGAGGCGGGATACCACCGCAGTGAACCGCTTTTCTGATCGCGATTGCCTACGCTCAGGTCATGACCAAAGGTTCCGATCCCACCCCTGAGCCCTTCAGGCCCGCCGCGGCACCGAGCGACCCCTATCAGAAGCTTGGGGTGGCTCACGATGCCAGTTTTGATGACGTGCAGCAGGCCCGTCAGAGTCGATTGGATGAGGTGAGCGACAACACGATGGAACGGGCGCGCATTGAGGCGGCCTACGACGCCGTGCTCATGGATCGGCTCAAGGAACGTCAGCAGGGCCGTCTCAGCAGTGCCGCCCGCACGGCCTCCCAGAGGGAGCAAACCGCGGCGGCCGAGCGTTCAGTGCTGCCCTCCTTGCGAACCACCCCCTCCTTCCCTTTGCCCAAACTGGCCAGTCCGTCGATTTCGGTCCTGCCCAACCTGACCATGGCCCACGGCCAGGAGCGTCTCTTTCCACTGGCCGCCCATGGGTTGCTAATGGTGCTGCTTCTGGCCCTGCCCCAGGCCTCAGGGGCCATGCTGTTGGCGCTGGGCTGCCTGGCGACCCTGTTCAATTTGCTGCGGCGCCAGGTCAAGTTCGGCCGGGCCATCGGCTGGACCGTCATCCTGCTCCTGGTGGGTCTGCTGATCGGCAACGGATTGCTCCAGCTGGTGCCTAACACCACACTGGTCCATCTGCCCTTGGGCCCTGGGCAACTCCTGGGGGCACCGGTGATCCTGGTGCTGTTAGCCGGGGCCTTGCTGCTGGCCTGAACTGTGGGCTGCCTGGGCTCAAGCCGCGGCGAAGCCATCGATGAGCGACTGCAGACCAGCGGCATCCAGCCGATAAACGGCACTGCAGAAATGACAGGTGAGTTCGGCCTGGCCGTCCTCCTGCAGCATGGAGGTGAGTTCCTCGCGGCCCAGCAATCGGAGGGCGCCGATGCTGCGGTTGTAGCTGCACGGACAACGGAAGCGCACAGGGGTGATCGCCTGAAGGTCCGCGCCGGAGTTGGGATCAAGATCGGGGAAAATGTCCTTGAGGAGCCCCTCTAGGTGGTCACCATGGGTGGACAGAAGGGCACTGAAGTTCTCGATTTCGCGGCAACGTTCCTCCAGCAAGGCCACCAAGGCCGGTTCCCGCGCCGCCTTGGGCAACACCTGCACCAGGACTCCGCCGGCGCAGCGCACGCCACTGCGGTCGAGCCGTTCTCCGACGAAGACCGCCGAAGGGGTCTGCTCGGAGTGCAACAGATAGGAGGCCAAATCATCGCCAATCCCGCCACTGACCAGCTCCACCGTGCTGCTGAAGGGAACCCCTTCGCCGATATCACGGACAACGTGCAGATAGCCGGTGCCGGTGGCCCGTTGGAAATCAAATTGGGGCGGACCGTCATCGCTGGCCAACAAATCAAGTTCCAGGCCCGGTTGTCCCACATAGCCCCGCACCATGCCGTCGCGCCCGGCATCCACCGTCATGCCCCGCAACGGACCATCGGACTGGATACGGAGATTGACCCGGCCATGGGCCACCTTCATGGAACTGGCCAAGAGCAGACCCGCCGTCATGGCACGCCCCAGCAGGGCCGTCGTCAGAAAGGAGAGGCCATGGCGGCGGCGGGCTTCGGCGCAGGTTTCGGTGATATTGACCGCCACCAGGCGGATCCCGCCCCCCGCAGCGGTGGCCCGCAGCAGTTGATCTGCCATCAGCTTGATCCGTCTGGAGCCATCGTAAGAACCGTGGCTGGGAGCAGGGGCCTGAGGCCGCCATCGACGAGCTGCCAAGCCTGGCTGAAGCGACCGGCGAACAGCTCGGGTTCGTGGGTCACCACCAGCAGGGCCCGCTCCCGGGCCAGCTGATCCAGCAGCCCCAGCACCTCCTCCCGCACGGTCCAATCCAGGCCAGCGGTGGGTTCATCGAGCAACAACACCCGCGGATTGCGCAACAGCTGCACCGCCAAGGCCAGGCGCCGTTGCTGGCCGCCGCTGAGGCGTTCGGGGGCCTGCTGGAGGGAGATCCCTGTGAGGCCCACCTGGGCCAAGACCTGGTCGATGGCCTCGCCCCCCAGGCGCCTTTGACCGAGCCGCAATTCCTGTCCCACGGTCAGACCCAGGAAATGACGTTCGGGAAACTGAAACACCAGGCCAGAGAGCCAGCGACGCTGCCGGGCCGCCACGGGCTCGTTGTTCCAGAGGAAACGTCCGCCATCGGCTTCAGCCAAGCCACTGATCAGCTCCAGCAGGGTGGTTTTGCCACTGCCGCTGCGGCCCGCCACCAGAACCGGCGTGCCCACGGCCAGCTTCAAGTTCGCCTGCCGCAGCACCGGCTGGGGCACGGTGGCGGGGTGGTAGTGGACGGCCTGCAACTCAAGCATCGCCCCAGCATGCCTGGCTGGCGATCGTGTTGGATAGGGACTCTGAGTGGCTGCAGCTTGACCATGGAGGTTCGCTTTCGCGAAGTCGATCCGTTCAATTGCTGGATCTGGCTGCGCTTTGCCGATGCCCCGGGCCAGGCGGAGAGAAGTTATATCGAAACCGTCTTCGACAGCTGGTTTTTTCTGGGCAAACTGGGGGCTTTCAATGCCGAAACCCTGCAGGCCCATGAAGCGGGTGCCGATCTGAGTTGGTTGGCCTGGGAAGAGGAAAGCTCCAGCCGCGCCCTGCCGGCCTTGATGCACAACATGGCCGTGATGGAATATTCGGAAGCCTGGGGGCGTTGCTGGCTCGACCTGGGCACTAGTGATGCCCTGGCCCTGGACGTGCTGATCAATGCCCTGGGACAGCTCAACAACGATGTGGTGGAAATCGAGGAACTGCTCATCGGCGGTATCAACGAGGACTGGCCGATCGAAGACGATCCGGACAGCCCTTTTGCGACCGATGACGATGACGAAGACGATGAAGACGACGATTGATCCCATTCGCCGATGGCCCGGGAACTGCGTCGACTGCTCATTCCACCGTCACGGTGGCCCGTGCTGGGCGACCCCAGCCTGCTGACCCTGGAGGCCGCCGAAAGCCATTACCTGGCCAGGGTTTTGCGCTTCCGTCAGGGGGATCGGCTGGCGGTGGTCGATGGCTGCGGCCGGCTCTGGAGCGCGGTGCTGGAGTCGGGGGAGCAACTGCGGCTGGAGCAGCCTCCGGAAGCCCCCCTAGAGAAGGTGATGCCGGCGAGCCCGGCCCTCACCCTGGCCCTGGCCGTGCCGCGGCGGGATGCCGAATTGGTCTGGCGCATGGCGGCCGAACTGGGCGCCGCCCGGCTGCAGCCCCTGATCGCGGCCCGGGGGGTGGTACGCGAACCACTTCCCGTCGATCGCTGGGCCACGATCATCCGCGAAGCCACCGAGCAATGCGAACGGCTCTGGCTGCCGGAGCTGGCGGCGCCCCTCTCGGCAAGCCGCTACTGGAGCGAAGCGATGCCAGGAACGCGACTGCTGGCCACCACCCGCAGGGCAGACATCCCAGCGCTGGCGAGCTGGGTGCAGGCCATCTGGAAACGCAATCCCGGCGAGCCGATCACCCTGGCCGTCGGTCCGGAGGGGGGCTGGAGCGAAGAGGAAGTGCAACAGGCCCTTGCCGCCGGTTGGCAGCTGGTGAGCCTGGGAGACTCGATCCTGCGCACGTCGACCGCCGCAGTCGCAGGGCTGGCGACCCTGGCCCTGTTGCAGCCCGCTGCTGCCGAATGCCCCTAGGAGCAAGACTGCTAAACAATCAGCACCATGGCCCCACCTCCCCATTGAACGGGATGGTGACGATCCCTTCAGCTTTTCATCATCGAACGGGCGATATCGCGGAAGCCGGCCAGATTGGCGCCAGCGGTGCGGCGGCGACGGGCGAGGCTGGCGCCGGGCACCAGACAGTCCGGCGCAAAGGTCACGGTGCTGGCGGGGGGACGATTGGCTTGGGCGGCGGCCAACTCGGCGACGATTTCCTCGGCGGTTGTGCGCACTGCCGTGGCGACAGCGGCAGGAGTTGGCGCTGCGGTTTTCGCGGCGAAAGTGGTCCCTGGAGCTTCGGCGGCCGCGACAGGGGCTACTGCCTTGGCGGCTGGATCTAGCGGCTCCACCGGCGCGATCACCGCTGCCACGACCGGGGCCTTTTCAGCTCCCTTGCCGTTGGAGGCCTGGTCCTCACCGGTGAGGTCAAGGAAAAATTTGGCCTTCTTGAAGAACATGGTCCGCCCCAGGCTGTTGCTTGATTATCAGCCCCGGGCCCCAGGCCCGGTCGCCGCCTTAGATCTGTGCAACAGAACTGGGCCCGGCCAATGCCCCCCCTCCCCCCCCAAACCCTGGCGACCTGGGCCCTGGCCCTGGCCCTCAATGGCGGACTGATCGCCCTGGCCCAGCGGGCGCCCCTGCTCACCAAGGCAGGCTGGGTCCATGCCGGGGTGCTGGGCACGGTTCTCTGGGGCTGCCTCGGCTGGCGGGGCTGGCTGGCGGTGGTGGCCTACCTGGCCCTGGGTTCGCTGGTGACCCGCCTTGGCTTCCGGCGCAAACAGGCCAGCGGCCTGGCCGAGGCCCGCGGCGGCCGGCGGGGGCCAGAAAATGTCTGGGGATCGGCGCTGGTGGGGGCCGTGCTGGCCATGGCCAGCACCCTGGTGCCCGCCCCTTGGCGGCCCCTGCTGCTGCTGGGTTTTGCCGCCAGCTTTTGCGCCAAACTGGCCGACACCTGCGGCAGCGAGATCGGCAAGCGCTGGGGGCGCCGCACCCTGCTGATCACCACCTTGAAGCCCGTCCCCCCTGGCACCGAAGGGGCCGTGAGCCTGGAGGGCAGCCTGGCCAGCGCCATCGGCGCCGCGACCATGGCGGCGCTGATGGGCGCCCTGGGCTGGATTGGCAATTCCCAGGCCTGGGCCTTGGTGACGCTGGTGGGGCTGCTGGCGACCCTGGCCGAAAGCGTCATCGGCGCCACCCTGCAGCAGCGCCTGCCCTGGCTCAGCAATGAGCTGGTGAACGGCATCCAGACCCTGTTGGCGGCCCTGCTGGCCATGGGCAGCGCCGCAGCCCTGGGGGGGGGCCTGCTGGCCTGAGGCGAGACCATTAGGGACCGATCCCCAGGCCACCTCAAGAGCGGTAGGACGGCTTGGGCCGAGGCGGCCGTCGGGGCTCAGGAGGACTCGGCCGAGGCGGATTGGGCGTCTGCCCATTGCTGGGCGGCGTCGCGGAGGCCGGCCAAGGCCGCATCAAAGCGGCGCTGGGCCATGCGGGGATGCCATCCGAGCCGCGCGCCCAGCTCCACCCAGGTGCAACCCAGCTGCAACCGCCCCACCAGCAGTTCGCGGATGGAGGGATCCAGCGCCACCAGTTGGCTTCTGAGCCAGGCCAATTGCAGGCTTTCCGAGAATTCATCGCCGTCTTCGCCGTCGGTCCTCGGCCCCGCCTGGGGCGGCGCGACCAAGCCATCCAGGAGCGAGCGGCCGCCCTCGCCACTCCCCTCCCGCGGGGCGATGGGTTCATCCAGGCTGCGGGGTCGGCCCAAGGGCCCCAGGGCCAGGGCCTCATCGAGCACATCGAGGCGACAGTCGAGGGCCTGGCAGAGCTTGGCGGGCAATAGGGGGGTTTTTCCCTGCTGCCGGCGCTGTTCCTGCAGGGCCAGGGCCCGCTGCCGCAGCTCCCAGAGACGCCGCGGCACCCGCACCAGGGGCTCCCGGTCCCGCATTTCGTGCTGAATCGCCCCCTTGACGTAAGGAACGGCGAAGCTGCTCAAACTGGCGGCATGCCTGGGATCAAAGGCCTCGATCGCCTTCAGCAGGCCCAGGCTGCCCACCTGGGCGAGATCGTCGAAGGCCAGGGCACTGTTGACGCCATAGCGGGCCGCAATGCTGCGGACCAAGGGCAGATTGGCCCGCACCAGGGCCTGGCGCAGGACGCGGCGTTGGTGTCCATCGCGGCAGGCGGCATAGGCCTCCAGCCACAGTCGATTGCGCTCTGACGCGGAGAGAGGGCCGACCTCCGGACGACGACGGATGGCGGCGGTGGGGCTGGTGGAGTGGCGGGGCGTAGGCAGGGGAGCCGGAGGAACGGGCATCGTCCCGGTCACGAGGGGATGGCCACGATGAAGCGATTCCAATCCAGCGCCATCCCCCGAACGGGGGATTGGGGATCAGTTCCAACCCATGGGTGTCGCCAGGGTTTCGAGCCTTAATCCAGCCCACTCCAGCAAGGCCGCCCAGGTGCGCACCCGTTGGAAGACGCGCCGATGGCCATCGCCATTGAGGTGGACGCCATCCAAGAGCAACCAGTCGCTCCAGGAGGGATCGTCCAGCAGAGAATCAATCAGGGGCAGGAAGGGCACATCCGCCTCCATGCAGGCCTCCTCCAGCAAGCCCTCGTACCGGCGCACCGTCGCCAGGTCGTACCACAGCACTTCGGCCAGGGGCATGGCCTCTTCCAGCACGGGGGTGAGCCCCAGGACAAAGACGGGCGCCAAACGGCGGCAGTGCCGCAACAACTGCCCAAAGCCGTACAAAAAGGCCTCGGGTTCCAGCTGGGGACGCCCGTCGGGACGGCCCACCCGGGCCGTGTCGTTGAGCCCCACCGCCAGCAGGATGCCCTGGGGATGCTGGCGGCGCAATTCGCCCCGCACCACCACCTCGGCCTCCAGGCGGGCAGCGACGCGCTCCAGGCCATCGCCGCGGACGCCGAGGTTGTAAACCACGGGCCCAATGGGCAGGTCCATCCAATGGCGCTTGAGGCTTTCGCACCAGCCGCCCTGGTCCGGGTCGCCCCAACCGAAGGCACCGCTATCCCCCAGAACGATCAGTTTCCTGGGAACGGCAAGGGCCATGGCAAAGGGGATCGGCAGGGAGGGGGCTGGGATCGGCGGGGGGAGGTCCAACAGCCGGGAGGGCTGGGCCAGCCGGGGCTGGGCCAGCAACCGGGCCCGGGTGGGCGGCGGTGACTCAGAGTCCGGCCTGGAAGCGGGCCAAACGGCCCAGTCCGTCATCCAGGGTGGCCTCCGCCGCCGCACAGGAGAGGCGAATGCAGCGATCGTCGCCAAAGGCCAGGCCCGGCACCACCGCCAGGCCCACTTCTTCGAGCAGGCGGCGGCAGAGAGTCATCGAATCGAGCCCCCAGGCACTGATATCGGGGAAGGCATAGAAGGCCCCCTCCGGCGGAATCAACACCACCCCTGGGATGTGACCCAGGCCCTCACTGAGGTGCTGGCGGCGGGTGCTGAAGCGATCCGCCATCGCGTGGACACAATCACGGCTTGCCGTGATGGCCGCCAGGGCCCCCATCTGGGCGAAACTGCAGACATTGCTGGTGCTCTGGCTCTGCAGGGCGGCGGCGGCGGCGATCACGGGGCGGGGACCGGCGAGCCAACCGACCCGCCAACCGGTCATGGCCCAGCCCTTGGCGAAGCCGTTGACAATGAACAGCCGCTCGGCCAGATCGGGGGCCACCGCCGCCAGGCTGTGGTGGCAATGGCCCGGGGCCAGTAAAAACTCATAGATCTCGTCACAGACCACCGCCACCTGGGGATGGCGGCGCAGCACCGCCGCGATCGCCTCCAGGTCCTGACGGTTCAGGACCATGCCGGTGGGGTTTGAGGGGCTGTTGAGCACCAGCAGTCGGGTGCAGGGCCGGATCTGGGCTTCGAGTTCGTCGGCGGTGAAGCGAAATCCCCGCGCCGCCTCGGTGACCAGCAGCCGGGGTTCGGCGCCGGTGAGGCGCACCATTTCGGGGTAACTGAGCCAGAAGGGGGAGGGCAGCAGCACCTCATCGCCGGGGCCGAGCAGCACCTGAAAGAGGTTGTAAAGGGCCTGCTTGCCGCCATTGGTGACCAGCACCTGGTCGGTCGTGGTAGATACCCCGTTTTCTAGGGTTAATTTGGCCGCAATGGCTTCGCGCAGGGCCGGCTCCCCGGCCACCGGTCCGTAGCGGGTATGGCCCGCCTCCAGGGCATCGGCGGCGGCCTGACGAATGAAGGCTGGGGTATCAAAGTCCGGTTCCCCCGCCGAAAGGCTGCAGATGTCCTTTCCAACCGAGCGCAGCTGTTTCGCCTGGGCGGCGATGGCGAGGGTGAGAGAAGGCTGCAGCCCCTCGGCCCGGGCAGACAGCTTCAGCGGGGCCGACATCAGGGCGGGAGTGGGTGTCCTAATAGGCCATCCTGCACCACGTCTTGACCCTGGCTAGCCCATCCAAAGCGCGCTGGACGGGTTGGGGGTGTTTTGCTAAGGGTGGATTCGCGCGCCGATCCCCATGTCCGTGGAGCAGCTGAGTGCCTTTGTGCAGCGGGCCCAGGCCGACACAGACCTGCTGAATGCCCTATCCCAGGCGAGTGATGTGGAGGCCGTGGCGGCGATCGCCCTGGGGGCCGGCTTCACGGTCAACGCCTCCGACCTCTGGGCCGCCTCGGATCTGGAGCCCGAGATGCTGCAGGAGGCAGCGCCGGTGTGGCTGGATCCCCACCAGTCCCTGACCGCCTTTCTGCACCAGGTTGAGCTGGATCCCTGGTATCAGGAGGCCCTGATCCAGGCGCCGGATGGCGAGACCGTGGCCGCCATCGCCCGGGCGGCGGGCTATCCCCTGACGGCCGAAGAACTGTGGATGGCCTCGGAGTTGGAACCGGATGGATTGGAAGATTTGCCGCTGATTTGGCAGGACCCCCACGGCGAACTCTCGGCGTTTCTGGCCCAGGCCCAGGTCGATAGCTCCTTGCAGGCGGCGTTGGGCCAGGCCCATGACGTCGCCACCGTGGCCGCCATTGCCCGGGCCGCCGGCTATGCGGTGGCCAGCGAGGACATCTGGGCGGCCTCCGATCTGAATCCAGGCGATCTGGAGTCCCAGGCCTGGCCGGATGATGCCAGCGCCCTCGGAACAGAAGAATCCCCACCCCACCGGCCCTTTTCCCAGCCCCTATGACCGGAGCCCCTCTGGGCGAACCCCTGGCCGCCGAATGTGGCGCCTGTCGCCGCTGCGGCCTAGCTACCACCCGCCAGCAGGTGGTGGTGGGCCGGGGTGACCCCACCGCCAGGCTGCTGCTGGTGGGGGAGGCCCCCGGCGCCGAAGAAGAGGCCTGCGGCCAGCCGTTTGTGGGCCGCTCGGGCCGGTTGCTGGAGGCGATGCTGGCGGCGGCGGGCCTCAACAGCGAAAGGGATCTTTATATCGCCAATGTGATCAAGTGCCGGCCACCGGGCAACCGCAAGCCCAGCCGCGCCGAAATCGAAGCCTGCCGGCCCTGGCTGGAGCGCCAGATCGGCTTAGTGCGGCCGCAGCTGGTGCTGCTGGTGGGGGCCACGGCCCTGGAGGCGCTGCTTGGCATCAGGGGGGGCATCACCCAGCTGCGGGGTCAATGGCTGCAACTGGAAGGCAGCCAAGGACCCGAGCAGCCGGCGCCAAACCAGGCGTCTAAGCGCCAGAGAACGCCAAGCAAGCGAGCCCAAGGCCAGCGAATGCCAAGCACCAAATCGCTGATCCAGTGGCCCGACAAGGAAGAGGGAGGCATCGCCCTGATGCCCCTGCTGCATCCCTCCTATTTGCTACGCAATCCCTCGGAGATGGAGGGATCGCCCCGCTGGCTGACTAGGGCCGATTTGGTGGCGGTGCGGCACCGGCTGATGATGCTGGAGCCAAAAAGGGAGTGAAAGAACCAATCACTCAATGCTTTGATTCAGCTACTAAAAAAGATAGATTATAAGGAGCTGAAGCGGGCTCCAGACACAAGGGAAATGATGGAGGAGGTCGATGTTCCATCCCAATTCAAATCGTTAGAATTTTGATAATCGGCCGCCATTTTAAGGGAAAGAGTATTTGGATTAGGGGTTGTGTAGAGGCCCAAAACACCAAGAATGGCTTCAGCGACAGAATCCAGAGGACCTGTCGATTCGTTTTCAATCACAATGGATTTGGAGATGTTCAGGACTGCTGCGCTCTTCGGCACCGAAAAATGCAAGGCTGTGGCCTTGCTGGGTTGGGGAGTGACTAGGACGGCGAGGGAGGAGACAACACCCAAGCCAAAGAAGAAAGAACGCATTTTGCCAGAAACACGAATTATTGAATGATTATGAAGATATCGCCCGGCCCCCAGGCCATCGAGCAGGGTGTTACACTAAGCCAATTGGCCTACGGGTTGGCCCCGTGCTGGGGTTCGAGGCCGAGTTCCTGGAAGGCGCCCTTCAGGGCTTTCTCGGCCGCCTGGGCGGCAAAGAAGCAGGCCCACTGGGCTGGGATCCCGCCAATCGCCAGCCGCTGTCGGCCACCCGGCGATGCAGATCGATCCCTTTGTCCAGACTCAGCCCAGCAGGGGATTAACCACCTCCAGGCCCGCAATCCTGCGTCCGTGGCTGAAATCCTCGGAAAAAAGAAGGGCGCAGTGGCTAAGGCGGTTGCAGTTTGCGGCTCTGGCCACCGAACGCAACTCGATCAACACCTGGGAGCTGATCACCACCTCATGGTCGGCCATCACTTCCACCAGCCACTGACACACCTGCTCGGATTTGACCGCTTCGCGCCGATCGAGGCGGTAGGCCCAGAGGTTGGTGTCAATAAACACCCGCATCGCAAACCCGCATCAGGAGCGCTCGTGCAGAAACTCGCGGCTCCAGGATTCCCGGCTGGCGCTATTGCTGACGGCAGCAACAGCTTCGAATTGTTCGAGGGCTTCCAGCCGGCGACTACGGGCCTCGACAAAGCGGCCGAGGAAATCGCGCACCATGGCATGCACCGTGGTGTGTTGCCGCAGCGCCGCTTCCCTGGCCCGCTGCAGCAGGGCGTCATCGATGGCGAGGGTCAGGTTAGCCACCGGTCCTGGTTACACGGATCCCGTGGAGCACGGGCGGCTCTTCAGGCGTTGCCGGGGGAAGCGGCGGGGAGGGGGTCGACGGTGCGCGCGTTCACCGATGGGCGAGCCAGCGGGGGCAAGGGGCCGCGATGGCGTTGGCGGCTGGGCCCCAGAAACAATCGGCGTGCTTGGCACCAAAGTCAACAAAAAAGCCCTTCTCAGGCAGGGAAGGGCGGGTACCTCAAGCCGCTTCAATCAAACCGTAGTCTTGAGCCTGCGCCTCAGCTGGCGACTCCAGCCGAAAGCGGCAGCGGCGCCGAACAGGGGTAGGGGGCCAGGAACGGGGGCCGCAGGAGAAGATACAGGCGTGAAGACCAGGGAATTTGCTGAACTAGCATCTATATCGTAATTAGAGATTGATTCATCTATATCAGACAACTCTAGATAGAAGTCATTCTGATTACCCAAAGCAAGAAGTTGCGTCCCCCCATTAGTATAAGCAATATTTACACCTGTGATCTGGCCACCAGATACATCAAACCCGGTTCCTAAATAATAGGTCGTAAAAACATCCCAGCCGCCAAAAACTGTATTCGTCGACGAAGTTATAGTGAATGATAAACCAGATTTTTGATCATTGAGATTGTCAACCAGGCCAGCAACAATTCCCGTGACTGTCGCTGGGGTTATTGGGCTTGATGGATCTGATGGATCCCCCGAACTGGCAAAGGAGAAGTTGAAGCTGAGGGCTGACGCAGCGCCGGCTTGCAGGCAGGTCGCCAGTAGGGCGGCACCAAATGCACAGCGCACCGTGAGTTGCTTGAGGCGCGAAAGATTCGGGGATACCTGGCCCGACTCAGACGCGGTGTAGCGGTGTAGCGGAGGAAACAAGCTGGGCTCTTGTTGCTAGTAAAGCAAGGGCCATCGGAATAAAAATTAATGCTTAAGTTTTATAATTCCTTAATACCCCCCCTTCCACAGCAGTGCCAGTCAGAAAATTGGCACAATATTATGTTAGATGTTATTAATCCATTGTGTTTGCTTTGGTGCGGAATCGCCCTGGCCGGGCCAAGAAACGCCGTAAATGAACTCTTTCCTGATCACCTGTGAAAAAGGTGCCACCGGAGTGCACTAAACTGCAGCAAATTTGCCCCCCTTTTATTGCTTGTCATTCTCTGCCTGTCCTATCATTGCTCTACCCATTCACGAGTAGATGGCCCTTTCAGAAGGGCTCCCAACTACTCATTAATGAGTCCTGGAATACCCCCAACCCGCCCCAATCTACCGATGAATAGATAGATTGCTCGCTGGATCTGTCATGGTTTGCCCACGGCGTTCGCTGCGTCTTCGCGGGTGGCTGGGTGTCTCCAGGTGGTGCCAGTCTGCGCCCGTGGGTTCTTCCTGGCGCCGCTGCTCAAGGCGCCCTTTGGTGGAGCTCGTCCGCTCTTGGCCTAGTCTCAACTCCACAGAGGATTGTCCACTTCCAGACCGGCGATCCTGCGCCCATGGCCGAAATCTTCCGAGTAGAGAACGGAGCAGCGGCTGCGGATCGCGGCTTCGGCGATCAGAGCATCGAACCAGCTGAGCTGTTCCCGGATCGCCAGCGGTTCCGCTCCCTGGCGCCCTTGCCGATGCTCGGGGCCAGCAACGCCTAGAAAGCGGCCGAGAACTACCGCGAGCTGCGACGCCGCGGCACCACGGTTACTAAAACGATCGATGGGATCATCGCCACCGCCTGCAACTGCTTCGCAGAAGCCTGAGGGCTACGAAGCCAACCTGCCGCTGTTGTTCAGTGACCGGGATTTCCTGCCGTACGTGGAGCACCTGGGGCTGGAGGCGGCCTGAGGCTGCGGCCCTGCGCAACGGCGATAACCTCACACCATGACCAACCCACAACTGACGAGGAACCTCCTGGAGGTCATCCGCAGCCTGCCCGATGTGGATCGACGGTGGCTGTTGGATCAGCTCGGCCAGGATTCGGCCGAGCTCAGCGACCCCGAGTTGGCAGCGATGGCCCTGGCGGGTCAGGCTTTTGATGACCTTGCCGAAGAACCTGATCTCTACAGCTTCTCGAACGGCGAACCGATTGTGGCGGCGTGATGCTGGCGCGTTTTGACATTGTTCTGGTGGCCTTCCCGTTCACGGATGGGCCCAATGTCAAGCCACGCCCGGCGATGGTGATCGGCCTGAGCGGGCGACATCAGGACGTTCTCCTGGCCTTCATCAGCTCAAAGGTTGCTGGAGCAGCCAGCGGAGATGAGCTCGATATTCCAGCAGAGCATCCACAATTCACTCAGAGCGGCCTGAAAGTCTCTTCACGGTGCCGGCTGAGCCGCATGACCACCCTGGCGATGCCAATTGTTCGTCGGCGCATCGGCAGCTTGCCGGAGGATCTGCGACCTGCCTGTGTCCAGATCCTGCGCCAGGTTGTCGGTGTCGATGCCTGATCAAGGCGCAGATCCTTGGGATCAGTGCAACGCTGAGGTGATCATCAGGTCACTGTGGGGGCTCCGCTTCGGCCCTCCTCAGGGTCGGGGGGGCGCCTCAAATGTTGAATCAGGCCCGCCCCCCGCCAGGGCGATGCCGCGAGCGGGGGCGGAGGGCAGCGAGGCTGAAGGATGGAATCTGGTGGCCATCGGGATCGGGCGGGGTCCAGGCAGAAGGGGAAAACTGTGGAGAAAAAGGCGGCTAAAACAGTGGCTAAATCAGCGGAGATAACAGCCCACAAAAAAGCCCTTCTCAAGCCGAGAAGGGCTGGCGGCCTCAAGGCGCCTTGATTCAGGCCGGAGTTTTGATGCGGCGCCTCAGCTGGCGGCTGCAGCCGAAGGCGGCAGCGGCGCCGAAGAGGGGGACGGGGCCGGGGACGGGGGCTGTAGCTAGAACTGGGGAAAGGGATGAAGATATAATGACACCATCATTACCAGAAAATTCACTAGTAGTAATATTTACTGGTCCAAATCCACTATCATCATAATCTATGAACACGGATTTTAAATAAGCCGTACTAACTGCAATTCCAGCATCAGCCAAAATTGCAGAAGGATTAGTTCCGTCCCATGAAAAAAGATTATCAGCATTAACTAGATTGGATAACCCTGTAATTTGGAATGTCCCATCGACGCCACCAGTGCCTGATCGAGTATATGTTCCGGTAATAGCCGTGATGGCCTCAGTGATACCAGCCTGTGCAGTAGTACCAGCCGTCGTGAAAGTTCCTTGCCCTGATGTAGTATTCCCAGTAAAAGACCAATTCCAAGTCAAGGCCTGAGCCGGCACAGCGAACCAGGTCGCCAGCAGGGCGGCACCCACGGCCCCGTGAGCCATCAGTCGCTTGAGACGATGGGGGCGCGAAGACTTAAGCGCGTTGCCGCGAGGGGCAGAGGAAATGAACTGCTTTGTTGCCGCGGAGAAGAACATTGACACTGAATAAAAAAAATGTGCAAATTATAATCTCTTAATATTCACCCCCCCCCACACACACAACTGTGCCACCAAATTCATTGGCACATTGCAGCGGCGAGAGCTGGTGAGTTCCAGGGGTGAACCTGGATTGGCAACCACCCATCCCTGGCCAGCACCCCTGGGCTTTGTTCCCGCTAATCGCCCTACGCCCTTGGCCTCCAAGGCGACCACAAGAGCAAGACGATCGTCACATGCAACCTGCGGTACTTCCCTGTCCATGGGCTGGATCGTCAAAGCCAACTAGCCTCCCCTTGCTTATGCCTTCCTTGCCGCTTCCTTACACCTTCCTTGGCTCAGGATCCCATCCTTCATCCTCCCCAACACCACGCTACCCATAGCGTGACAATGGTTCGCTCCAAGGAGGCGAGTTCCAGCAGCTCTTGCCTCCAGGCGACGTATTTGGCCATTCCATGCACTAGCCCTTTGGACTTAGCCCGCAGCACGGACTAAGCCAGTTAAGACCCCGGCGATGCAGGTCAACCTCCACGACGCCAAGACCCACCTCTCCCGCTATGTCGACCAGGCCCTGGGTGGGGGGATGATTGGGAAGGGCAATGTATGGTGCATACACCAGGCACTTCCGGCGCGATGCAGCGCACCCAGATCTATCTCTCCGAAGCTGAGCGCCAGGGGCTTCAGGCCCTGGCGCTCAGCAGCGGTCGCAGCCAAAGCGCCCTGATCCGCGAGGCCATTGACGCCTATCTCCACCAGCAGCAGCCCCAGGGGCGCCTGGCCCGGCTTCGCCAGGGCCGCGGTCTCTGGGCTGAGCGCACCGATCTCCCCGACTGGTCCGCCCTGCGCAGCGAACTGGACCGCGCGCCGGCCGATCTATCGCCATGACAACCCGTTCCGGTCCAGCTCTGCTGGTCGTTGACACTGATGTGCTCATTGACTACCTGAGGGATCAGCCCCAGGCCGTGGCCTTTCTCGAGGGCGCCGAGCAGCCGTTGGCGACCTCTGTGATCACGGTCGCGGAGCTCTATGCCGGCGTTCGCGACGGCGAAGAACGGCAGCGGCTAGATGTTTTTGTGGCGGCCTTCGACGTGCTGAACCTCGATCGCCAGTCGGCCCATTGCGCCGGGCTCTGGCGGCGGCAGTACGGACCCAGCCACGGTACGGGCCTGGCCGATGCCCTGATCGCCGCCTGCGCCGAGGTCGCCGGCGCCACATTGGTGACGCTGAACCGGCGCCATTTCCCGATGCTGGCCGAGGTGTTGGTGCCCTACGCCAAGGATTGATCCAGCCCGTTGCCCTGCCTTCGCCATTCACCACTTCCCCGGTCGCTGTGACAGGCTTTGGCCACGCGCCTACCCCCCGCGATGACTGCCGCCCCGTCCCGCCCTGACGCCGCCCCGGCCGAGGCCGCTGCAGCGGTCCCACCGGCCTGGGCCGACGATCCCCGCTACGCCACCACCATCCGCCGCCGCCCCACCCGCAGTGTGCGGGTGGGTGATATCTGGATCGGCAGCGAGCATCCGGTGGCGGTGCAATCGATGATCAATGAGGACACCCTCGACATCGAGGGGGCCACCGCCGGCATCCGCCGCCTGCACGAGGCCGGCTGCGAAATCGTGCGGGTCACCGTGCCGTCCCTGGCCCATGCCAAGGCCATGGGCGAAATCCGCCAGCGCCTGGAAGACAGTTACCAGCCGGTGCCCCTGGTGGCCGATGTGCACCACAACGGCATGAAGATCGCCCTGGAGGTGGCCCACCACGTCGACAAGGTGCGCATCAACCCGGGCCTGTTCGTGTTTGATAAGCCCGATCCGGGCCGCAGTGAATTCACCCCGGAAGAGTTCGCCGCCATC
Organism: Synechococcus sp. UW140; assembly: GCA_945877115.1. Classification (GTDB taxonomy): domain Bacteria; phylum Cyanobacteriota; class Cyanobacteriia; order PCC-6307; family Cyanobiaceae; genus Cyanobium. Next base: position 11,588 of record CAMCQR010000018.1, on the reverse strand, counting down.
GGCGAGCGCATCGCCGCCACCTTCGAACCCCTGGTGAGCCTGCTCAAGGACCAGGACAAGGCCCTGCGCATCGGCGTCAACCATGGTTCGCTGGCCGAGCGCATGGTGTTTACCTACGGCGACACGCCCATGGGCATGGTGCAATCGGCCCTCGAATTCATCCGCCTTTGTGACCAGCTCGATTATCACAACATCGTGGTGTCGATGAAGGCCTCCCGGGCCCCGGTGATGCTGGCCGCTTATCGCATGATGGCCGACCGTATGGATGCCGAGGGATTCCCGTATCCGCTGCACCTGGGCGTCACCGAAGCCGGCGATGGGGACTACGGCCGCATCAAAAGCACCGCCGGCATCGCCACCCTGCTCTCCGAGGGCTTGGGCGACACGATCCGGGTGTCGCTCACGGAGGCACCCGAAAAAGAAATCCCTGTCTGCTACTCGATTCTGCAGGCCCTGGGACTACGTAAAACCATGGTGGAATACGTGGCCTGCCCCAGCTGCGGCCGCACCCTTTTCAACCTCGAAGCGGTGCTGCATCAGGTGCGTAGCGCCACCGCCCACCTCACCGGCCTGGATATCGCCGTGATGGGCTGCATCGTCAACGGACCCGGCGAGATGGCCGACGCCGACTACGGCTATGTCGGCAAAACCCCCGGCACCATCTCTCTGTATCGCGGTCGCGAGGAGATTCGGCGGGTCAGTGAATCCGAAGGGGTGGAAGCGCTGATTTCCCTGATCCGCGAGGACGGACGTTGGGTTGACCCTTGACACCCCCTGTCCTGGGAAGCGCTGGCGCTACGTTGTAGGCACGATCACACCAAGAGGCTCCCATGCGGAGTGGACGCACCGGATTCATGGTGCTTGTTGGACTGGGTGCCTGCGCCACCACCGCCGTGCTTGCCAGGGAAATCGCTTTGGCGCCCAGCACCCCAATGGTGGCGATTGCCGATAGCCCCAAGGAGGTGATGGACCAGGCCTGGCAGATCGTCTTTCGGGATTATCTCGATACCACGGGCAAATACGACCCAGAAAAATGGCGGCTGATGCGCCGTGATCTGCTGAAACGAAGTTATACAGGTAATAAGGATGCCTATGAGGCCATCCGCAGCATGTTGGCCACCCTGGATGATCCCTATACCCGTTTTCTTGATCCCAGGGAATTCAAGGAAATGCAAATCGACACCTCGGGGGAACTCTCCGGGGTGGGCATCCAGCTAACCGTGGATAAAGAAACCAAGGAATTGGTCGTCATCGCCCCGATTGAGGGTTCACCCGCCTCCCGCGCTGGCGTGCAGCCGAGGGACGTGATCGTCACGATCGACGGCAAAAGCACCAAGGGGATGGGTACGGAGGACGCTGTCAAGTTGATCCGCGGTAAGGCCGGCACCAGTGTGAAACTAACCCTGCGGCGCAAGGGCCAGCTGTTGGATGTTCCCCTTCAACGTGAACTGATTGAGCTGCACGCCGTGGAACACCGGGTCAATGTGGGCCCCAACGGGGTCAAGATTGGTTATCTGCGGCTGAAGCAGTTCAATGCCAATGCCAGCAAGGACACCCAGGCGGCTCTCAAGGACCTGGAGCAACAGGGCGTTCAAGGCTATGTGCTGGATCTGCGCAGCAATCCTGGCGGATTGCTTGTGGCCAGTGTCGAAATTGCGCGGCAATGGCTCAATGAAGGTGTGATCGTCTCCACCAAAACCCGGGACGGCATCCAGGACATCAAGCGGGCCAATGGCCACGCCATCACCAATAAGCCCTTGGTGGTGCTGGTCAATGAGGGATCGGCCAGCGCCAGCGAAATCCTGTCGGGGGCCCTCCAGGACAACAAACGGGCCCTGTTGGTGGGCCAGAAGACCTTCGGTAAGGGACTGGTCCAGTCGGTCCGTCCCCTCTCCGACGGTTCCGGCATGACCGTGACCATCGCCAAGTACCTCACCCCCAGCAACCGGGACATCCACAAGCACGGCATTGCCCCAGATGTCTCCGCCAAGCTCACCGAAGACGATGCCAAGAACCTCAAGCTGGAGGACCTGGGCACCTTGAAGGATCCCCAATACAAGTCCGCCGAATCCGCCTTGATGCAGCAATTGCGCCTGGTGGGCAGCAACGTTGCCCCTGGTAGCTACAAGCCGGGCAGTTCCAACGTTCCTGCGGCCCTTGCCAAACCCTGAGGACATCATCTCGCCGTCTCCCACCCCAGGGGCGGCGGAAAACAGCACTGATACCGAATTTTCCCAAACCTCCCAAGCATCACTTTGGGATGAAAAGCCTTGGTGGTGTCAGCCCTGGACCATTGTGCTCACCGGTTTGATCGCCATTGCCGGCAGCTGGTGGCTACTGCACCTGATGTGGATCACCGGCTTGGTGTTCGCAGCGATTGCGGCTTGGTGGCTGCTGTTTTTGGTACTTGTGCCCAGGGCCTACCGGGAGAATCAGCTCTGATCCGGGTGCCTGAACAAAAAGGCACCTTGTTCAGGGATCCCTGGAAGTCGTAAGCCGGCTCAGGCCACCGGCTGCATCAGTCCACCGCCTGGGGAGGAATCGTCGTCATCGTTGTTCTTGGTGCCAGCACTGAAGAGGCCATAGAAGAAGACTGCAGCTGCAGCGACCACCATGGGGACCATTCCTACGGTAGCCAGGCCGGGAGTTCCAACGTCAATCAACTCGCCCATGGATCAGCCCGCAACATGAAGCCAGCTTAACAAAACTCAACCGCTATCGGCAGCTGCGTCGGTCCCGGCCTGCATCAGGCGGTCGATCCGTTCGGCCAGGGCGAGGCAGCGGTCCTGTTCTTCCCAGAGCAGGGGACGCCGTTCGGCGCTCACCGCAAACGAACGGTGCTGCAGATCCCGGCCCATGTAAAGCAAGGCCGCCCGGATCCTCTGCCAGTCCCCAAGGCTGGCTTCAAGGCCAAGGGCCAGGTCGTCCCCGGGGCCCAGCTGCTGGTCGTCATCGGCCAGCGGGGAAGAGGAAGCGATCGTCGCCATTACCAACCCCTCTGGGCCACCAGGGCCAGGGCCATGGACACCGCATCCACGCAACGCTGGCAGCGCCGTTTGAGCTCATCTTGGCTGCGGGCCCGACCGAGGTAGTCCTCTAGGGCCCCAGGGGTTGCAATGGCGGCCAGCTGGTGGGCGGTGCGGGCGCCAAGATCCGGTTCGCTGAGCAGACGGCTGACGAGCTGGTGTTGCCAAAGGCGATGGCCGGGGGCCCCAGGGGCAAAGAGCCGTTGCTGCAGCAGCTGCCAACAACTCCGACGGAACCTCTCCAGCTGACTGGTGCGCAGCCGCCGGCTGTTGGGCAGTCCTTTGGCGTCACCGGCCGGCAAGGGGCTGGCCCCTGGGTGGCCCGCACCTGGGGTGCCCGCTGATTGGTGGCCCACTGATTGGTGGCCCGCCTCCAGCGTCCAGCTCAGACCGGTTCCTGGCAGTCCGAGGGTGGTGCGGGGGCCACCGCGGCGGTTGACCGGCAGATTCAGGGAAGCCCCAGGCCCCCCTAATGAAATCGAGCTCAGACCCTGGCCGGTGAAGTTGAGGCGCAAGGGCCCGAGTCGGGCGCTGCGGCGAAAACGGAAGGCCATGGAGGGCCGCACCTGGCTGAAGCGGTTTTGCCATCCTGGGGCACCAGCCGGCGCCCCCAACCAGATTGCTAATGCGAATCTCTTGCAAAAAGCAGGGTGGCTTGTTTAGGTTGAGAGTCATTCGCAAGAGGGCGGCATGAACCCCATTAGCGTCTGTATCAATCCTGGCCAAAGCGTTCTGATTGGCTCCGGAACCGGCTCGGACGGGGGCTGCCTGGAGGTGCTCGAAGGCATGGCACGGGTCTACTGCCCCTGCCCCGAAACCCAGGGCATGACCCTGGCCTTTCTGCAGGCCGGCGACCAGCTGCGCACCGAGCGCCTCTGCAGTGAGGGGGTCTGCGTCGAAGCCCTGACCACCCTGCGCTTCCGCAGCGACGCCACACCGGTTGAGGGCCAGGGCTATGACCCCGTCAATGAATGGACCCTGCAACTGCTGCGGATTCGTCACTTGGGCAGCGCTGAACAAAGGCTCCACGCTGTGCTGGCCCTGCTGGTGGAACGACTAGGTCGCCGTTGCGGCGAATGGTGCGACCTGCCCTTCCGGTTGACCCACGAGCGAATTGCGGAATTGATCGGCACCACCCGGGTCACAACCACCCGGCTGATCTCTAAGAACCGTTCATCGCAGCTGATTGAAGTCCGCAGCGGTGAACCCGGGCTGCGGGTGGCTCCTCAACTACTGGAGGGGGCCCTGTTGGCAGCCGGCTGAGATGGGACCGAGTTGATCAGAGTGCGCTCTGGGCAAGGCGCCGAACTCAGCGTTGACGGACCCGAATTGGAATGAGGGCCGGCTGCATCAGGCCGCCGCCGCCGTTGTCATCGTCGGAATCGAAACTCAACCAAAGCACTAGAGCGACTACGCCGAGCGCGAGGACTGCGAAGAAGAGGTCGCTCATAGATCCAAGGTTCGGAATTTAATCTTAACCCTTCCTGCCGATGCTTTGGTAGTGATGACTGCCGAACCTCTGGTAAACCGGCCAGGGGCAAGGGTCCCTGGCCCAGTCCCTCGCTTCCTGCCCTAGCGCCAGGGTGATCAGCCGAACCCCTTGCCGGCGTCCCGGGAAACACAGGCCTGCAGTTGTTGGCGCAAGCGGGCGTGATCCAGGCCTTTGCCGATCAGCACTAGCTGGTTCTTGCGCGGACCACTCCAATCGGTGTCATCCAGGGAGAAGCGCTTGCCGGCGAGGTGGAACACATGGCGGCGCTCACTTTCGTTGAACCAAAGGATTCCTTTAGCCCGGAAGACGGCGGCGGGGAGCTGGTTATCAAGAAAGTTCTGGAACTTGCGCAGGGCGAAGGGTCCTTCACTGCTGAATGACAAGGAAGTGAAGCCTTCAATGGCCTGGTGATCCGGATGCTCGCCGTGATCATGGTGGCCGTGGTCGTGGTGGGCATGGTCGTGACCGTGGTGGGCATGCCCGTGGTCGTGGTGACCATGGGGCTCGCCTTCCTCATGGACGCAATGGCCGTGGTCGTGGTCGCAATCGTCATGCTGCTGCTCCGCCGCCACCCGATCCGTTTCAAACAGGCCAACGCTGAGCAACAACGGCAAGGGCACCTCCCCTTTCACACAACGCAGAATGCGGGCTTCCGTCTTGATCGCACGCAACTGCCGTTCCAGCTCCTGTAGACGCTCTTCGCTGACGAGGTCACACTTATTCAGCAAGATCATGTCGCCATAAACAATCTGGGCCCGGGCCACCTCGCCTTCGAGCAGCTCTTCGCTGAAATTCTCCGCATCCACCAGGGTAATAATCGAATCCAGGCGGGTCAGATCCCGCAAATCACTGCCCAAAAACGTCATGGCCACCGGCAGGGGATCGGCCAGGCCCGTTGTTTCAACCACCAAATAATCCAGCTTTTCGGGGCGCTCCAGCAGGCGATAGACGGCATCCAGCAACTCGCCATTGATGGTGCAACAAATGCAGCCGTTACTCAATTCGACCATGTCATCGCCGGTGGCGACAATCAGGTCGTTATCAATGCCGATCTCACCAAACTCATTGACCAGAACAGCCGTTTTGACACCCTGCTGATTGGTGAGAATGTGGTTTAACAGGGTGGTTTTGCCCGCCCCTAAAAACCCGGTCAAGATCGTCACCGGCAGGGGATGGCCTGCGGGATCCAAGGGGGCGGCTGGGGCATCAGGGGCAGAGGTCCCGGTGCCTGGGCTGATTCGGGTCATCGGCGGCTGGAAAAGGAAGGGTGCCGGCGGTGACGAACCCTGCCGGCAGCGGATCAAACGACGATAGGCAGGGACCGGCCGGTCTATCCGGGCGGAATCCCGGTTCAGGGGGCCTGCTGGCGCTGACGACAGGGGGCACAGAGACCAAAGAATTCGAGGGTATGGAACAGGGGTTGAAAGCCTCCCAGTTGGGCGCTGGGCAACTTGATGCCATGGACCGGACAGTCGGCCAGCGGCAGGGTGAAACCGCAATCCACACAGGTGAGATGGTGCCGGTCCCGCTCGGTGGGGGCGAACAGGGCTTCGCCGCTGGGGAGGTGGCGCGAGCGCACCAGGCCCCGTTGCTGCAGATGGCGCAGGTTTCGGTAGACCGTGGCCAGCCCCATGGCATCGGGACCATGGCGCAGGCGGGCGTGGAGGTCTTGCCCCGACAGTTCATCGTCACTGCGACCCAATTCGGCCAGCAATCGCTGCTGGCGCGCACTCAACACCAGGGTCGGCGAGGCATCAGCGGCGGGCGAAGGGGACTGCATCGGCGGGGGTCAGGGGGCGGGCCAGGGCTCCTGGCGCGGTGTGAGCGAGCTTGACGGATACCAGGAGGGGGTGGCGGTGTAGCAAGCGGCGTTCTTGTCATTTTCACGGGCCTCCACCCGCCAGCAGCAGGCCCGCCCCCCCTCCTGCCCCAGCAGCAGGCCATTGGCCCAGCCCCAAACCAGGGCGGCGCTGGCCTCCATGCCGACGTTGTCCATGACGCGCAGATCGAGGGCCCCCTGGGCGTGGAGGGCCTGCCACTGGTCCAACAGGGGATCATCGCCATTGACCAGCACCGTGTGGTCGAACTGGTCGATCAGCTGCTGCTCCAGCTGGCGCAGGCTGGAGAAATCAACCACAAAGCCGTTGGCATCAAGGATTTCGGCCTGGAACCAGAAGGTGAAGCTGCGGCTGTAACCGTGCAGAAAACGGCAGTGGCCGGGGTGGCGCCACTGGCGATGGCAGCAGGGGAAATCCCTGTAGCTCTTGCTGCAGGTGTGGGCCGAAGGGAAGGGCATGGGAGAGGATCGCTGCAACCGGACATGCCCGACGTGGAGGCTTCCTCCTGGCCATCATCCCAGCCTCCCGCCAACCCTGTCGACCCCGCACAGGGCAGCGAGGCCAACCCGTTGCTGGGCCTGCTGCGCTTCAACGAGGCCGGCTTGATTCCCGCCGTGGCCCAGGACTGGCTCGATGGATCGGTGCTGATGGTGGCCTGGATGAATCGCGAAGCCCTGCTGCAAACCCTGGCCAAGGGCGAAGTCCATTACTGGAGCCGCTCGCGCAACCAGCTGTGGCATAAGGGCGCCAGCAGCGGCCATTACCAGAAGCTGAAGGGATTGCGTTACGACTGCGATGCCGATGTATTGCTGCTAAGTATCGAGCAGGTGGGGGCGGTGGCGTGCCATACGGGCGCCCGCAGCTGCTTCTACGACGATGGCCTCAGGCCCGAAGGGCCAATCGCCAGCGGCGGCGGTCCGGGGGCGGCGATGCCGCCGGCGGATGGGTGCACGGAATTGGCGCGGCTGATCGCCGGGCGACGGGATAATCCCGAACCGAATAGCTATACCAACAGCCTGCTGGCTGGGGGCGACAACCGCATCCTCAAAAAAATCGGTGAGGAGAGCGCCGAATTCGTGATGGCCTGCAAGGACGACGACCCGGGCGCCATCGCCGGCGAAGCGGCGGATCTAATTTTTCACATTCAGGTGGCCCTGGCCCACCACCACGTGGAGTGGCGCCAGGTGCTGGAAGTGCTGGCCCAACGCCGCGGAGCCCCCCGGCGATGAAGCGTCAATTGACCGCACGGGAAGCAGCCCTGAACACCGCCTGCCGCCTGCGCCTGGCCGATCGCCCCAGCACACGCTGGCGCTGGGCCCTGGCCTCCGCCATGCCGTTGGTGGGAATCGTGCCGTTGTTCCTCCACGCCCGCAGCCGCCGCACCTGGATACCCGCCCTCTACGGCCTCACGGCCCTGGCCAGTGCCACCTTTGCGGTGATCACGATGTTCGGAGCCAGCAGCCCACCCCCCGGCGCTGGGGGATCAACGCCACAGGCGCCGGGGGCCAACCGGGGGCCCACCCTGCTGGTGTTATTGACGGCCATGGCGGCCTTCAGCGGCGGCCATCGCCTGGGCCAGGACCGGGCGGCACGGCAAGGGGCGGAATGGCTGCGGCTGGATGATTGAGGGCTGGGGCAAAGCCAAGGCAAGCCAGCATTGAATTGGGGCTGACTTGACCGGGGGCGGGAACGCTAAGGGGCGTCTCCGTTCATGGCTTCATGGCTCAACCTCGACCGTATATGCGAGCAGCGGATGCCGCTGACTTGGGGCAGGAAAGCGTCCATGATCGGACGGGCTGGCGCCATCGGCGCACCGCTAATCCACCCCATCCCTACAAGCCATGTTCATCAACGAACCCAGCTACTACGACGAAAGCCTGGATCGCACTGGTCGCACCATCGATAAGGAACGGGGGATTTCGTTGGTCAGGCTCTCCGGGGGAGGCGAACGCCCCGACCTCTTCGCCCTGATCATTGGCGATCGCAAAATCGCTTTTGAGGCGAAATGGGAAGGAAATTCCGAAGAGGATGTCGTCCAATGGTATGTCAATAATATTGGACAAAATTGCATCTGGTTTGGCACCGTGAAAGGTGAAACCATAAGGATTGATTCTTATCTGTTCAAAAGCATTGACGAATATCGGGAAGTTTCAAAAATAATCCAAGAAACACTAAGAGTATATACAATGCGACACGGAACCAATCCAATTCCTGTCTCAAATATTTATCTTCCTAATTCCACCAACAGATTGAAAACATGAATCGGAACGACTGGCTAGAATGGCTGGAAAAAACTAACCAGGAGATCGCATCTCAAACAAGAGAACCAATTACAATAAATGAGCTTCAGGACATCGCAACACGCATGTCGGTCAACCTAAAAGATGATGCTAGTAGGCTTGCGCAAAGTCTTACCATCCTTTATTCGGGAAATTTTAGAGACACCCAGTCTCATAAAGTTGCGAATCAGCTTTTTGATGCCTATCCGGATAAAGTCAGAATAGCTGATAGAACCGAAGCCGTAAGAATTCTTTACGAAGAAACATTTGTCAATGAAATATAAAAAGCACTTATTGCGGAAGCCAAAAAAGAAGGTAGAGTCATACGCAAAGTAGAATTAGAAAAAAATATAGAGCATGTCATATGGGGCAAAAGAGGCGAAAACGGCTGGTCCCGAGGGATGATTGACGAGATCTCCGCTCGCTTTATTAGAGAATCAAAGGGTGCAATGTCGAGCCTGACGGCCACTTCGGGCCACGATTCTGTCTTTGCCCGTACGGAGAACTATGCCGTCATCGATGCCCTGCTAGCCAACGAAAATATCCCCAGTGTCGATGGCATACCAAGACAACTGTTGCTTGACCGATACGAAGCTTCCCGGCTCCAGGCATTGAATGCTGGACAAACAGCTGAAGCAGCCAGAACAAAAGCCGTTAGGGATATCGGTGAGATGATTAGGGCAAAATCATACCTCAATCTTATTCAATCCGGCTCGGTCATTGGAGAGGTTAATGGTGAATACGTCATTCATGTCACCGATGATTATTTTAAACGATCTGGAGCTCCATCGCTGCATGCTCTGCCTTTCTCAGCACTGACGGATTTCACTACCGGAAAACAGCTGTTTGGCCCGCTTGATGAATCGCTGACAGCCCTAACCCGTGGGACCAGATCTCTTCTAAGGCATACGGGCCCTGTGGCGGATGGGCTGATGGGGGTTGTGGCCTGGACGACTGCCGAAAGCCTGTGGAAAGCCAATCGCAAATCCGAGGCACTAGACACACTTCTGGGCTATGTCGGCGGACTGGCGGGTGGCACCCTAGCCGTACAACTTCTGACCACTCCAGCGGCAGCTGTCGCCCTGACAGGACCCTGGGGTGCCGTGGGTGCGGCAGTCCTGCTGGTGACAGGGGGAATCGCCGGAAGCGTCGCTGGTGAACAGGCCGTTCGCTCCGTAATGGCCCAACTCGACATGATTGGTGCCTTCGAGAATGATCAGGGTCAAAATCTAAGCGAGTTTATGCGTAGTGGCAGTCAAGAAGCGCAAGCATTGGTAACCAGTTTGGTCAACTACGGACAACAACTAGGTCAGGGACTTCGTACTTTTGGTCAAGATCTCGTTGACCTGGCCAAAGGAAGCCTGGCCCAGCTTCTTGGTGACCTAGCAACCATGATCAATCCGGAAGAGGCCTCTGGCTCCCAGTCAGGAACTGCAGAAACAGGACGTCGCCTACTCGATCCCACATCTCCACTCGGGGTCCCCTGGCTTCCCAATCTGATACCGTTTCTAGGCTCTCTCCGGGAGCGTTTCCAACAAGCCGACAGGTGGGTGCGTCGGGATCCCTTGGTGCTTGACCTGGATGGCGATGGCGTTGAAACTCTTGCCCCTGGTCAAGGTAAATACTTTGATCACGACAACAACAATTTCGACGAAGGAACTGCCTGGGTGGGCCCTGATGACGGCCTCTTGGTATGGGACAACAATGGCAACGGTACCATTGATTCAGGAGCGGAAGTCTTCGGCGAAAATACCTTACTCCCACCAGGCAAAAGTTTTACAAACGGCTTTGAAGCCTTGGCCAGATTGGATCAAAACAGTGATGGCTTGATAAATGAATTAGATCCTATCTGGACGCATTTAGCGATTTGGCAAGACCGTAACAGCAACACCCACCAAGAGGAAGGGGAACTACTAACACTACAAAAACTTCGGATCAAACAACTTTACCTTAGTTATAGTCAAATAAATAACATTGATTCTAAGGGCATTATCCACGACCTCAGTGGCCAGTATGAACTGAACGATGGCAGCCTCCAAGCCATGGAGGATCTCTGGTTTCAAACCGATCCCACCAAAACGCGCCAGAGTCAATTCAGATCGATGGGTACGTCAATACAGGATTTACCGAATATTGCCGGATTGGGGAATATGGTCAGCCTGCATTATGCGATGCAAGCAGATCCTGGCGGCAAACTTGAGCAAACAGTAAGGAGCTGGCTAGCGGCAGACGAACAGGGAAAAATGGATATAATGCCAGAACTAATTTTTAGCTGGACAGGGGTTGCAAAAGCTAGAAACACAATACAATCTACACTCAAAGATACCAGAATACTGACGGCATTAGAGACTTTAATTGGGACAAAGTTTATTACCAATAATGGTATTGCTGATGAGCTTGCCGGCCGAAGCTTGCAACTAATTTTTGATGAAATATGCTCTTTGACCAATATACTTCTGAAATCAAATCAAATCCTACAACCACTTTTGGAACAAGTTCAGCCCCATTGGGATGACCTTAGCCACCAGGTCCAATGGGATGCCGAAAAAGTGGCCCAAGTACTGCTAAATCAAGGGTTTGGCACGGGTGATACCCAGACATGGATTCCCCAAAGGATTGCTCTGCTAGGCATGGGCGTCGACGCACCCGAAGTACTTGAAGCCATCGCTAAGGTGGCCCTACATTACGGAAATGCCGAGCGATTAAATTTACTGTATTTAAATGATGCACCCATTACAATTGGCAGTAAAGAATCTGACCTTGTCCAAGGGACAGGGAATCGCGATCTTCTCGTCGCAGAAGCTGGCAACGACACCCTCGATGCCGGTACTGGCCATGACATCCTCAGTGGCGGCGATGGCAACGATCTCCTCCTCGCCGGTATTGGCGATGACACCCTCTGGGGCGGCTCAGGCGATGACAACCTTAATGGCAGCTCTGGCCGAGACACCTA
>CAMCQR010000017.1 GCA_945877115.1 Synechococcus sp. UW140 | reverse complement strand
AAAAAACCAGACGGCAAAAAGTGTAGAAGCCGGATCAAAAGTCTGGCCCTGGCTAGCGAAACTGTTCAGTTGCCAGGAGTTGCCCTTCTGGCTATAAGCACTACTTAAACCCAGGGAAATTGCAGGAGGATTGAGTTCAAGATAGTTTTGCAGCCCTGAACTGCTGCCCCCAATCGCATAATTTGTGCCCAGGTTACCGGGGCTGAGGGAGTTCTTGAAAGTGGTGCTGCCTGGGTTAAAGGCTTGCCAGAGGTATTCAACGGCGACGGGTCCGTTACTGAAGCGTCCCTCGTAATAAGGCGCTGGTGGGAAGGTAAATCCAATGGCACTTTGGCTAACGGACTTACTGTTGCCACTGTCGGAAAGACTGTCCCCAAAGACAAAGAGGTTGCTTAGGCTGCTGATTCCAGCTTTGGCCGGCATCGTTGCCAACGGGGAGGCGGCGCAAAAAGCGGCCAAGCTGAGGATTAAAGCCAAACCTGATCGGCGGGGAGCAGGGAATTTCATTGAGGAAGGGCAATCATTCCTATTGAAATGAAGCCCATCCCCAATTGTTGAAATCAATCTAATTTCTTTAGATTAATAGCGCTATTATTTTCCTGATCTCCAGACTTTCAAACCAAGGCAGGTTGGGGTCGTCTGCTGTTGCGGATGCCGGTGATTGCTTCGGCATAACTGGGTTGGTTGAACACGCCGGAGCCACTCACGATGGCGTTGGCACCCGCCTCAAGGACTTGCCAGGCATTGCTCGCCTTGATTCCCCCGTCGACTTCGATCCAGGGATCCAGTCCCCGTTCATCACATATCCGTCGCAAATCACGGATTTTCTGGACCTGATTTTCAATGAAACTTTGGCCGCCGAATCCAGGATTGACGCTCATGATCAGCACCAGGTCACAGAGTTCAAGGCAATATTCCAGAGTGTTCAAGGGGGTGCTCGGGTTCAGCACCGCACCGGCCATTTTTCCCAAGTCTTTGATTTGGGCGAGATTGCGGTGCAGGTGGGGGCAGGCTTCCACCTGCACACTGATGATGTCGGCGCCGGCTTTGGCAAAATCGGCGACATATTTTTCGGGTTCGACAATCATCAGGTGCACATCCAGTGGTTTTGTTGTCACTGGACGCAAGGCTTCCACAATCAAGGGTCCGATAGTGATGTTGGGCACGAAACGCCCATCCATCACATCCACATGGATCCAGTCGGCGCCTGCGGCATCGACCGCCCGCACGTCCTCGCCGAGCCGCGAGAAATCAGCAGAAAGAATCGAGGGGGAAATCACCAGGGGCTTGGTACTCATGGAGGCCACCGGGGCAAAGGGTCGAGTAATCCTAGGGAATCGACCCCAGGCCTAAGTTCTCTCGTGGTCAAGCGCCGTTTTCACTGGGTCCGCCGTCTCCGCTGATACGATCAACCGGCTTCAGGAAACGGAAGTGGGTGGTGAGCACGCTTTAGCGAGACCCGTTTAGCTGCGGTGACGGTTCTCCATGGACCGTCCCAACTCGATCCTTCCTTTTTTTGTCAGCCCCCTATCCCCCGCAGGACCGTTGTGGATCGCACCCTCATCCAGGAAATTCTTGAGGTCGTTGAACAGGCCGCTATTGCCTCGGCCCACCTGACCGGCTTGGGCCTGAAAGACGAGGCCGACGCAGCGGCTGTTGAGGCGATGCGCGAGCGAATGGGCCAGATCCAGATGCAAGGCCGCATCGTCATTGGCGAAGGCGAGCGGGATGAGGCTCCCATGCTTTACATCGGTGAGGAAGTGGGCAGCGGCACCGGTCCTGGGGTTGATTTCGCCGTAGATCCCTGCGAAGGCACCAACCTGTGTGCTAACAACCAGGATGGCTCGATGGCGGTGCTGGCCGCATCCGACCGGGGAGGTCTCTTCAACGCACCAGACTTTTACATGAAAAAACTGGCGGCGCCCCCGGCCGCCAAGGGCAAGGTTGATATTCGCAAGTCCGCGACGGAAAACATTGCCATCCTTAGTCAGGCCCTTGGCATGGCCCCTAGTGAACTGGTCATCGTTGTCATGGACCGGGCCCGGCACAAGGACTTGATCGCTGAGATCCGTGCCACCGGCGCCAGGGTCAAGCCCATCAGCGATGGCGACGTCCAGGCCGCCATCGCCTGTGGTTTTGCCGGCACGGGTACCCATTGCCTGATGGGCATTGGCGCCGCTCCCGAGGGGGTCATCTCCGCGGCGGCACTTCGGGCCCTTGGGGGCCATTTCCAAGGGCAGTTGGTTTACGACCCTGCTGTTGCTCAAACCAAGGAGTGGGAAGGTCTCACCCGGGAAGGCAATCTGGCGCGGCTTGCCGAAATGGGCATTACCGATCCAGACAAGATCTACGAAGCCGATGAACTGGCTTCTGGTGAGAACGTCGTCTTTGCCGGCAGTGGCATCACCGATGGCCTGTTGTTCCATGGTGTGAAGTTCGAGAAGGACTGTGTGCGCACCAGCAGCCTGGTGATCAGTACCCTGGATGGAACGGCCCGGTTCACCAATACGGTGCACATCAAGCCAGGGGCCCAAAGCATCGCCCTGCGCTGAGCGGACACCGCTACTCCATGCACATTGCCGTTATCGGCCTCAGCCACCGAACCGCTCCCGTTGAAATCCGGGAACGGCTAAGCATTCCTGAGCAGAGTATGGAGCTCTCGCTTCAGACGCTTCGGGCCGATGAACAGGTGCTTGAGGCTTCCATCCTCAGCACCTGTAATCGTCTTGAGATCTATGCTCTCCTTCGTCATCCAGACCAAGGGGCCCACGCTTTAGGGTCTTTTCTGAGTCAGGTATCTGGCCTACCTATCGAAGATCTGGAGCCCCATCTTTTTACCTACCACCACGAAGATGCAATCTCCCATCTTTTAAGGGTGGCAGCGGGTCTGGATAGTTTGGTTCTGGGGGAAGGCCAGATTCTTTCCCAGGTTAAAAAGATGGTGCGGTTGGGCCAGGAGCATCGTTCCGTTGGTCCTATTCTGAGTCGACTGCTGAATCAGGCAGTGAGTACGGGCAAGAGGGTTCGTACAGAGACGAATCTGGGTACGGGAGCTGTTTCCATTAGTTCTGCAGCTGTCGAATTGGCCCAGTTGAAATTGGGTCAGGCCAGAGGGCTTGACGAGTTGGTGCCCCTCGATCAGGAACAGGTGGCTGTGGTCGGGGCAGGTCGCATGGCACGGCTGCTCCTGCAACACCTCAATGCCAAGGGTTGTCGCGGCGCGGTGATTCTGAATCGCACCGTGGCGCGCGCCGAAGCGTTGGCCACCGATTTCCCAGCTCTTCCGGTTCAGTGTCGTCCCCTGACCGATCTTGATCACTGTCTGAGTACCTGTTCGCTCGTCTTCACCAGTACGGCTGCTGAAGAACCCGTGATCACCGGATCCCGTTTGGCTGGGTTGAATCGGCGTTCCAGCTTGATGTTGATCGACATCGGCGTCCCCCGCAATATTTCAGCGGATGCGGGGGATCTGCCAGGGGTGGATTCTTTCGACGTGGATGACCTCCAGGAGGTCGTGGCCCGCAATCAGGAAGCGCGGCGGGAAATCGCCGCCGAGGCTGAGGGATTACTGCAAGAAGAGTCCCGTCTTTTCCTGGAATGGTGGGACGGTCTTGAGGCAGTACCACTTGTGAATTGCCTGCGGATGAAAATGGAGGACATCCGTGAGCAGGAATTGCAAAAGGCGCTCAGTCGAATGGGTCCCGATTTTTCCGTCAGGGAGCGCAAGGTGGTGGAAGCCCTCAGCAAGGGCATTATCAATAAGATTCTTCACACACCCGTGACCCGTTTGCGGTCACCTCAGGCCCGTGCTCAGCGCCATAATGCCCTAAGGGTGATGCAGGATCTTTTCGAACTCTCAGAGGATCCCGAAGATCGATGATTTTTTATTCAAAGACCTGCCCATCCTTGGCAGCTTGCATCGAAGTGCTGCTGAGGCTAGCCAAGATGGCCTCTGTTCCTCTACGTTTTTCTTTGTAGGAGTGGGTACTTGACCAGCATGAAACGGGTTCTGGCGATTATCCTCGGAGGCGGAGCGGGAACACGCCTCTATCCCCTCACCAAAATGCGTGCCAAGCCAGCAGTTCCCCTGGCTGGTAAATTTCGGCTGATAGACATACCCATCAGCAATTGCATCAATTCAGAGATCAACAAGATCTATGTACTGACCCAGTTTAATAGTGCATCACTTAATCGTCATTTGACGATGAGTTATAATCTTTCGGCTGGTTTTGGCCAGGGTTTTGTTGAGGTTTTGGCCGCTCAGCAAACCCCTGATAGTCCAAGCTGGTTTGAGGGAACCGCTGATGCTGTACGTAAGTACCAGTGGTTGTTTCAAGAGTGGGATGTTGATCACTACTTGATCCTTTCCGGAGATCAGCTTTATCGAATGGATTACTCTAAATTTATTAGTCATCATATCGAAACCGGAGCACATCTCAGTGTGGCTGCCCTGCCTGTGGATCACGCTCAGGCTGAAGGATTTGGATTGATGCGTACCGATACCTCCGGTCGCATTCTGGAGTTCCGTGAAAAACCCAAGGGAGATGCCTTGGAAGCGATGCGTGTTGATACTTCGGCTTTGGGTCTCTCGCCGGACCAGGCCAGTAAACGCCCCTTTCTGGCATCGATGGGCATCTACGTATTCAGTCGTGATACCCTGTTTGATCTTCTTAACACCAACCCGCAAGCCACTGATTTTGGCAAGGAAATTATTCCTGCTTCCTTGGGCAAGGGTGATAACTTGCAGAGTTATCTCTTTGACGATTATTGGGAAGATATTGGTACTATCGGAGCCTTTTATGAGGCCAATCTTGCTCTGACGGCACAGCCGAATCCAGCTTTTTCTTTTTACGATGAACAATTTCCTATTTATACTCGGCCACGCTACCTCCCTCCAAGTAAATTGCAAGATGCTCAGGTCACCGAATCGATTATCTGCGAGGGCAGCTTGCTTAAGGCCTGCACCATCAACCACTGTGTGCTTGGGGTGCGTAGTCGGGTTGAAGATCAGGTCGTTTTGCAAGACACATTGGTAATGGGCGCGGACTACTTTGAGTCCATGGAAGAAAGGCTGATCCTGCGGGAACGGGGTGGTATTCCCATTGGTGTGGGCCGGGGAACTACAGTGAGAGGGGCTATCCTTGACAAAAATGTTCGCATTGGTCGAGACGTTACTATTGTCAATAAAGATCGTGTCGAGGAAGCGGATAGGCCAGAACTTAATTTTTACATTCGAAATGGCATCGTTGTCGTGGTCAAGAACGGCAGCATCGCCGATGGCACTGTCATTTAAGCCTTGCTTCCAAGACAGCGCTTCCTGACAACAGCTCTGGATTGGACATCTGAACACCGGACTTCGCCACAATGGGCCATAAGCTCGTTTCAATCCAAACCAATTCCATGGGCAAGGCACATTTCGGACTGATCGGCCTTGGGGTGATGGGCGAAAACTTGGTGTTGAACGCCGAGCGGAATGGCTTCTCAAGCGTCGTCTACAACCGCACCTATGCAAAAACCGAGGAATTCCTCCAGGGTCGAGGTGCTGGTAAGGCCATCGTGGGGGCTCAGACCCTTCCCGAGTTTGTGGCTGCCCTTGAAAGACCCCGGCGAATCCTGATGATGGTCAAAGCCGGCCAGCCTGTCGACGACCTGATTGCCACCTTGGCACCGATGCTCGAAGAAGGGGATTTGCTCATTGATGGCGGCAATTCGCTCTATACAGATACTGAAAGGCGCGTTGCTGAACTGGAAAGCCGCAGTTTCGGCTTCATCGGCATGGGGGTCTCCGGCGGTGCCAAGGGTGCCTTGGAAGGGCCCAGCATGATGCCGGGTGGCACCCGCTCCGCCTACGACGCCATTGAAAGCATGGTCAGCCGCATGGCGGCCCAGGTTGTGGATGGTCCTTGTGTGACCTATATCGGCCCTGGCGGCGCCGGCCATTTCGTCAAAACTGTACACAACGGCATCGAATACGGCATTGAGCAGATTTTGGCCGAGGCCTATGACCTAATGAAACGTGGGGCCGGGCTCAACGGCGACGCCATGGCTGATGTGCTGGGTATTTGGAATCGGACTGAAGAATTATCCTCTTTTCTAGTGGAGATCACCGAGGTTTGTTTACGGACTAAAGATCCCTCTTCAGGCGCTGATCTCGTTGAATTGATTGTTGATGCGGCTGGCCAAAAAGGTACGGGTCTGTGGACTGTTCAAAGTGCTCTGGAGATGGGAGTACCTGTCCCCACCATTTATGCAGCCTTAAATGGCAGGGTCCTGAGCTCGCTCAAAAGCGAGCGGGTCGCGGCCGAGGCTCTTCTGAAGTCTCCTTCGGCGAGTCCCTTCCATCTCGGTGATCCGTCTGAGGGGATGCCTGCGTTGCGGGATGCCTGCATCCTTGCTGCAGTCGCCAGCTATGCCCAGGGAATGGCCCTGTTGCAGGCGGCCTCTCGCCTGCACAATTACAGCCTTGATTTCGCCGCGATCGCCCAGATCTGGAAAGGGGGCTGCATTATTCGTGCTCGTCTCTTGCAGCGCATCCAGGACGCCTACGGCCTCCAGCCTGAACTACCCAATCTGATGGTTGACCCCTGGTTTGCCGATCAGATCAACAGACGCTTGCCCGGCCTGCGCCAAGTGGTTGCCGATGCGGCTCTGGCTGGAATTCCGGTTCCTTGTTTGAGTAGCAGCCTTGATTACATCGACAGCTATCGCAGTGGGCGTCTACCCCAGAATCTGATACAGGCGATGCGGGATTGCTTCGGCTCCCACACCTACGAACGTACGGATCAGGCAGGCAGTTTTCATACCGAATGGTTGGATTGACCCCTTCTCCTATTCCAGAGGCTGCATGACGCGGTACCACCTGATTGTTGTCGAATCCTGCGAGGAGCTTGCCCATCAAGCGGCCCAGGTCCTCGCCTCCCAGATCGATCTAGTCCTTGCTGACCGCGATCGCGCCCAGATTGCCCTGGCTGGTGGAACCACACCGGAGGCCACCTATCGGTTATTGGGTGACGAACATCTTCCCTGGGACCGGGTTGATGTGTGGTTAGGTGATGAGCGTTGGGTCGCCGCGGATGATCCGGCCAGCAATCTTGGTCTTCTCAAGGGCAGTCTGCTAGCCCGGCCCCTGGCGGCTGGGGCCAGCCTGCACCCCGTGCCTACGGGCCTTGCCACCCCAGAGCTTGGTGCCCTGGCCTATGGCGAACAGATCACCCAACATTGCGAAGGGTCGCCACCACGTCTGGATTTAGTGCTCCTTGGTCTGGGCGATGATGGGCATACCGCCTCATTGTTCCCCGGCACCCCTGCCACCATGGTTACGGACCAGTGGGTGACTGTGAGCGAGGGCAAGGGAATGGCACGCATCACGATGACTGCGCCCTTGCTTTCTGCCGCCCGTCAGGTGGTCTTTCTTGTCAGTGGCCCCGGTAAACGTGAGGCCCTGCGGCGTTTGATGGATCCGGAAGAGTCTTCCCAACGGACCCCTGCCCGTCTGGTTCAGCCGGTAACAGAAGTCATTGTTTTGGCCGATAAGGCTGCCGCCGGAGGTTGAGGCCCATGGTGATCGTCGAAGGTAACGGTTTCAGTGGCTGGCATGCCCTCAATGACACGATTATGGGGGGTCGCAGCCAGGGCACAACCAGGGTCAATGCCGATGGCCTCACCCTGGAGGCTGAGGTCGTTGAAACGGGTGGAGGGTTCGTCAGCGTGCGATCGCCCCTGTTTTCGCCTCCGCTCGACCTCTCCGCCTACGGCGGTCTGCAGTTTGATTTATTGGGTGATGGCCGTCGCTACAAGTTAGCCGTGGCCTGCGCTGATGGCTTTGCCGGCCTGACGGAGCTGATTCCAGGTGGACTGCGTTGGGTGGCTGAATTTGGCACAGAGTCCAAGGGCCTGACCCAGGTTGGAATCCGATTCAGCGAACTGAGGCCATCAATCAGGGCTAAACCTGTCAATACCCTGCCCTTGGGTCTGCCTGTGCATTTTGATGCTTCGCGAATCAATCGCTTGCAGATTTTGCATTCTAAATTCGGCGATGATGGGGGTCTTAATCCAGGTTTTCGTTCTGGACTTCTCCAGATTCAACTGCTGGCGATACACGCCATCGTCTAGCTGAATCTTGATGAATGCCGACCTGATTCAATTAGTTGCTGCGGCGGCGGATCTTTGCCGCAAACCTTTACGCCATGCCGTTTTAACCCCAATCGATTCCCCAGTGCCAGTGCTTGGCCAAGACAGCCTTGACTGTTGTCTGATCCTTCAGGTACGCGATACCGCCGGCGAGCGATGGCCCGAGTCCGATCTTGAGATGGAGATTTATCAAAGCGGTCATGATATGCACATCACCCTGGCTTGGGTGTCTGACGACGGTCGCCCGATCCTCTGGCAAGGAAGTCATCCCGTTTGGATGGATGGCCTCACTGGCCTGCGTTGCGAGCGCCCCGAGCAAGGGGCTCCGCTTGAGGCTCTGGCTAGGCGCCTGCGGGCACTCCTGGCTGGGTCCCAGGATGGGGGTTCCTGAAGCCCGCAAGCGTCATGGCCACTAACGGCGTCCGCCCTTCTGGCTTTGTGATGGCAATCCAACTCATGGGTCTGCTTTTAATTGCCCTGATGATGCTATTACCACTGATTTGGTTGCTCAGTACTTCTTTAAAAGGTTCCAATGAAAATATTTTCGCCTCCCCGCCCACCCTGTTGCCAGCCCAGCCCAGTCTGCAGGCTTACCAGCGTCTATTCGCGGCTAATCCAATGGCAACTTACCTTCTCAACAGCACCATTGTCAGCGGCCTGGCGGTGCTGGCAAACCTGTTGTTCTGTTCTTTGGCTGCCTATCCATTGGCGCGGTTACGTTTTGCCGGTCGTGGTCTGGTCTTGGCCTTGGTGGTTACCACGATACTGATTCCCTTCCAGGTGGTGATGATTCCTCTCTACCTGTTGATGGTTCAGATCGGCTTGCGTAATAGTCTCTGGGCTTTAATTTTGCCCCAGGCTGCGACCGCCTTCGGAATCTTCCTACTCCGGCAGAGTTTTCTGACCGTGCCGGTTGAACTTGAGGAGGCGGCCAGGATTGATGGTTGTAGTCCCATAGGGGAATGGTGGAATATTATGCTGCCGGCGGCTAGGGCAGATTTGATAACTCTGGCTATGTTTGTTTTTATCGGGACATGGGGTGATTTTTTATGGCCCCTGATTATTATTGACGATCCTGATCTTTATACATTGCCGCTTGGATTGCAGCAGCTTTCAAGCAGTTTTTCTCTTGATTGGCGCTTGGTCGCTGCCGGGGCTATCGTGTCAATTATTCCGGTCTTGTTTGTTTTTATTTTGTTGCAACGCTATATTCTTCCCAGTGCTACTGCCGATGCTGTTAAGGGTTGAAAAGGTTTTGCTTGATCTAGGGAGTGGACAGCCCGCTCCCCAAGTTGGCGGGTGGCTTTGGCAGGGTCGGAGGGGTGGTAGCTGAGGGAAGTTTCATGGGCATTTGGGGTACTGGAACCATGTATGGAATCGGCTTCCCCGTTTTAGTAGGTGCCCTTTGGGCTGAGTTGGGCGCTGGGCTGGCCTGCTGCAGCAAGCGCAACTGCCGATCCTGACTTTGACGCAACTCAACAGACTGGAGGCGATCATTCTCGGCCTCGAGGATCTGGAGTCGATCGGTCATCGCACGGAGTTGTTCCTGCAGCTTGAGGGATTGGTCAGGGTCTCGGCTGGTTTCCAGGGCGCGAATTCGCTGATCAAGATGCTGAATGCTACGGCCATTGTCACTGGTCTTGATCGCAAGCCAGTAACCCATCAATGCCAGCAGTCCGGTGAGGCCGATCTGCAAAAACTTGAACCAGCCGCTTGGCGGAAGCCGCCTGCGGATCTCTTCCTCACCGTAAGGGTCTGGGTTGGGGTTGGGCTGGAACATGCCGTGGGTCCGGACAAAGACAACCTAGGTGCTTTCTCAATCACCCACCGACCTAGCCGGTGATGTTTTGATGACGTTTAGCGCCTGCCATCAATTGGGTGACCGTTGCGGTGTAGACCTCCTCGGCCTCTGCCCGGCTGCGACCGATGCAAGTCATGCCAATTTTGCCAAATTCTGAGAGGCAGCCCAGCAGGTGAAAAACGCTGCCTCGCTGACGCACCGGGTCATAGTGGAGACCAGCTACCGCCACGATGTCGATCAGGTCGACAGGCAGCAGTCCTTGTAGCGCAGGCTCGATCAATGTGTCGGTGGCGTGGTAGTACAAGTTCCCGCCCGTAGGGGAAACATAGCGGCCGTTGGTTGGATCCAGTTGGCCGCCACTGATGGCGTTGAGAGCCATCGTCGGATGGGTGGTGCCGCCTTGACGCAAATTGATTTCGATCGCTTTGAGTTCCCATCGATCACATTGGCGTAGGGCCAGGGCATCGACAGCAAAGCGTTCCAGGGCCCCTTCTGATGCAAGGGCTTCTCCAACTTTTCGACCCATTTCCATCAGCTGTTGCCGATAGGCCCCATCGGCTGGGAATCGACAGCCCTCATAGCTCTGCCCCTGGGATCCGCCAAGGATCTGCTCGTGGGTGGAGAGCAGCCGAACTTCTCCTCCCGGCAGAATGGTTCCTTGCACACTTGGCGACCGCAGTTCATCCCCCCCTTCCACCCAGGCCTCGACCAGGGCCCCTTGGTTGTTGAGGAGGGTTTGCCAGTCCGGAGCTGGCATGGGCAGGTCCCCAAGGGCTGAGATCAGACGTTGTACCTGCTCTTGCGGTTGACAGGTCTCCAGCTCCAAGGAAGTCAGATCGAGACAGGCATTTCCCACGCCGCTGAATCCTTCATTGAGTTTCACGACAACGCGATCGAGGCGCTGTTGTTCTTGCCACAGGGTTGCGGTCGCTCGTGCCAGGGCCGGCAGATCTCTTGCGAGGGGACTGCCGGCAGGATGGGGGAGACCGCATCGGGAAAATAACTGCTTGGCCCCCGCTTTGCTACCCCACCAGCCAAGGGCCGGATCGGTGCCCAGCAGGGGTATCTGCAGGCGTTCGGATAGTTCTTTCTCCAGTTCGGTGACCACATAGCAAATCAGCACACTTCGGCCCGGTCTCATTTGCTCAGCAATGCGCTTAAGCATCGCCGGACGCTCGAGCAGTTTTTCAGTGAGGGGACGATCGGATGCATCGTCGCAATCAAACAGTTGCAGGCGTCTACGGGCATGGGAAGTGGGCACACCTGGCAATAGTTCCAACACGGCATCGACGACCAGGTCCGGCAATAATTTGCTGGTCACATAGACAGCTCTTACCCCTGGATGGCGCAGGCGCATCAGGGCAAACAGTTGACGTTCTTCGTAGTGATGAGCCCCGGTGACCAGACTCATTTCGCCGCGATCCATCGTCAGGGAGGGAACGACACAAATGTCGTAGCCTTCGCCATTGAACATTTGCTCAAGGCCCCACTCAGCTTGTAACTGAGCTTGCAGCTCCTTGAAGGTGAGTCTCATGTCGATGGTTTCCTGGTGGATCCTGGAGCAATTCCGTTCCATCCTGCAGGATGTGGGAAAGAGTTTCTTTCAACCATGGCCCATTCCCCTGCTGTCACTCTGCTCGGTTACCTGGCTGCCACGTTGACGACCCTGAGCTTTTTCCCCCAAGCGATCAAAATCCTGCGGAGTGGAGATACCTCAGCGATCTCGCTGAGGATGTATTTATTGCTCAGTGTCGGAATCGCTTGTTGGGGTGTTTATGGCTTCATTATCCACGATGGTCCCGTGATGGTGGCCAATGCCATCACCCTATTGCCGACCCTCGTGGTGCTCCAGCGCAAGATCACTCAGATGCTTCACAATCGCCAGTCCAGGCGAAACCCAGCAGGATGATGCCAAAACAGGCCCTGCTTGTGGCAGCCGGAGCCGTTCCGGGGGCTTGGTTGCGCTTTCTCCTGGTGAATCATCTGGCCGAGCGATTGCCCTCCAAGCCTTGGGGCACCTTGATCGTCAATCTTCTGGCTTGTTTTGTACTTGGTTGGATCCTTCCCGGTCTGCAGCGTCCCGGGGCACCCCCCGAGGCCAGCCTGTTGCTCGTCACGGGCTTCCTGGGCAGTCTCAGTACCTTTTCCACCCTGATGGTCGAGTTGTTGACGGTCAGGGCCCTAGGCCCCCTGGTGAGGTTGGTGTTCGGTTCCCTCGTTGGCGGCTTTTTGGCGTTGATGGTGGGTCTGGTTCTGGGTCGATGAGCCGAATGCCGCTGCCGAAGTCCGATGGGGCCACTCCCTCTGGGAGCCCTTTGCTGGGGCCTTTGCTTTCCAGTCTGTTGCTTGTGGCCCTCGGTGCCATTCCAGGCAGTCTGCTGCGCTGGCTTGTGGACGATCTCACTGTGGTGAATCTGCTCGGGGCGTTTGTGTTGGGTTGGCTGACTGCCATGGCCGCCGCCCGCCCCCGGGCCTGGTTGTTGGTCGGAGGTGTGGGGTTTTGCGGTTCTTTGACCTCATTCAGTGGCTGGATCCTGGAGCTGCATACCCACATCCAGGGGAGCGGTTGGTGGGTAGCCCTGGCCGGGTGGTTCCTGGAACTAACGGGCGGATTGCTCATGGCGGCCCTGGGCATGGGCTTGGGACGGTGGATGCAACGGCGTTGGCTACCGCAGATGGGGAACCGTCCTAGGCGCTGAAGGCTTTGCGTGCCGGAATGGGATAAGCGATGCGCCGATGCCGCATCCGCTTCCACACCCGTACGAACGCACGGATAACCAGCTCCAGTTCGGCCCGACCGATGCCGCTCAGGGCGAGTTGGCCATCGTTCTGACGGGATTCAACGATGCGACGCACCATGGCGGCGGCCTCTGTTTCATTGGTTCCCGGCGGCAGGGATCGCAGGGCGGCCTCGCAGCCATCGGCCATCATCAGAATTGCCGTTTCACGGCTGCGGGGAATCGGTCCGGCATAACGAAACCTGGCTTCCTCCACCGTTGTGTTCTGCTCCCGTGCCTGATGTAGGAAATAGCCCATTTTCAATGTCCCCTGATGTTCCGGTATGAAATCCGAAAGGGGTCGGGGCAGGCGATAGCGCCGTGCCAGTCGTAAACCCTCATCGACATGGGCCTGGAGAATGGCGGCGCTTGTGAAGGGATCGTTCAGGGTTTCATGGGGATTGAGGCCCTCCTCCTGGTTCTCGATAAACCATTGAGGACCATGCAGTTTGCCGACATCGTGGTAAAGGGCGCCGGTACGAATTAGATCCACATCCGCCTGGATGGCCCTTGCGCCCTCTTCGGCTAGGCCGCAGATCATCAGGGTGTGCTCGAAGGTGCCGGGAGCTTCGGTGGAGAGGCGCCTTAGCAAGGGCCGCTCTAGATCGGCCAGTTCCATCAGCCGAGCCCTTGTCAGCAGACCGAAGAAACTCTCCATCAGGGGCGCCAGCAGTAGGCCTGCCATCAAGAGTCCGCCGACCAGAAGGGATTCGTTCAGCAGATCGCCATTGCGGGGAAAACGCCCCCCCTCCACTCCCGCGAAGCTGGCCAATTGCACGCAAAGCCATTGCAGCATCAAAGCCCCAGCGGGCAGCAACACGGCCAATTGCAGCAGCTGGGCGCGATTGCGTTGGCGTCCGGCCAGGACGGCGGCCAGGGCGGCAAAAAGAACCGCCACCAGAAGTCGACCTTCGAGAATGGCGGTCAGCGGGTAGGGCCACAGCAAGCTGCCTACCGCGAGCCAGGCCAGTCCGGCCATGGTGCCCAGCCCCTGGGCCAGCAACAGGGTTGGTGGCAGCAGCAGGGCCAGGGGGCTCGCCAAGGGCCCGAGCCAGAGTTTGAAGCCCTGAACCACCAGCAGCATGAACAGGGCCAGGAGACCCTGGCGCGGTTCAAGGCTGGCGCGCCAGCGGCGCATCACCAAGACCATGGTGATCGAGGCAACCAGGGCTTCCGCAAAACGGCCGAACCAGGCCAGGGGCCTCGGCCGTCGATTGATCAGTCCGAAGTAGTCGAGTACGTCAAAAGCCTGGGGAGTGATGCTTTCCCCCTGTCGGGTGATGAGATCTCCACGCTGGATACTGATGGTGGGGAGTCCCTGGCGGCTAACGAGTTCCTCAATGCGCCGCTGGCTCAGGAAGGGATCGTCCTGCAGGTTGGTGCTTCCCCGCAAACTAGTGACCACCAGCCTGCTGCCAAGGCTCCGGGCCGCTGGCCTTTGGTCCTCCAGTTGCAGTCGCGCTGCCTGCAGCAGGGTGTGCTCTGCCAGGTTGGCCACCAGTCCCTGACTCAGCATGCGCCGTTGTGCCTGTTGGACCGCCTGCTCCCAGGCCATCAGGGCCGGAGGCCGAAGGCCTTGGAGCCAGATACGTTCTTCACGGCGCAAATTGAGGGAATCGAGCTTGGGTTGGCTATCGCGCATCTCATTGCGAAGTTCCTCCAGCAGCCCATTGAGCCGGTTCTCGAGGACCAGGTTCAGCCGTTCGTCGACCACCTGAACCCGCGTGCGTGGCAGCATCCGGGTGCGCCGTTCCTCCAACGCCGTGTTGTCCATGACGCGGGCATCCTTGGGGGCCAGGACCGTAAAAGGTGACGCCGTACCAATGCGGGGGCTGGGCTCCACCAGCCAGGGCCAGCTGCTGATCAGGGCCACTGTCAGACAGGCGAGGAATAGGGCGGCCAGGCCACCAGCCCGCCAACGCACCAAGCCCTGACGTGGACGCTCCAAGCGGAGCAGTTGCCGCCAGTAGAGCCGGATGCGCTGCAGGCCCTTTGCCATGCGGGAAGGCTAGCCAGCTGCCGGATTGCCTCTGGCATTGCATGCTGGATTGAGACTGACCTTTCCTAATGGCCACCGTTCTGGACGGGAAACTCCTGGCCGCCTCCATTGAGCAGCGCCTGGCCGCCGTGATTAGCGCTGGCAAGGGCCGGGCCGGCCGGCCGCCTGGATTGGCGGTTCTGCGGGTAGGGGAGGATCCGGCCAGTGGCGTTTATGTTGCTAACAAAGAAAAAGCCTGTGCCCGGGTCGGCATCCGCAGCTTTGGGCAACATCTGCCGGCGGAAACCCCCTACGCCCAGCTGCACACCATTGTCGAGCAACTGAATGCTGACCAGCAGGTCGACGGCATTTTGTTGCAGTTGCCGCTTCCCAAGGGTCTTGATGAGGGCCCCCTGTTAGCTGCGATCAATCCAGATAAGGATGCTGATGGGCTCCATACGCTGAACCTGGGGCGTTTGCTGAAAGGGGAGACCGGACCAAGGAGTTGCACCCCCGCTGGAGTTATGGCGCTTCTAGCCACGGCTGGTGTGAATCTGGAGGGAAAGCGGGCCGTTGTTGTGGGCCGCAGCATCCTGGTCGGTCAGCCGATGGCCCTGATGCTGCAGGCGGCTAATGCGACCGTGACCGTGGCCCATTCCCGTACCAGGGATCTGGCGACCTTGACCCGTCAGGCCGAGGTGCTGGTGGCGGCAGCGGGTTGTCCCCGCCTCATCGGTGCTGAGCACGTCAGCAAAGGGGTGGTGGTTGTGGATGTGGGGATTCATCGCCTGCCCCCTGATCCGCAAAAGGACCTCAAGGGCAGGCTTTGTGGCGATGTCCGTTTTGAGGAGGTTGAGCCGTTCGCGGCAGTCATCACCCCTGTGCCAGGTGGTGTGGGTCCGATGACCGTGGCGATGCTGTTGGTCAATAGCACTGTGGCTTGGTGCCATCAGCACCATCTCGGCCTTGGAACCATCGAGGATCTCCTGGTTTGAGCATCAAGGGGCTGATTGATCAAGCCCCTGCCTCGATTTCAGTTGTGCTGATTAAGGTTCCGTTTGGACTCTGGGCTGAGAGAATCGAGTCTTACCTTCATTGTTCCCATGACCGTGGCCGTGAGCCCGGCGTTCGATCTCGGCGCCTATCTCGAGGCCAACAGGCCCCGGGTGGAGGCCGCCCTCGATGCCTCCTTGCCTCCGGAGCACCCTGAAACCCTGAGGGAGGCCATGCGCTATTCGCTTTTGGCCGGAGGCAAGCGTCTGCGTCCCATTTTGTGCCTGGCTGCCTGTGAGCTGGCTGGGGGCGATCCTGCGGTCGCCATGTCTACGGCGGTGGCCTTGGAAATGATTCACACCATGTCGCTGATCCACGACGATCTGCCCGCCATGGACAACGACGATTTGCGTCGCGGTCGACCCACCAACCACAAGGTGTACGGGGAAGCCATTGCCATCCTGGCCGGGGATGCGCTTCTCACCCGCGCTTTTGAAATGGTCGCATTGCGCAGCCCGGGGGTCAGTGCCGAACGGTTAGTGGCGGTTGTCGGTGAGCTTGCCTTGGCTTCCGGGGCCCCAGGGCTTGTGGGTGGCCAGGTGGTCGATCTGCAATCCGAAGGCAAGCGGGTTGATCTGGAGACCCTTAAATACATCCATCTTCACAAGACGGGTGCCCTGCTGCGGGCCTGCGTGATCAGTGGCGCCTTGCTGGGAGGGGCCTCCCAGGATCTGCTCGCCGCCCTCAGGACCTACGCCCGGGGAATTGGTCTGGCCTTCCAGATCATTGACGATATTCTTGATGTCACCGCATCCAGCGAGGTGCTGGGTAAAACGGCCGGCAAGGATGAGGCCGTGGACAAAACGACCTATCCGAAATTGTTGGGGCTGCAAGAATCCCAACAAAGGGCCCATCAGTTGGTCACGGAGGCCAAGGAGTCCCTGGCACCCTGGCAAGGACAGGCCCAACCCCTCCTGGCCCTGGCCGATTTCATCACCAGTCGCGATCGATGACAGTTTCCATGACCCCCGATTCCGGCCACTGGCTCCTGATGCTGCGTGACCTTTTCGACAACGCTGTGTTGTGGTGGGGGTTGGCAGCCTGTGGGGTGGCCCAGCTTTCCAAGCTTTTTGTGGAGTATGCCGTCCACGGACGTTGGCGCCCCGCTGTGCTGCTGGAAACCGGCGGCATGCCCTCAAGCCATGCCGCCCTGATGACAGGCACTTCGGCGGCCATCGGTTGGTACGAGGGTTTCCAGTCCCCCCTGTTCGCCTTGGCGGCGGCGGTGTCCTTTGTGGTCCTCTACGACGCCAGTGGAGTCCGTCATGCTGCTGGGCTGACGGCCGCTCGGGTCAACCAATTGCCGGCTTCCCTTTGGTCTCGGGAAGAAGCGACCAGCCCTGAGAAGGCACCCATTGGCGGTTTCCATTGGCCTCTCAAGGAGAATTTGGGCCATACCCGTAGGGAGGTTCTGATCGGCAGCCTGATTGGTCCAGCCGTTGCCCTGACCGGTCTGGCTCTCGTCGGCTCACCCCTGCATCTGGCCCATCTGTTGACCCACACCGCAGCCCCGGTTTCCCTCTCTCTCGGTTGATTGCTTCCCCGTCGCTCAGCCAGGAGCAGAAGCACGCCTTTGGGGCTTTCCGGGAGTGGCTTGATGATGACCTGGCCAGGGATCCCTTCGTGCTCAGCGGCTTTGCCGGTACGGGCAAAACCTTTCTGTCGATGCGTTTTTTGGCAGAGGCGGAAGCCCTTGGTTGGTGCTGGACCGTCGCAGCCCCTACCCATAAGGCGGTTGACGTGCTCAGGGAGCACCTGCAACGCACCGGTCTTCGGGCCACCTGGTATCCCTCCACCCTGCATCGGCTGCTGCGCCTCAAACTGAGGCGGCAACACGACCTTGAGATCTGTCAGGAAACGGCCCAGACCGCCAAGTCCCTGGAGTCCCTGGCTCTGGTGTTGATCGATGAGGCTTCGATGCTCGATAGCAGTTTGCTGGAGATCACCCTGCGCTGCGCCCATCCCTTCGCCACCCGATTGATTTTTGTCGGTGATCCGGCCCAACTTCCCCCCGTGACGGAGGAAGTGAGTCCTGTGTTCATTGGCCTGAAGGCCCGCTCGGTCGCACTCACCCAGGTGGTGCGCCATAGCGGCGCGGTTTTGCGCCTGGCTAGCGGGCTTCGCACGGGTGCCCTTCCCTGCGAAGCCCCACCCGCCCTGCCGGCGCTCGAATCGCAAGGGGGGCGGGTTGCTTTTTTGGAAAGGACTGATTGGTTGGCCTCAGCCCAGACGGCCCTGCGCCGCTGTGCCGAGGCTCATGATCCCAATCTGGCCAGGATTCTCTGTTACACCAATCGGTCGCTGGAACGGCTGGTGCCGATCGCCCGCCGGGCGGTGCATGGGGCGGCGGCTGACGAGAATCCGGTGCTTCCGGGGGAGGTATTGATCACGAGGGGAGCTGTCATGGGTCCCGCCTGCCGTGAGCCCTCTGAGGTGGCAGGCGATGGGGAATTGGTGTTGGGATCGAACCGTGAATTGAAGGTGCTTGAGGTCGAGCCCGAGCTGTGTGATCTGAGTGCCTTCGGCAGCGGTGCTCCAATGGCCTTGATCGAGACCTTCAACCTGCGGGTTCATACCGGTGAGGGGGAATGGCGCCTGAGGCTGATGCCTCCGATCGGATCCAAGGCGCGGGTGGAATTGGAGGCGGCCTTAAGGAGCCTGCGATCCCAGGCGCTAGCCGCTGATCAGGGGCAGGCCCGCTGGTTTTGGCGTCATTACTTTCTGGTACGTGATGCCTTCGCGCCCCTCGGTCCGGCATCGGTCCTTACGGTGCATCGCAGCCAGGGGAGCACGTTTGGCGAGGTTTTTGTGGATGGAGATGTCTTCTCTCCTGCCGATCACCTCCTTCGGCGCCGTCTCATTTATGTGGCCGTGAGCCGTGCCAGTAGGGCTGTAACCCTCATGGCCCAGCCGGGACCTCAGGGTCTTGAGGCGCTTTGGCTGCCATGGCTAAAGGGGGAGAACTGAAATAGGGAGACAAACTTAAAGCCGTATAAAATCTTAAAACCTAATTAAATCTAAATACTGAGGATATTCAGTGTTTTGGCTGACTCTGTTGTCTGCTGATTAATGTTTGGCAAATCGAAAGTTGGATAGCTCATGGGGATCACGCCAATCTGGGTAGGCAATAGTCATCCTTCTGCCCCAATTTCATTGGGTGTTCTTCCTGTCTCATTGCAAAAGGTTAATTCTGCTCCTTTGGCCTTGACGGGTCAAGCGCCCGTTGTGGCGACTACTCCTGTTTTCTCCACAATCGCTAATGTTGAGATGTCATTGATGGTGGCCCTTACTTTGGCAGGGGCTTCTTGCCTTGTGGTGCTGCCAATGGCCCTATCTTTCATGGGCGAGTTGATGGCAAAAAGGCGCAAGCAAAAGCCGATGACAGGCCCGATGGTGATGCATCATTGCCGTATCCATGATCCATCGTATTTGACAAATTTGTTGGAGGGTGAACAGGTAAGTTTATCTTTTTCTAACCAAGAAGTGAGCCACCTCTAGTTGCTGCTCACCAGGTTTACCCCATCGCCTGCATAGCGGTCCAGCCCTGCCAGCCGAGATAGCCGGCTAGACCCAAGCTTAGGATTGCCCCAAGTTCAACACCGTGGTCCACCAGTCCTCGTTTGATGGGCACTAAGAAGTGACCTGTTCGCATTGCACCCATGGCCCCAAGTAGAACCAGGGGCAGGATCATCAAACTGCTGCTGATCAGCCAGAGCATCGTTATGGCGCCGAAACGTTCTGCGCCTTGAATACCGGCTTGCTTTAGCTGGTTCAGGGCTCTGGCATAGAGGAACCCATCTTCAGGACTGAGGAGCTGGACAGCCGCAACTGAGGGCCAGCATCAGGGGGAAGGGCAATCCTTGAAGGCGCTGTTGTAGTCCCCCTTCTGCCTGTGAAGGGTTGCCATGCCGCGTTAGCAGGGCGAATCCAGCCACGGTGACCAGAGCCACGGCAGCGAGGCCATCCAAAAGGGCGGACATCATCCCTGTGGATGCTTTGGGGAGAATCCACAGCGGCGCGATCGAGCCTTGAATCGCAATGGCGAGAATCCCGATTGTCAAGGCGGAGATGGCCAGCCAACTGCCCACCAACAGCGAGGCTCGCACCAGGCCATGGGGACCGGGCACTAGCCAGAACAGGAGTCCAAGGTGGGGAGGGCTGAAGGCAATGGTCAGGCCGAGGGCCACCAACTCCAGCCAAGCCCATGGGCCCAGGTGGCCGTTCAGGGTCGGATCTCGAACCAATCGGATCCAGTTGCTGGGATCAGGGCATTGGCGACGTTGCTCACATGGGCATGGCGGGGCCCCTTCTCACACCACAGTCGTAGTTCGGTAAGAGCCAGGATGGTCCCTTCTGCCTCCACTTCCACCGTTCCGTCGGGCATGTTCCGCACCCAGCCGCTGAGGCCAAGATCATTGGCGCGACGCAGGCAGCTGGCCCGATAGCCCACACCCTGCACGTTGCCTCTCACCGTCATGCGCCAACGTTCGCGGGCCGCAGGAGAGCGGGGTTCAGGGGGTGTCAGGAACCTGCGGTTTTCATTTTCGGCGCGACGTGCCCTGTTGAAGCCGCCAGGCGCCATGGAATCGCCGGGCATCCAGCCCAGTGGATGTGAAGCCAGCTTGCGTGAACGTTCGGCGAAGTCCATCCTTCGGGTCTCCTTGGTGATCCCCAGCCCTCAACCTGCCACATTTCCGGTACTCCGACCACAGGCCCTTTGGAAGCCGTAACGCCAGCCCTGGGAAGCAGCTGCCAGCGGTGGAATTCGTGGCCCGTCAACGTTTCACCATGCCGAAGCACCAGGCCATTGGCGCTGACAGTGGCTTGCCGATAGCCGAGGCTCAGCTCTCCCCTCTGGGCCCTGAAGGGAAGGATGTTTGCCATCGGCTGCCAGGTTCCGCCTGAATCCTGCAGGGCTTCGCCCAGCAGCATCAAGCCACCGCATTCGGCGACCAGGGGCAGTCCCTGTTTAACGGCGGCCGCTAACTGGCCAAGGCTGCGACGCGCCAGACCCAATTGGGCGCCATGGAGCTCGGGATAGCCCCCGGGCAGCATCACGGCGGCGCAGCTTTGGGGCAGGGGTTCGTCCGCCAGGGGGCTCCAGGGGATCGGTTCGAGGCCGACCGCCGTCAGGAACTCGGTGGTTTCGGCATAACGAAAATGAAACGCCCCATCGGCGGCGATGGCCACCGTCGGGCGTTGGCCTAACGGCGAAGACCGAAGCCGTTCGAGGGGGGCGACTTGATCAAGACTGTGGAGGATGGGGTCTTCGTTGCCAGGTTGGGGCGGCTCCATCAGGGTCCAGAACCGTTCCATGTCCAGGTGTCGTTCGGCCAGCGATGCCCACTGGATTAGTCGCCCGTTGAAATCAGGCAGATCGTGGGGGGGGAGCAGGCCCAGGTGGCGTGATGGCAATTCCAGGCAAGGATCATGGGGCAGCGAACCCAGTAGGGGCATGCCCAGGTCGGCGAGGGCTTCAGCCAGCAGGGCCCGATGCCGTTCACTGGCGACCCGATTCAGCACCACCCCTGCCATCCGCACCTGGGGGGGGCCATGGTCGCGAAAGCCCCGCACGAGGGCGGCCAGGGATCCAGCCTGACGGGAGGCTTCCACCACCAGGACCACTGGCAGATCGAGCAACTGGGCGACGGCGGCCGAACTGCCTTCGCTGCTGGGGCCCCGGCCATCGAACAGACCCATCACCCCCTCCACCAGGACCCGATCGGCCTGGCCGCCATGCCAGCGGTAGCTGCGGCGAACCCAGTCTTCGCCACAAAGCAGGGGATCAAGATTCCGGCACTGGCGCCCCGCCACCTGGGAGAGCAGTTGGGGATCCAGATAGTCGGGTCCCACTTTGAACGGCTGAAGCTGGACGCCGCGGGCGCGGGCGGCGGCGGCGAGGCAGAGGCTTAGAAGGGTTTTGCCACTGCCGCTGCAGGGGGCCCCGATAAGGCAGCTCAAGGCTCAGAAGGTCGATGCGCGGTGCTCAGCCTGGCAGCAACCGGGCAGCGATTGGTGCCGCGGCTGCCAACAACGGATTGGTGGAATCGTGGCCGCCGGCCAACAGGCGGGCCATTTCCATCTCCTCGCTTTCCTGGGGCAGAGGTACCACCTCTTCCGCCAGCTCCATGGCGGCCATGCCTCCGGACTCAAGGCGCATGCACCCTCCGGACTCCGAGCAAAAAATGACGCACAAGGGCGGTTGATCCGCTGGATTGCAGATCAGCCTGAGACCCAGGATGGCTCCTGGGTGGGTCTTGGCCACGCCCACGGGCACGGGCATCAGACGGAAGCGAACGGCCACGCCATCGGTGCGCTGGAATTCGGCACTGACGCCTACACCATTGCCATCGTCGGCGACGCTGGAACTGTTGAGCAAATGCCAGCCGAGCCGGTCCGCCATCCAAGCGGCCAGAAGCAGACCCTTGACCAGATGGTGACCCTCAACATCAATGTCGAGCTGAACCACATGGTTGAGGGCAGGGCGCCGGGCTGGGGGGTCAAAGACCATGGCCAGCGATTCGCGCCAGCTGCGCAGGCGTAGCCAGTTGAGATCATTGACTGCCTGCCCTGCTTCGATGTGGGCCAACAGCACATCCAGGCAACGCCTGGGTTGGCCGAGGGAAGTGTCAATCACGAGGCGCCTCGGGATGGGCGCTAGGGCCTCCAGCATCTCGGGTGGTTCATCCAGACTGCTGTTCCACCACACCCAGCAGGGCAGCTCTGGGGCAACCAAAGGTTCGATTAGAGCAAGGGCCTGGCGCAGGGATCCCATGCCCCCCCGCAGCACCACGACATCACCGCAGGCGGCCCCCGCTCCCCCCTCATCGGGCAGGGGACAGTAGGCCGCCACCATGGTTTCCAGGGGGTGGTCCGCAGCCAGGGTTGGCGCCACGGTGATCAGGCGCCTTGGCATCTGGGCACTGATCGCACTGGCCACAAACCTCCCCCGCAGATCATCGGCTTTGTGGTCCCCTGGAAGCTGGCCGAGGTGCCAAGCCAGAGCGGGATCCATGGGTGCAGTACTTGGGGGCAGATCCAGGGCCGCCACAGAAGTACGGGCCGCCTCCAGCAGTTCGGGCGTCAGTAGGCCGGTGATCGGTCCATCGTGACGGCCGCTGCGGATCAGTTGCTGCTCCAACCAGGCCGGATCCCAGACCACCAGCGTGAAGGTGGCCGCACCGGTACTGCCGGCCAAGTGGCCACTCCACAGTTGCTCCAGGTAGGCGGTGAGATCGGCGGGGGGGAGCTCCAGGGGGGCCTGGAGCGTGAGCTGGGCGGACATGGCTCGACGCTATCGGAATTGGTTGGAAGGGAAGTCGGTGCGCTGGTCCAGCTGGTTCAGGGACGCCGCCAGCTCAAGCCGTCATCGGCCAACAGGGAATCAGCGGCGGCCGGTCCCCAGGTTCGGGCTTCGTAGGGATGGACCGGCAGTTGCCAGGGGGCCTCTTCAATCAAGGCCAGTAGGGGGGTGTAGAGCCGCCAGGCGGCTTCCACCTCATCGCTGCGGGTGAACAGGGTGGGATCCCCCAGCATGGCGTCGGCAAGCAGGCGGACGTAGCCCTCGTCGGAGGGTTCGCCGAAGGAGTCGTCGTAATTGAAGGCCATGTCGACGGGGCGACTGCGCATGCCGGAGCCCGGAGCCTTAACTTCAAATTTTATTTCCGCCCCCTCATCGGGTTGAATCCGCAGGATCAGCTGATTGGGGGTGGGCGCTCCACCGGCGGCATCAAACAAATGGACTGGGGCCCTGCGGAAGGTCAGGACCACTTCGGAGAGCCGCTTGGGCAAACGTTTGCCGGTGCGCAGGTAGAAGGGCACCCCCTGCCATCGCCAATTATTGATGAACACTTTCATGGCCACATAGGTTTCTGTGGTGCTGTTGGGATTCACTCCCGGTTCCTGGCGGTAGCCGCTCAGGGGATGGCTGCTGGTGCCACCGGGACCGTATTGACCCCGCACACAACATTTCCAGGCGTCATTTTCATCGGCCAAATGGGCGGCTTGCAACACCTTGGCTTTCTCATTGCGAATCGCCTCAGGATCGAAGCGACCTGGCGGTTCCATCGCTGTGAGGGCCAGGATCTGGGTGAGATGGTTTTGGACCATGTCCCGCAGGGCACCTGCGGATTCGTAATAGCCTGCCCTTTCTTCAACACCGACGGTTTCGGCAGCGGTGATCTGCACGTTAGCGATGTAATTCCGGTTCCAGATTGGTTCAAATATCGTGTTAGCAAACCGCATAACTAAAATATTTTGAACCGTTTCCTTTCCCAGATAGTGGTCGATGCGAAAGACCTGGCTTTCCTTGGCACAGGATTGAACGATGCGGTTCAGGTTCTGGGCGCTGCCGTAGTCACGGCCAAAGGGTTTTTCGATGACGATGCGACTGCGCTCGGGGTCTGCGAGCAGTCCGGCTGAGGCCAAGGCCTTGCAGCCGCTGCCATAAAACTCCGGAGAAACGGAAAGATAAAAGGTGCGATTCCCCCGGGTGGCCCGTAATCGATCAATAGTCTCAAGTCTTAGGGCCAGGCGAACCATGTGGTCGGTCTGCTGGAGATCGACCGGCTCGTAGAAAAGCCCTTGGGAAAACTGCTCCCAGGCCTGCAGGTGTTCGTTGATCTCGGCCTTGAGGGCTTCCTGCATCCGGTCTCGGAATTCGGTGTCACTCCAGGGGCGACGAGCGCAACCAAGGATGGCAAATTCGCTGGGCAGGCGCCGCTGGCGAAACAGCTCAAACAGGGCCGGAATCAGTTTGCGGTGGGTGAGATCGCCGCTGGCTCCGAAGATCACCAAGCATTGGGGGGTGATCACCCGTTCCTGGCGGAGCCCAACCCTGAGGGGGTTGGTGAGGATGGACGTCATCGGCGGTCTTGCACTGCTCCAGGTTTAACGGCTCGGGAGCGCTTTGGCTGGTCGCGTGGGCCTGGAGTGTGTTCGATCACTGATGGGATCCAGCCCTGGAAAGCCAGGAGCTGGACCCGCAGCTCGTCCGGGTCAATAGGTTTCCACGTGCCAGCGTTCAGCCTTTTTGAGCTGGGGACGAAGCTCGGCCCAATTAAGACCCTTGGCCGCAGCGGCAGCTGTCATGGCCTCGTCAATCCCAGGCTCCATGCCCCTTAGGCCGCACATGTACACGTGGGTCTTGGGATCTTCAATCATGGCGAAGATCTCGTCGGCGTTCTCGAGAACCCGATCCTGGATGTACATCCGTCCCCCCTTGGCGTTCTGTTGCTCACGACTGATGGCTTTCGTATAACGGAAGTTCTCAGGGAAGTCCGTGAGGTAGCGCTGGAGATCGTCTTCGTAGAGAAGGTTGGCGGTTTTTGGAGCCCCCATGAACAACC
The DNA here is from genome assembly GCA_945877115.1 of Synechococcus sp. UW140. GTDB lineage: Bacteria > Cyanobacteriota > Cyanobacteriia > PCC-6307 > Cyanobiaceae > Cyanobium. The sequence goes on along the minus strand of CAMCQR010000017.1, from coordinate 12,302 downwards.
ACGCTTTGCCGGCGAACTGATATTCGGGATTCTTGGCCCGTTCGGTTGGCTCGAACATGCGGCGCAGGTAAGCCCGCATTGGAGCGATACCGGTGCCGGTGGCAAACATAATGATATTGGCATCCTCATCAGGGGGCAAGAGCATTTCCTTGCCCACCGGTCCGGTGATTTTAACCTTGGCTCCCGGTTCGATATCGCAGAGGAAGGTGGAGCAGACCCCGTAGATGGTTTGGCCTTCTTTTTCGTATTCAAGTTGGCGGACACACAGGGAGACTGTGCCATCTTCAACGTTGTCGCCATGGCGTGTGCTGGCGATGGAGTAGAGGCGAAGTTTGTGTGGTTTGCCGTTGGCATCGGTTCCCTCAGGAATGATGCCAATGCTTTGGCCTTCGATGTAGTGGAGGTTGCCTCCGCTGAGATCAAAGGTGATTTGGTTGACCCTGCCGATGGCGCCGTCGACAAGCAGGGAGTAATTATCGATGACCGTGCCGATGAAAGGATCCTTCGGCTTGTAAAGATTGACGGGAACGTCTGCGTGGGCCACGGCGGCTTTCTTGGCGGGGGAAGGGGTGGCGGGAAGCGGGTCGGCAGCTACCGGATCCGGAGCCGCCGCTGTCTCGCCGGCATCCGCCTGGGGGGCATCGTTCTCGGCGGCCACGGCCCCTGTGGATCCTGGCGCTTGCGCTGCCGCTTCAGGGGCGGCTAGGGGCTGGCCGTCGACGCTGATGATCTTGAGGCGATCGCCCCTGAGGGCGACAGACTGGAGCAGGGATTGAAGTTGCTGGAAAGGCACCGTCAGTTGCCGGGTGGCCCGCCGAGGACGACCGACACCCAGGTTTTCGATCACCACGGTGAACATGCGGCTGTCGGAGCCGCTGGTGTTGCCTGTGGAAACGCGCATCTCGAAAGCAGCGGCCTAAAAACGCAACGATCATAGGGAAAGCTCCCTACCCCCCCACTTGGGTAAGCCCTCGCCAGGCTCCGGGAGTGCCGCTAGCTTTGATGTGCGGTATGGAATAACACCTGCAGCTGTGTCCGTCACCCCGAACGAGTCACCCGATTTCCCTTGACGCAGACCCTGGCACCGTTCTCCGCCCCCATGCCTGATCGCTGCCCCGAGCGACGGCTTTCGGGTGTCAATTGCACCCTGGACACCATCCAGCAGGAAATGGAGCGATTGCCCCAGGGAACTCGCCGGTTGGCTGCCCAGTTGCGTTTGCGAATTGAACCTTATTGGTTGTGGTCGGCCCTCACTGATTATGACAATCTGAATCGCTTCATCCCCAACCTCAGCCTCTCGCGTCAGCTCTCCCGTGAGGGCAATCAGGTGCGGGTTGAACAGGTGGGTACTCAGAACTTATGTGGCATTCGCTTTAGTGCCAGGGTCTTGCTTGAGCTCCATGAAGACATCGAGGCTGGCCAGTTGGCATTCCAGATGGTGGAAGGGGATTTCCGCCGCTTCCAAGGTTTCTGGATGATTGGGATGGACACAACCAGCACTTGGTTGCTCTACGACCTTACGGTTCAGGGAAACCCCGGTATGCCGATCGGTTTGATTGAACAGCGGCTTCAGCAGGACCTCGCCAATAATTTAAGGGGAGTCCAACAGGAAGCTCATCGTCGTGCTGGCATTGGCCGAAACGAATAACTTCTATATGAATCAGTATAATTAATTACAAAAAATTATATATTTATCAAATTTGTTCTTATAATACCCCCAAGGGGATTCGAACCCCTGTCGCCTCCGTGAAAGGGAGGTGTCCTAGGCCTCTAGACGATGGGGGCGAGGCCACAGTCGAGTGAACGCTATCAAAACCGTGGTCCCAGCTCCTGGGGAGTTGGGCATGAACCTCGTAAGGCTCGAACCAGGTTGGTATGGCGATCAGCTCCGCGCTGTTGGTTTGAAACTACGGGTCGGTGGGGGCGTTCGTCAAGGCGCTTAGTCGTTCTCTTCATTGAGATCAGCACCACCAGGGGTCGAGTTCGTCAGCGTCTGGCCGCTCCAAACGGGAATCGTGCAGTGGAAACACGCTCCTTCTCCCGGTTCAGACACCACCCAGATGCGGCCTCCGTGGACCTGGGCGATCCTCCGGCACACCGACAGTCCCACGCCGTAGCCGGAGGTGGTGGTAGAGGTCTGGGGTAGGCGCACCCGATCCTGGAAGATGCGCTGCTGCTCCTTAAGGGGGACGCCCGGGCCGGTGTCGCAAACGCTGATCTGGACCCATTGATTGGTGCGGTGCAGCAGGGTCAGAACGACGCGACCGCCATCGGGGGTGAATTTCAGGGCGTTTTCGATCAGGTTGAGGAGCACCTGACGCATACGCCGTTGATCAGCGTAGACATCCGGTAGATCGGCTGGGATGTCGGTGACGAATTCCAGGTTGCGACCCATCCACAGTTTCTCGAGTTCCAGGATGGCCTCGGCCGCAACTTGGCCAAGGGCCAGCCGCTGGGGATTGAACAGGGCTTCCCAGCGGGTAGTACCTACTTCAAGAAGGTCGCTAGAGAGGGCTTCAATGTCGTCCAATCGGCGTTTGAGAACGTCGTGGAAGCGGGCCTGGTCGATCTGCCCGAGCCCGTGGCTCTGGATTGCCAACTTGGCCGCCGTCAGGGGTGTACGCAATTCATGGGCCACCATGCGCAGCAGTCGTTCCTGAACCCCCACCCGCTCGATCAGGGTTTCGTTCTCCTGGCGCAGGACCAGCAGCTGGTCTTCGAGTTGCACCTCGCGCAGACTGCGGCTGCCATCCATCTCCGCCGGGACAAGGCTGAGGCCCAAGCCCGTGACCACTTCGGTTTGCTTCCAGCGGGGCAACCAACTGCGCACCTGGAGCGACAGGGTGTTGCCGGCGAAGATCTGCTTGGGGGCCGGTTCGAGTTTGACAAGCGCCGGGGTGGCGACCAGTCGATGCAGCTCCAGCACCTCCGGGTGGCTGGCTGGATCGACGAGTTCAAGGGACACCTGAAAGCCGAAGTCATCTTTGTTGAGAAAAGTCACCAACGCCCGCAGATCGTTGGTGGCCATGTGGTGCTTGCCAGCCACCAGTAACAACTTCAGGCACTGGAAGTGGGTCGGTTCTGTCTTGGTGTCTGTGAGGGTCGTACCCGTCATGGAGTCAGGAGAGAGGGGTGCCGCCAAGGGCGAGACGGGATGCAGATCAAATGCAGGAGGCTTCGGTGACCTGTAGCACTCACCGGGATTTGACTTGGGTTCGTCACACCCTATGGCTTTTAGGTGAAAACGTGCATACGTGCTTTGGATTGGCTATGAGAGAAGGGACTCAAGGGCCTCAAAATTGGACGCCATGACCAAGACGCCAGAGCCCCCTTTCCACGGGCCTCCCATCTCCAGTGCGGCAAAGACCTCCAAACCCGCCACTGCCCCCACGGGGCCGGTTCGCAGTCGGATTCAACTGGATTCTAATTTGAAACGCTGGTTTGGGCGCAATCTTGGTCTGTGGCGTTCGCGTCGTCTTTATTTTTTCGGCGATGCCGAAGTGTTGCGACTCGATATGTTGGTCCGAGTGGAAATGTATAGTGAACCCAGCCATGGAGAAGCGGCTTATCGGCTTAGTTGGTGGCCGGAAGAGTCCTACGACTTTTTTAAAATCAAACCACAATATCGTTCCAGGGGTTGCGTGGATGTCTATCTCTGTGGCCACCAATTGAGACGGAGTCAAGATTTTATAGACGGCATACCGGTCAAAAGCCAGATTCGCCAGGTCGATGAGCATGAGGTGATTTTAGAATCCCAGGACCAAGATCTTCATGTGATCGAGCACATTCGCCTGGTGGATCAAGATCGCTACCGATCGCGTTCGATTTATTGCTGGCGTGATGGCCAGCTTGAACTCAGCGAAATCCACCATGAGATCCGTCTGGAGGCGGCAGGTCCCCCCCTGCTCGGGGCAGCGACTTTGGCTCCCTTGCAGGACTGACTCACAGGCCCCTGAGGGCCACGCTGTCAACTGGCGCCACTGGGCGACGGGCCTGTGATGCAGCAGCATGGACACGTTCATCCCCTCTTCCCCATGCTCGCCAAGCGGTCCGTCCTGGCCCTGGCCATCTTTGGTCTCAGCCTGTCCTTCCCTGCATCGGTTCTGGCGCAGCAGGCCAAGACCCCCGCCGCCACCCCGGCGACTGCCGACCAGTTCAACACCTACATGAGCATGGCGGCGATCAATATGTGTACCTTGGCCCAGGCCAAGTTGCCTTTCAAAGCTTCCATGGAAGGCAATCTCAGCATGTTGACCTCCGTGCTGAGCAGTAAACATGGCAGTCAGATTCAAGGTGCCCCGTCCCCCTTGACCCGCGAACAGCTCGTCAATGCCTCCGTAGCTGAAACCGTGTTGCGGATTGACAAGTTCTGTGGCTCTTCGCTACCGCCTGATTGGAAGAAGGAAGTGGACACCTTGGTGGCCCAGGTCAAGAAGGCCATGCAAACAGCCGGCTCCGGCGGCAAGAAGTAGGCCAGGCCCCCTATGGACGCCGTCTACCTCGCCAATTACCGCCCCTATCCCTACCGGCTTAGCCGCACCGACCTGTCGGTGCGGCTGGAAGGGGATGTCGCCTTTGTGGAGGCGGAGTTGTCCCTGGAGCCGGCGACCCCTGGAGCCTCTGGGCCCCTGGAGTTGCAGGGTCTCGGCTTGGAATTGTTGGGGATCAGCCAGGATGGACTGCCCTTGGCACCCCAGGGCTATCGCCATACGGCCATTGGCCTAACCCTGCTGAATCCACCCCAAGCTCCGTTTGTGCTGCGGACCCTGGTGCGGCTTGAGCCCCAAGCCAACACCAGCCTGGAGGGCCTCTACGGCAGTGGCGGGATGGTGACAACCCAGTGCGAAGCGGAGGGCTTTCGCCGCATCACCTTCCATCCGGATCGGCCCGATGTGCTCAGTTGTTTCCGGGTGCGGGTTGAGGCCGATCGGGAGCGCTATCCGGTGTTGCTCTCCAATGGCAATGGGGTGGATGCGGGCCCCTTGCCCCCTGGAGACGATGGCCGCGCCCGGCACTACACCGTTTGGGATGACCCTTTCCCCAAACCCTCCTATTTGTTTGCCCTCGTGGCTGGCCAGCTGGAGGAGGTGACGGGTGCCTTCCTTACAGCCAGTGGGCGTGAGGTGCGCTTGCGGCTCCATGTCGAGCCTGGGGATGCACCTTTGACGGCCCATGCCATGGCGAGCTTGAAGCGATGCATGGCATGGGATGAGCAGGTCTATGGGCTGGAGTACGACCTAAAAGAATTCAATATCGTTGCTGTGCGTCACTTCAACATGGGCGCTATGGAGAACAAGAGTCTGAATATCTTTAATTCCAAGTTAGTGCTGGCTGACGCCGAAACGGCTACAGATGCAGAGTTAGAGCGGGTTGAAAGTGTGATTGCCCATGAGTATTTTCATAATTGGACAGGTAATCGGATCACCTGTCGCGATTGGTTTCAGTTATCACTCAAGGAGGGCCTGACCGTTTTCAGAGACCAATGTTTCAGTGCAGATTTCCATGGTCACTCCCTAAATCGTATCGAGAATGTTGCTTTTTTACGTAACACTCAGTTTCGGGAGGATTCCGGGCCAACGGCCCATGCTGTACAACCGGATCATTATCAGGCAATCGATAATTTTTATACCACCACCATCTACGAAAAAGGCTCTGAGTTAATTCGGGCTTTGCAAACCCTTTTGGGGCATGAGACATTTTTTAAGGGCATGGCTCTTTACGTTGAGCGCCATGATGGTTCAGCAGCGACCATCGATGATTTTCTGGCCGCCATGCGCGATGGAGCGGCTGATTCGCATTTGGCTTTTGACTTTGAACAGTTCCGCCTTTGGTATAGCCAGGCCGGCACCCCCCTGCTGCGCGTCAGACGGCGCTGGAACCGCCATAAGGGAACCCTGGAGCTGACGATCTCCCAGCAAACGCCTCAGACGCCGGGCCAGCCGTTGAAACAGCCCCTTGTGATCCCGTTGGCCATGGGCCTGGTGGATCAATCGGGGCGGGATCAGCCCATTCAGTTTGGATCTGGATCCGAAGTCCCGGCGGTGGCACCCGCCCCAGATCGAGACTGGGGGCGTTGCACCAAGGTGGTGGTGATCGACCAAGCGGAACAGACCCTGGTCCTTAAGGGCCTGCCGAACCAGGCCCAACCTCCAGCCCTGTCCCTGCTGCGCCATTTTTCGGCCCCCGTGCGGTTGCAAATCGGAAGACCAGTACGCGAATTGGTCCACCTGTTTGCCCATGACAGCGATCCGTTTGCCCGCTGGGATGCGGGGCAGGAGCTGATGCGGCGGGCGCTGGTGCGGCGGGCCCAGGGACGCCCTGATGGTTTGTTAGAGGATGAGTTGATTGAGGCTTTCGGCCGCATTCTGGCGGACCCCACCCTTTCGGAGGCCAGCCGCAGTGCCCTGATGGCCTTGCCGGCCTTACCGGAGTTGGAGGAGGGTGTGGTTGAACCGGATCCACCGGCCTTCTATTGGGCCGTGGAGGCTATGCGACGTCGTTTGGGTGAGGTGTTGACCGAACCCTTGCGCCTGGCCCTGGTCCGTTGCCAGGGGCAGTGGGACTTGCCCTGGCCCGAGGGCTGCGGCGATCGCCTTTTGAGTGGACAAATCTGGAAATGGCTTGTGGCGGCAGGCGATCCGGCCGCCATTACGGCGGCCCGCGCCGCCGTGGACGGGCCCTCAATGACCCTGGCCCGGGCCGGGCTCGCGGCCCTGCAGACCCAGCCTCTGGCAGAGCGTCAGGCCGCCCTCGATGCTTTTTACGGGCGCTGGCAGGACCGCCCGGTGATTCTCGATGCCTGGTTTGCCCTGGAGGCTTCGGCTCCCTTTGATGATGGTCTTGAGCGGGTGCAAAGGCTGCTTGACCATCCCCGCTATGACCCGATGGCACCCAATTCGGTGCGGGCGGTATTGGGGGGACTGGCCGCCAATGTGGTGGTCTTCCATGCGGTGGACGGCTCGGGTTACCGCTTTCTGGCGGAGCAGATTGGGCTTCTCGATCAGCGCAATCCGATCACGGCGGCCCGGCTATGCAAAATCTTCAGCCGTTGGCAGTGCTACGGCCCCAGCCGTCGGCAGGCGATGGGCTTGGCTCTCCATGGGCTGGCGTCCCTGCCCGGATTGTCAGAGAACAGCCGGGAGGTGGTTGGGCAATGTCTGGGGCTGCCGATCTAAAGGTCCGCGAGGATCGGGCTAGCTTTTGGGCCACGCTGGGCTCCTGCGCCATGACCCGAACTGCCGCGTCCGTTGATGGGGGTAGCCCTGGAGTGGCGAGCCCGTTCAATGGCTCAATTCCTCCTGGGCGACCTGGACTCGTGTCGCCATCACCGTTGCGGCGTAGCTGGGAGCTGGCCCGCTGGATCCTCGACCCCACCGGCTTCATGCAGGCCCAGTCGCGCCGTGGCAAGGACAGCTTCCAGGTGTCTGTCTTTGGCAGTGCCATGGGCACCGGCCCGGTGTTTCTGCTCAGTGAACCCAGGACCCTTCAGGCCTTGATGAGTCGCGATACCGGTAGTGAATTCAGTTCTCCGGGCGAACTCAATCTGTTGCTTTCTCCCATGCTCGGTGTCCGCAACACGATTCTGTTGAGCGGTATTTCGCATCGCCATCGCCGCCAACTGGTGATGCCCCGTTTCCATGGCGAGCACCTCCAGAACTATGGGCGCCTGATTGAACGAATCACGCGCGAGGAAATGGCCACCTGGCCGCAGCAGGGAGAGATTTCCGTGCGGGAGGCGATGCAGCGCATCAGTATGGGCGTGATCCTGGAGGTGGTCTTTGGCTTGGGGCAACGGGAGCGCCACGGCGAACTGGAGGCCCTGCTGACCCGCCGCCTGGGGATGACGGCCACACCCTTAACCTCGGCGGTGTTGTTTTTCCCTTGGCTGCAGAAGGATCTGGGCCCGCTCAGTCCAGGCCGTCGCATCAATCAATTGGCGCAACAGACCGACGATTTGCTCTACGCCATGATTGCCGAGCGCCGGGCCCAGCCCCATGGCGATCGGTTTGATGTGCTTTCGATGTTGCTGGAGGCCCGCGACGAAGCCGGCGAACCCCTCAGCGATGTCGATGTGCGTGATGAGTTGATGACCTTGCTGGTGGCGGGTCACGAGACAACGGCCACGGCCTTGACGGCGGCGTTGTACTGGTTGCACCGCACCCCCCACGCCCTCGAGCGCCTGCGCTCCGAGCTTGATGGGGCCGGGGTCGGGGCGGATCCGATGAAGTTGCCCTATCTCACGGCTGTTGGTCAGGAAACCTTGCGGTTGCATCCCGTGGCCATGCTGAGTTTTGCGCGCCAGGTGCAAACGCCCGTGGAACTGGGGGGCCAGTGCTACGAACCAGGCGACCTGTTGATGGCCTGTATTTACCTGTTGCATCTGCGGCCTGACCTCTATCCCGAACCGCAGCACTTTCGGCCAGAACGGTTTCTGGAGCGGCAGTTTAGTCCCTATGAATACATGCCATTTGGGGCCGGGGTGCGTCGCTGTGTTGGCGCTGCCCTGGCCCAGATGGAACTGAAGCTTGTGCTGGCGACGGTGTTGGGTGAGATGGACTTTGCTTCGGCCAATTCCCGGGCGGTGCCCCAGGCGCGGCGGGGGGTGACCCTGGGCCATGGGGCCCCGGTGCGGTTGCGGCGTGTGGCACGCCAGCGGGCGGTCGCCCCCACCCAGACCCTGTGAGTTTCGCCGACTGGGACTGGAGCCCGCCCCGCTCGCCGCTGTTGGGGGACCATGAGGTCCCCTTGCTGTCGCGCCACCTGCAGGGCCGGCGCGTCGCTTTGATGGTCTGCGGCGGCATTGCGGCCCTGAAAGCTCCCGAACTGGCCCGGGCCCTGCGGCGCCGCGGGGCGCAGGTGACAGCCTTCTGCAGCCAGGAGGCCCTGCGCTATGTGGGCCTTGAGGCTCTGGAATGGGCGTGCGAACAGCCGGTGATCCGTGACCTGAGTTGGCGGGCCGAACACCTCAGCGACAGTGAGCCGTTTGATGCCTGGCTGGTGGCGCCGGCGACTTACAACACCATCGGCAAGATGGCCGCCGGGGTAGCGGACACGGTGGTGACGGCGGCGCTGGCTTCCGCCCTGGGTCGCCTGGGCCAGGGGCGCACCCAGGTTCTGGTGGCGCCGACGATGCATGGCTCGTTGCATACAGCGCTGCTGGAACGCAATGGCCGCCTGTTGCAGGAGCTGGGGGTGCGCTTCATCGCCCCTCGCGATGCCTACGGCAAACACAATCTGCCGGCGGCGGAGGTGCTGGTGGCGGCGGTGTGTCGGGCCGTTTCGGCCAGTGCCCTGGCGGGACGGCGTCTGCTGGTGACCGGCGGTCCGACGCCGGTGCCCCTCGATGGCGTCCGCGCCATCGTCAACCGCTTTCGCGGCCGGTTGGGTGCAGCGATCACCGAAGAGCTGGTGCTGCGCGGTGCCGAGGTGCGTTTCGTGTTGGGGGATGGCGGTTGGCGGCCCCCCTCCTGGTTGCCGTGCACGCTGGCGGCCACCTATGACGACTACCGGCGGCTGACCCTGGAGGCGGTGGCCGAAGGCCTGGAGGCGGGGATTTTCAGTGCGGCGGTGGCCGACTACCGTCCCAGGCACCCCGTCGCCGGCAAGATCGCCAGCGGCCTTGGCCACCTCGACCTGGCCCTGGAGCCGACCGAAAAGGTGATTGATGCGGTGCGGGCGGCGGATCCAGATTTGGTGATGGTGTCCTTCAAGGTGATGCAGGGGGTGTCCACCGAAGAACTCATCGCCACGGCCCGCCGCCGGCTCGGAGCCAGCCAACTGGTGGTGGCCAACCGGGCCGAAGAGGTCCAGGGGGAGGAGCAAACGGCCTGGATTGTTGATGCCAAGGGGGCCCAACGGGTCCAAGGTAAAGGGGTGATCGCCACTGCCCTGGCCGATCGCTTGGAAGCGATGCTGGGACGCCGAGCTACAGACCCAACTCACTGAGACCGGCATGGTCGTCCGGGCGGCGACCCAGGGGCCAGTGATAGAGCCGTTCGCTCTCTTGAATAGGGAGGTCGTTGATGCTGGCGATGCGGCGCACCATCAGGCCCTGGTCGTTGAATTCCCAGTTTTCATTGCCATAGGAGCGATACCAATGGCCGCCGTCGTCATGCCATTCATAGGCAAAGCGGACGGCGATGCGCTGATCGGTGCAAGCCCAGAGTTCCTTGATGAGGCGGTAGTCGAGCTCGCGGCGCCATTTGCGCTCCAGGAAGGCAACGATGGCGTCACGCCCCTGGACAAATTCGGCCCGGTTGCGCCAGACGCTGTCGCTGCTGTAGGCCAGGGAGACCCGCTGGGGGTCGCGGCCATTCCAGCCGTCTTCGGCCAGGCGTACTTTTTGGGCGGCGGTTTCGGCCGTGAAGGGTGGCAGGGGCGGGCGGGGAGTTTCCGCTGCAGGCTGGTGGGGGTCGCTGGAGGTCATGGGGAAGGCGCTGGATCACCAATCATCTCCCCATTCTGGGCTCTCTTTTGGTCATTGGATCGGCCCCTACGAATGGCCCCATAGGCTGAACCTCAATCCAGCAGGCCCCAATCGTGGCGGATGGTCTCCAGCGGTTGGTTGGCGATGCTGAAGTAGTCGATGCCGACGAGCGGATCCACCTTGCAACGGCTGCCGCGGGCGATGGCGGCGGCGAGCTGTTCGGCGGTACCGGCATCAGCCAGGGAAGTGTGGTGGGCAGGCTTGACAACGACACTGCGTAGCAGACCCGTTTCGAAGATGCAGACGGCGCCGAGAAAACCGAGCATGGCGCCGGCGGTGGGGCTGGCGGCGGCCATGAAGCCCGTGACTTGCATCTCACCAAGGGGGGTGGTGCCGTAACCCGTGATCACATGGATCCAGTCGTGATGGGCCAGGGCTTCGTTGCCAGCGCCGACCACCCCGGGCAGGGAGAAGCCCCGTTCTTGATAAAAGCCGTGCAGCGCCAGGCCCAGGCTGCCTGCGGGACAGTTGGCCAGGGCCTGCCAACGGGCGCTGATGGCGGGGTCGGCTTCGACCGTGAGGGCGTAGGCGGCGGTGCCGTAATGGGCGAGCAGCTCCTGGAAATGGGGGTCGTCCTGGGGGTCGCCGTCGCCAATCCAATTAAGACGATAGAAGTCGGCCGTGGCGCGGGCTTTGGCATCGGCCGCCAGATCCCGCACCAGCAGTAGGCCATTGTCATCCACACCCAGGTCTGCGGCCCACCGCTCCACCGACTCGCGCAGGGGGGCGGGAATCGGCCGGCAGAGCAGCTCCATGAGGACCATCAGCTCCACCAGCTCATGGCGTTGCTCGGGCGAGGGCAGGGCGGCGACCACGTCGTCCGCCCGGGCGGGGGCCAGGGTGTCGAAATCGGCTTTGTAACCGAGCAGGTTCTCAAAGAGCACTTCCAGCAATTGGGGTTGCAGGGGCGTCGGCCAACCCCCCTCCAGCCGGCAAGCCCCCGCGATCGCAGCCGCAAGAAGGGGGGCCTGCTGTGGGCTGTTGTGGACCAAAAACATCGTTTGGATAATGTTGGGTTTAGAGCAAGTACCTTAAGGACTGATCCTGCACCCATCGCTGTTTCCAGCCATGATCTTCAACGGAACTCTTGAGGAACTCAAAACATTAGTGAATTCCTTGGAGGTTCCCTGTCACTGGGAGGATAAAGGGGTATTTGAGATGGCAGTTTTTGATATAGATGATAGCAATCTACGTCTTAATTGGTGGCCTGAGACGGGGCGGTTGGAAGTGATGGGTGAGCCAAAAGATCGCTTGCCATTGCAGGAGAGACTTAAAAGTTTGATGGAAAGCTGAAGTCGTTTTTTCAAGAATGAATCCGTACGTATACGTTCACGACGTATATGTTCACAATTCAGTCAACTGTTTTATTTAGAGGTAGCCCCCTCACGGCAACAGGCCCATCAACCCTGCGGCTTCGCCAGCGGCAGCAGGCACTTGTCAGAATCACAGCCAGCCGGACCCGCTTCAGCCAGGGCGGAACCGCTGTCGTAGCGACGCAGGGACGCGAAGAAGTCCGCTTCCTGGCGTCGGTTGACCACCTCGGCGGAGAGGCGCTGGTAGGTGGCCGCATCGATGGGTTCGAAGGGCAGGCGGGGGAAGGTGGCATTGGCATCGAAACGGGCCAGTAGGGCCGCTGAGATATAGCCTTCGCCCTGTTCGATGGCCTGATGGATGGCCTCGGCCAGGGGTTCGATTTCGTTCTCGCGAAACTCCACCGTGGCGGAGGTGTTATGGGCTGTGTAGTGCTTCTGCACCTGCATATAGAAATCAAACTGGGCCATGGCTGAAAAATTGTTGATCTCTACCGCGTCCGCCC
>CAMCQR010000016.1 GCA_945877115.1 Synechococcus sp. UW140 | reverse complement strand
CCCGTTTCACTCACCACAAACCAGGCGGGGATGCGGTGGCCCCACCAGAGCTGGCGGCTGATGCACCAGTCGCGGATGTCGGTGAGCCAGTCGCGGTAGACCTTGCTCCAGCGCTCCGGCACAAAGCGGGGCTCGGGGCCGGCGGGGTTGTCGAGGGCGGTGCGGCAGCGGGCCGCCAGGGGTTCGGTGCGCACGAACCACTGGGTGGAGAGCAGCGGCTCCACCGGCACCTTGCCGCGATCGGAATAGGGGACGCTGTGGCGGTGCGGTTCAACCTTCACCAACAGACCTTCGGCTTCCATTGCCTCCACCACCGCCTTGCGCGCCTCAAAGCGATCGAGGCCCGTAAAGCGGCCGGCGGCCTCGTTCATGGTGCCGTCCTTGGCCATCACCGTGATCTGGGGCAGGCCGTGGCGTTGGCCGATGGCGAAGTCGTTGGGGTCGTGGGCGGGGGTCACCTTCACGCACCCCGTTCCGAAGGCCGGATCGACGTGCCCATCGGCGACGATCGGGATCTGGCGGCCCACCAGGGGCAGCTCAATGCTGCGGCCCACCAGGTGGGCGTAACGGGGATCGCTGGGATTCACCGCCACGCCGGTGTCGCCGAGCATCGTTTCCGGGCGGGTGGTGGCGACCACCAGGTGGTCGATGGAGTCCCCCTCCACCGGCGTCAGCGGATAGCGCAGGTGCCACAGCGAGCCCTCCACCTCCTTCATCTCCACCTCCAGGTCGCTCACCGCCGAGCCGGAGGCGGGGCACCAATTCACCAGGTATTCGCCCCGGTAAATCAGGCCCTGCTCGTGCAGCTTGACGAAGGCCTCGACTACGGCCTTGTTGAGCCCCGGATCAAGGGTGAAGCGCTCGCGGCGCCAATCCACCGAATAGCCCAGGCGGCGCAGCTGGCCGACGATCGTGCCACCGCTTTCGGCCTTCCAGGCCCAGGCCCGCTCAAAGAAGGCATCGCGGCCGAGGTCGTCCTTAGTGGCCCCCTCCGCCTTCAGCTGCTTCTCGAGGATCGTCTGCACGGCGATCGAGGCGTGGTCGGTGCCCGGCAGGCAGAGCACGTTCTTGCCCTGCAGGCGCTGGAAGCGCACGATCGTGTCGATCAGGGCCGTGTTGAAGGCATGGCCCATGTGCAGGCTGCCGGTCACGTTCGGCGGCGGGATCACCACCGAGAAGGGCTCTCCGGGGGCCGCAGGATCCGGATGGAAGGCGCCGCTGCTCTCCCAGGCGGCCTGCCAGCGGGCTTCGGTGCCGGCCGGGTCGTAGGTCTTGGGGAGGGCGGCCTCGGGCGCTGGGGCGGCCTCGGCAGGCGTGGAGGCGGAGCTGGCGGGCTCGGGCACGGTGGGAGTGAGGAGGCTGGCTGGGTCCCATCGTCTCAAAGGGGCCCGCGGCGCGAGGCGATCTGGCTGTGGAGCCATCGGATCGAACGAGGAACTACTGATCGATGCAGAGCTGGCAGACAGCAGTCGCAGACGGCAGCGTCAACGAATGAACACACCCAATAGCTAACAAAAACCAATGTTGCTAACTTCCAAAAGCATACTCAGCGGGTCGACATGCCCAAGCTCAACCCCTGTTCTTCCACCATCCGGCCGGCCCAGTCCCTGCTTGCCACCGGAGCCTTACTGGCCGGCCTGGCCGCCGCAGCGGCCCCAGGCCAGGCGGCCCCGGCTTACAACCGCCAGGTGCTGGTCAACAACCTGCTCAACCCCCGCGGGCTCACGGTCGACTCGATCGGCCGGGTGCTGGTGAGCGAAGGCGGTGCGGGTGGCACCACCTGCGATGTGGCGGGAGCCCCTCCGTCGCCACCCACGGCCCTGCGCTGCTGGGGCTCCACCGGCGCCGTGGGTCGCTACGACCCCACCACCAACAGCTACGCCCACCTTTGGACCGGCCTCGACTCGATCGCCCGCGGAACCGGCGCGCTCTCGCCCGTGGTCGGTCTGCAGGACCTCACCTTCAGCAGTGACGGACGCCTGCTCGGGGTGTTCGGCTTCCGGGGCGATCCCGCCACCCGTCCTGCCAGCAGCAGCCTGTTCGCCAAACTGGTGCGGTTCGACTACAGCAATCCGGGCTCTGCGGTGGTTCCCCTGGCCGATCTAGGCGCCTTCGAGACCGCCAACCCCAGCCACACCCCTCCCTTCTCCAATCCCTTCGCCCTCACCTGGTTCGGCGACACCAGCTTCATTACCGATTCCGGCGCCAACCGCCTGCTCAAGGTGGCCGATGCCACCCCAGCGTTGGTGCAACTGCTGGAGAACTTCCCGGCCGTCTCCAGCACCACCCCGAACGCTGAAGCCGTGCCCACCGGGCTAACGGTGAGCCCCGGTGGCACCCTGTACAACACCCAGCTGCCCGGCTTCCCCTTCGATCCGGGATCGGCATCGATCTTCAGCTCCAACGGCAGCGCCAACTCCGCCACCGCCATCACCGGTGGCTTCACCAACGCCATGGACCTCTCGCTCGGTGCCGATGGCTGGCTCTACCTGGTGCAGTGGGCGGAGAACTTCGCCAATCCCGTAGGCAGCGGCAGCCTGTGGCGCTACAACCCCCTCAGCAACGAGCGCCAGCAACTCGCCTCCGGCATCGACCAACCCACCGGCGTGCTGGCCATGTCCGACGGCAGCGTTTATGTGGCCGCCGGCGGCAGCACCACATCGGGCTCCCTCCTGCGCTTCACGCCCGCGGTTCCCGGCCCCCTGCCCCTGGCCGGTGCCGCTATGGCCTGGAACATGGCCCGCAAACTGCGGCAGCGCCTGAGACGCTCCAGGGGGTGATCCAGATTCCGCATCTCCTCATCCCTCTCATCGGAGCTGCCTGTTAAACAACTGGCTGGTCAGAATGAATGCAGCCCCTGCAACGCCGCGCTCGCCAGCAACCCATCGAAGGCCGTAGTGAGGTGGTCCCAGCTATCCCAAGAGGGCGTCGCTTTCGTTGTCACGCCGCCCGTTTCACTCACCACAAACCAGGCGGGGATGCGGTGGCCCCACCAGAGCCGGCGGCTGATGCACCAGTCGCGGATGTCGGTGAGCCAGTCGCGGTAGACCTTGCTCCAGCGCTCCGGCACAAAGCGGGGCTCGGCGCCGGCGGGATGGTCGAGGGCGGTGCGGCAGCGGGCCGCCAGTGGTTCGGTGCGCACGAACCACTGGGTCGAGAGCGAAGTCGTTGGGATCGTGGGCGGGCGTCACCTTGACGCAGCCGGTGCCGAAGGCCGGATCGACATGCTCATCGGCGACGATCGGGATGCGGCGGCCCACCAGGGGCAGCTCAATGGTGCGGCCCACCAGAGCCCCGTAGCGGGGATAGGCGGGATTCACGGCTACGGCGGTGTCGCCGAGCATCGTCTCGGAGCGGGTGGTGGCGACCACCAGGTGGTCGATGGAGTCCCCCTCCACCGGCGTCAGCGGATAGCGCTGCTCCCAGGCGGCCTGCCAGCGGGCCTCGGTGCCGGCCGGGTCGTAGGTCTTGGGCAGGGCGTCGGCCCCAGGGGCGGGTAGGGAGCTGGCGGCCTCAGGCACGTTGGGGGGTCGGGGGTGGCTCCATCGTGCAAAGGGCACCGAGGCCTGGGCAGTTGCCGCGATCCGCAACCCTGAAAGACGCTGCGGGAAGGCTTGCAAGCCAAAAAAGGGCCGATGACACCAGCCACCAGCCCACAGTGTTCAGACCCTCAAACCAGGGAGGGAGATAAGGAGCGGCTCAGTTGGAAGGGGCCGTGCCTTGCTGCATCACGACGGGGATGCGAGGAACAGGGAAGCCACCACGGCTCAGCACATCGACAATCATGCGATTGGTGTCGAAATAAACGTCCCAGTAGTGATTGGTGTGGGCATAAGGCCGCACAGCCAACTTGGGACCACGCTCGGTGAATTCCAACACTTCCACATCAGGAGCCTTGCCAGGGGCCTGGTTGGGGACCGATGCCAACCCCTTGCGAAGCAGATCGATGGCGCGTGGCACATCAGCCGTGTTGTCGAGCCAGTTTGAAAAGAAATGGAACGACAACTCCAGCTACAAGCGATAGAGCCGATTCGGGCGCGACAGAAAGCATGGGTGTAATGAAACAACAACTCAAATAAATGGAAACATCAAAAAATTGAAATCAGTTGTTCGCATTCCAACACAGCAACAACAGGTGCAGCGAAGCAGAGCAAAGGCCAAGCCCAAAGGAGCGGTCGATGCAACGAAGCGCTCACTCCGGTGTCACACATGCCTGGGCCTGACATGCGAGAAACTTTGTCGAACTTTTCTCATTAGGGACTATCGAACAGGCGTGCTATTCAGCGGATAGATTGTTTCACCTACAAACGTAATGACAGTTCTCTCTTCCCATGGCCTGCGCTTGCACTTCGAAAGGAGTGAGCCGCAGCAGCCCGCCACCCGCCCTTGATCCCTAGCCCCGCACCGCCATTGGCTCCAGGCCTCAACGCAGCAGCTGAATCACAACATCCAAAGGCAGTTGAGCCCAGGCCCGATCGCAGGTCAGCACCGTTAGCCCCAGCCGCAAACCGAGACTCAGACAGGCGCGATCGCCAAGCGACAACCCCAGCTGCCTCGTTGGGGCCCAAAGCCTTCCCGCCATATCGCCATCCTCCGGCAGGAACGGCTCCACCTTCATCCCCAAGGCCTGCAAATCCTCCAGCATCCGCTGCACATCCACCCCGACGGAGATGGACTTTTGGACCACCTCCGCCCAGTTCACACTGGCCATCACCGAATCGCCCAACATGCCATCGACTACCTCCGCACCGGGTTCCTGCCGCAGGTAGGCCAGCAAGGCAGAAGCATCCAAAATCACCGTCATTCGGCCTCCTCCCGTCGGCCCTCCATCCGGCGCTCCGCAATCAATTCGTCGACGAGTTTTCGCTCGCCAGGAACCTGAGCGAACCGCTGCTTCAGCCGCTGCCTGATCCGCTCCGGCTTCTCCAGCACCAGCCGGCCCAGCTCCTGACGGGCCACCAAAGCATCGCCCTCCTCAAACCCCAGTGCTCGCCGCAGAGACACCGGAATCACCACCCGCCCCTGGCGTCCCAGGTTCACCTCCACGGATTGGGGCAAGTCGTTCATTGGAGCCTGGGGTGCCACACAAACAGAAATGTGGCATTACTGCTAATTCTATGCCACGTCGCTGCCTGTTGGCCTGCCGTGGTTGGTGCCGGGCAGGCACAGCACGTTCTTGCCCTGCAGGCGCTGGAAGCGCACCACGGAGTCGATCAGGGCTCTGTTGAAGGCGTGGCCCATGTGCAGGCTGCCTGCTCCCAGGCGGTCTCAGGCACGGTGGGGGGCGGGGGTGGCTCCATGGTCTCAAAGCTTCCGCCCAGTGCGCTCCGAAACCATTTCGTCCAAGGGTTTTCGCTCGCCAGGAAGCTGTGCAAACCGTTCCTTCAGCCGCTGCCTGATCCTCCCCGACGCCTCTAGGTCCAGCCGGCCTAACTTGCTATCATCGATTAAATCCTGATTGGCCCGTGGGGCAAGTCTTATGACATCAGAAGAACGCCATCGAAGAATGAAGTACGGGCATGATATCCCGCGATAGTGGATACCGGATTTCCACATGACTCACAAAAATACTATATCAACAGTCAAGCATGAGAGCGGCAAGCCAACTAAGCCTGATAAAAGAATTCTCAAAGAGCATTATGAACTAAATCGGCGTTCCCGGCTGATTGCACAACGTCGCCATCTCGGCAGCTTAAACAACGATATTCGGGCCGTCCAGAAAGGCCTTGCGATACTTTTTGCAATCATTGGGGCGATTGCTGGAGGGGCCATGGGTTTTGGCCTTGGTGTATGCATTGGTCTAGTCCTATGGGCTATTCGCCTTGAGCTTTAAGCACAGCAGCTGATTTAGAGGTGTTAGGCGAACACCTAGCCCCCCTTAACCCCTGCCTCCCGCTGCCATCTCCTCAAGCCGCAGCACCGTATCCACTAACAAGTCGATCGACACATCTTCGGCGGAATTGGCATTGGCGTAACCGAAGGGATTGTCGATGTCGGAGATGAGACGAAGCAAAAAGACGAGTAGAAAAGCAATCACCAGGATGAAAAAGGTCGATTCGTACAGCGCATCGGTCACCGTGAACACCAGGCCACCGCTGAGCATCACGATGCCGGCCGTCGCCAACCAATACACCAGGGTGATAAAGGAGGTCTCGCGGATCGTCTCCACCCGGTTGATCAACTTCAGGACCTGGGCCATTTCTGCCATCAACCGGGCCTGTAAGGGCGGAATGCCCAGCTTCACCGCGGCTTGTACCACCTGGCCATGGGCGTGTTGATAGCGGCGCAACAACTCGGTGGTGGGGATGCGATTCAGTAGCCATTCCACGATCGAGCCGCCCAGATCCGCCACCGCCGCCAACTGAAAGCCCATCTGGGCTCCAGGTTTGTGGCTCTCAATGGCCTGGATCTCCAGCCCCAGGGTCTCCAGGCTGGTGGCGATTTCACCGGGTAATTTTTCACTTTCCTTGAAATCCCCCAGCACCCCGTTGAGCAGAAAGCCCAGCAAAAACACCGTGGAGGCCACCAGGGACGTGACCAGGGGGTTGGGCCGGATCCACTCCCAACCCAGCTGATGGACCAGCAACTTGGCCAGGCCAATGGCCAGCACCAGCGCCGACACCTTGATCAGCATCAACAACCGCCGCCGCCAGGCGGTGCGGTTCCTTCGCCCCATTAAGGAGTGGGGTGAAGGGACACCTTGGAAGGGAACCATGGGGTCGATTTTCTGTGGTGGGCAGGCTAATGAAGGGTGGAAGAGCCCCGGCGCTCCTGGTTTGAGCAGGTTCTGGTTTACAGGTGGTGCTGGCCGTCGCGGTGGCAGTCCCAGTCCTTGTCCCAGTCGCAGCCGCTATGGCAGTGGCAGCGTTGGCAAGCTGGGGAATTGGGGAATTGAGGTTCCATTGAGCACCAGGGACAGATCAGATGGGGGAATTGGAGCGGGCACCCCAGGCGTCCATCCGCTGCTGCGTCCTTGGCCATGCAGAAACGGACGCTACATCTGGTGTGGTCAGTCGGAGGATGGAGGAGGCGAGCGATTCAGGGCAAGCCTGCCCCTGGAAGGGCGTGATTCGAGGGGGCATTCGGGGGGGATTCCAAGTGATTCCAAGGACTGAGTAACTCCCTAATCCCAGCAGTGCCGACGACGGGATCTTCCACTGCGACGATGGGGCCCATGCCCGCCGCCGCTCCCCTCGACTTTCTGCCGCCCCGGCTCGATGGGCGGGTGCTGGCCCTGGGTCGGCGCCTGTTGCCCTGGTATTTGCGGCGCCAGTGCGCCATCACCAGCATCGAGGTGCAGCACCTGGAGCGCCTGGTGGTCGCCATGGACCGTTTCCAGGCCGGCGAAACCCGCCTGCTGCTGGCCTTTCGCCACCCCAGCGTCGACGACCCAGCCTGTCTAGCCCACCTGATCTGGCGCGATCTGCCCCGCGAAGGTCGCCGGTTGGGTCGCCGTTGGCGACCCTTTCCCCACTTCCAGTTCCTCTACGACCGGGGCATTCCCCTCTGGGCCGGACCCCGCATCGGCTGGCTATTGCAGCGGCTGGGGGGTTGCTCGATCCAGCGGGGCAAGCTCGATACGGCGGCCCTGCGCACCGCCCGCCAGTTGCTGCTTGACGGCCCCTATCCCCTGGCCGTGGCGCCGGAGGGCGCCACCAATGGCCACAACGAACGGCTCTCGGCCCTGGAACCGGGTGCCGCCCAGCTGGCCTTTTGGACCGCCGCCGACCTGGCCAAAACCCAGCGCCCTGAAGCCATGACGGTCCTGCCGATCGGTGTCCAATATCGCTTTAGCGGTAACGCCTGGCCCGCCATCGAGACCCTGCTCAGCCAATTGGAACGGCAGTGCGGCTTGGTAGCCCAACCCGCCCCCCAAACGGCCCCCCAGCCCGATCCCGCAGCTCTCTACCCCCGCCTGTTCGCATTGGCCGAACGGATGCTGACCTTGATGGAGACGTTTTATCGGGAGTCGTATCACCGCGATCTGCCCTCTACGCCTGCCACCGCCACGGTCACGTCCTCCGCCTCGACCACCGCCACCGCCCCGGGCGCAGCGGAAACCGCCAACCTGGCCCTGGCCCAACGGCTGCGGCGCCTCCTGGAAACGGCCCTGGCCGAGGTGGAAGAATCCCTCGCCATCGAGCCCCGGGGCGACCTGGCCAGCCGCTGCCGCCGCCTGGAGCAGGCCGCCTGGGATCGGCTCTACCTGGCCGCGCCCCCCACCCCCCTGGAGCGGGGATTGGCGAACCGGCTGGCCGAGGAAACGGCGCAACGCCTGTGGCACATGCGCCTGGTCGAATCCTTCGTGGCCGTCAGCGGCGACTACGTCAAGGAACGGCCCAGTCAGGAACGCTTCGCCGACACCCTGCTGTTGCTCTGGGACACCCAGGCCCGCATCCTCGGCCAAGATCCCGGCACCCGGCCCCAGCTGGGCCCGCGGACGGCCCGGGTCAGCCTCGGGGAACCGATGGCCGTCACCCCCCTGTTGGAGGACTACCACCGCGATCGCCGCCGTGCCGTCGCCCGGCTCACCGCCGACCTGCAGAGTCAATTGGAGACGTTGATTGTGCCGAGCGGCCTGGCCGCTTGAGACTCACGCGCCAGCCTGCCCAGCCCCCGGGACGATCGCGCCCGCCGTGGTCCCAGCCATGGGTGCTGCCGCAAGGCAGGCCAGTGCTTGATCCGCCAAGCGCTGGTGGAAGGCCGTGCAGAAATGGGCGCGGCTGTCCCACCACAAAAAGCCAGTGGCATCAGGCACCTGCTGGGCCGGGGTGGACGCTTGGTATTCCTGAAGCACGGGCCTGACCACCTCCACCAAGTCGTAGGCGCGGGGATGGGCGAGGGCGGCCCGCAACAAGCCGTGGAAATCGGGCTGCCACACCTGCAAGCCCCGTTGCTGGGCCAGGTGCTGCAGGGCCCTGGCCAGCCCCTGGTTCTGCTGGCCGATCAGGGCATCGAAGGCCTGGCGCTGGGCCGTGCCGTACGACGGCGGCACGATGGGACTGGCGCCCCAGGGCAGTTCGTTGGGCACGAGAAAGCGGCGGGGGCCGACCTGGGCCAAGGCGCTAATGGCCGCCACCAGATTGGCGTTGATGGCCTCGGCCCGCGGCCAATCCGGCTCGCCGTCGAGATAGTCATTGGCGCCAGCCCGCACCACCACCAGCGCCCCGTCCTCCAGGGGATCCCCGGCGTGGGTAACCAGGAAGCGGTCCACCTGCTCCAGCAAATTCGGTACCCCCTTAGGGGACAGGCCAGCCCCCGACCGGGCTCCGCCATAGGCATGGTCCGTGCCCCCGGCGAGGGAGGGCTCCAAGGGAGGCCACCCCAGTCGCTCGGCCAGGATCTCGACCCAGAGCGGCCCATTGCAGCGGCGACCCCGCCAGTGGGGCGGAGAGGGCACGGCCCCATCCCCGAGCAGGCGCCAGGCATTGCCCACATCGGAGAGGCTGTCTCCAAACACCAGCAATCGGCCCTCCGCAACGTCCACGGCAGCAGCCTCAGGGGAGGCTGATCCTCCTATGGGGGTCGGCCTCCGGCAAACCCCTTGCCAACGACGCCGACACCGCCTAACGCTTAAAGATGGCCAACGATTGGAGCTCCAGGCTGGGCAAGTGGGTGGAAGCAGGCCTGGTGGACCCCGGCACCGCCGCTGCCATCCACCGGTGGGAAGCCCTGCATGGCCCACCGATAGCGCCAACAGGTGGCGCCCGGCTGGGCACCGCGGTGTGGTTCGCTCTGGCGTTGGGGGGGCTGCTGCTGGCGGCGGGTCTGCTGCTGTTCGTTTCGGCCCATTGGCAGGGGCTGGCCCCCAGCAGTCGCCTCACCCTGCTGCTGGCCCTGTTGCTGGCCTTCCATGGCGGCGGCGTCCTGGCGGCTTCCCGCTTCCCCGCCCTGGCCACGACCCTGCATGGCATCGGCACGCTGGCCCTGGGGGGCGGGCTGTCTCTGGCGGGCCAGACCTTTCACCTGGAAGCCCTCTGGCCCGAAGGGCTGTTGTTGTGGGCCCTCGTTGCCGGTTTGGGCTGGCTGCTGCTGCGCCAATGGCCCCAACTGGCCCTGCTGGCCCTGCTGGCCCCCGCCTGGCTGCTGGCCGCCTGGCTGCGCTTCTGTGACCAGATACGCGCCAGCAACAGCGGCCTGGGGGACGGGCCGGCCCTGGTCCCGGCGGCCGGCTTGTTGCTGCTCAGCCTTGCCTATTTCTCGGCCCCCCGCGGCTCCCACACCATGGGGGGTCGGCGGGTGCTGCTCTGGATCGGCGGCCTGGCCCTGGTACCCGCCGCCCTGCTCTGGGCCCTGATGCCCAGCCTCACCGGTGGCGCCCCTCCTTTGCCTCCCAGCCTGGCCATCTGCGGCTGGTCCGTGGCCCTCGGTGCCCCCCTGATCCTGGCCTGGGCCCTGGGGGGGCACCGGTTGGCGGTGGTGGCGATGGCCGCCGGTTGGATGCTGGCGGGCCTGGGCCTGGCCCGCTGGGACCAGGCCCTGAGCGCGCCCGAGGCCCTGGCTGCTGCTGGCCCTTTGATGGCCGTGGGTGAGGGGTTGGTTCACCTTTGGTGGTTGCTGGGGGGGCTGATGCTGGCCCTGTGGGGCTCCAGCAGCGGTAGAACCGAGAGGGTCAACTTTGGGGCGGCCACCATGGCCATCACCGTGCTGGTTTTTTACTTCAGCTCGGTGTTCTCCCAACTGGATCGGTCCGTGGGACTGCTGGGCCTGGGGCTGCTCTTTCTGGTCGGCGGCTGGGGACTGGAGCGGCTGCGCCGGCGCTTGCTGGCGGCCCACCGCCCATGACAGGCACCACCGCCAAGGAGGGCCCCGGGGCAGGGGGGCGACCCGCCTGGGCCGCCGACGCAACGGCGCCATGGTGCCGCTGCCTCAGGTGATCAGCAGTTGGTAGGCGTCGTTGACAAGCCGGAAGGATTCGGCATCACCGCCCATGTCCGGATGGTGTTGCTTGACCAGGCGCCGGTGGGCCGCCTTGATGGCGGCGCGGGAGGCCCCCCAGGCCAGCCCCAGGGTCTCAAGGGCGGCCAGCTGGCGGCGATCACCGGCACTGCCACTGGGGGGCGGGGTGTTGGCGGTGCGCCGGGACCCCGCCGTGGACTTTGCCTGGCCCGGATCGGCCTGGCTGGAGCCGGCGCCGGGCTGGCCAGTAGCACCTGCCCCGTTGGGGCCTGCCCCTGAAGTCTCGGTTGCGGGGCGCTCCTGACCCGCCCCCGTGGTGCGGCGGCGGTTGCCATCGGAGCGATCGGCCCCGGCGGCTGCGGTGGGGCCTGGGCGGGATCCCTGGCTCGCTCCCCGGCTGGCGCCGCTGCTGGGAGTCCGGCGGCTGCGATCTTGGCTCCAGGGGGCCTGGGCCCTGGCCCGCTCCGGGTCCTGGGGGCCCTGCTGGCGGGGGGGCTGTTGGGTCCAGGAGCGCTGGGTCTGGGCGGCATCGGCCTCCAGCTCCAGTGCACTGGTGGCCTCCATCAACCGCTCGACCACCGCCAGGGGCTCAAGGTCGAGGCGGGCGGCGGCGGCGGGGCCCAGCATGGCGAAGGCGGCCCGTACCGCCAGACGCGCCTTGCTGGAGGGGCCCTGCAGGGCGCCCCGTAGATTCTCGGCCAGGCCGGGCCAGCGGCGCTCGAGTTGGTGCTCGAAGGCGGTGCCGGTGTCCGCCGGTCCGCCCAGTAGCTGATCGATGAGCCCCTTGAGCCCCCGACCGGGGGAGGAAGAGCGACCATGGGGGCTGTGCCAGGCGATGGCCCCCACCCGCAGCTGGTGCCAGCGGCGATGGCGGGTCATGGCCTCCCCCCAACGCCGCACTTGGTCGGCCGTGATGGCCGGAGCCGAAGCAGGTGCAGGAGCCGAAGCCGGGGCAGGAGGCTGGGCGGCGGCCGGGGCCGCCCCACTGGTGACGGGTGAGCGACGGCTCCAGGCCTCGGCGGCCGGGGGACGGCTCTCGCGGCGATCGAGCTGCTGGCGCAGTCGCAGCACTTCCTGCCGCAGCAGGAAATTTTCGGCCTGCAGGGCATCGCTATTGCTGGTGATTCGGGGACCGGCGGCGTGGGATCGCACCCAGGTTCGACGCTCACCGCCCATGCCCGTCGCCATGAAGATCCCTATTGCTCCTAATGGGGTGAATTGTTGCGGGAATCGGGGCTAACGGCTGCCCCGGATGACCGCACCCACACGGGCAGAGCACCGACCCAAACGCCAAATCAGGAGCAAATCCGCCCTTAATACGAGGGGCGAACCGCCCTAGGGTTTTCTCAGTTCGAGAGAGATGAGATGGCTTCCCTAACCCATGCCGGTACCACTCAATGCCCCGTCCCCCTGAGCGATCAGGAAGCCTCGGTCGATGGGCTGCATCGCATCAAGATGATGGCTGAGTCCAACCCGGTCTTTGCCAGGGCCCTGCGGAGCACCAGCTCGACCGAAGACGCCGTGCAACTGGCCCAGGCCCATGGCATCGTCGTGAGTCCCGAGGCCCTTTGGCGCCAGCGGGGCACCCTGACCGAAGTCGGGATGCCCACCTGGAGGGGTTAGGCCTGGCTCCAGCTGCCATGGAGGCCATAGGGCATCGCCAGCGGCAGCTCCACTAGGGCCACCTCGGCCATGGAAGCGGCATCCAAGATCACCAGATCGCTGCCACTGCGTTCGCCGTTCCAGATCACCGCCAGCAGCCAGCCGTCGTCCTCGGCACTGCTGCCGGGCCGGGGCACCATTAACGGCTCACTGACGAAGCCATGGGGGGCTGCGCTCCAAACCCGCCGCTCCCCATTCTGGAGGTCGAGTTTCTTGAAGGCCTGCAGGGGATCATTGCCGGCTTCGCGTTCGGCGACGGCCAGCCAGGCATAGCGGGCGGGTAGGCCCTGTCTGGAAGGATGGACCATGGCGAATTCACAGCAGCGCTCGCTGAGGCGCTCACTGGTCACGGTGCCGGCCGCCAGGTTGAGACGGCAGCGTTCCAGCAGGCCGGCGGGGATGAGATCGAAATCAACGGTGCGGTAGTCCGTCTCGGGATCAATCGAGGGGAAGTCGGCGTAGTAGATGCTCTCCACCACCACCTCGTCTCCCTCTTGGTAGGCATTGAGGTGGTGGAAGACAAACCCATCGGGCGCATCAAGCACCCGGGGTGCTTCACCGGCGTGGGCACCGCTATCGCGGGGCACCAGCCAGAAGCGGGCCTGGCCGCTGGGATTGGAGCGCAGGCACTGGGCCGCCCCCTTGAGGCCCAGGGCAAAGGGGAGGGGGTTGAAGGCAATGGCGTTCTGCAGAAAGATCGCCCAATCCGGGGTGATGGCGAAGTCATGCAGAAAGGCGAAGCCGTTGAAGCTGTCGCTGCGTTCGCTGACCAATTGACCGGCTTTGGGACCTTCCGTGGCGAACTCCATCAGGCGGATGGTGCTGCGCGGGCCGCTCTTGACGCCGAAGGTGACCATGCGGGGCGCACCGTGGTGACCGGGATCAAAGCGGGGGTGGGCGCTGAAAGCTTCACCGGGCTTCAGCACCCCATCCAACAAAGAGATCCCCTTCGTTTCGAGCGTTTTCGGGTCGAGGGCATGGGGGGAGCTGGCCTCCCAAAGGGCCAACAGCTGGTCGCCAAGCTTCACCACATGGGTGTTGGCGATGTTTTTGAGCCGCACATCAAAGGCATTGGCCAGGGGGCCGCCGGGCTTCTGGGTGCCAAAAACACCGCGGTAAAGATAACGACCGGCCTCTTCCTCCGCCTGCCAGCCCTCGGTGCGCACGAAACGGTTGGTGAGGCCCACGCCACCGCCCTCGAAGCGCAGGGCGGTGATCATGCCGTCGCCATCAAAGGGGTGGTGGACCCAATGGCCGGCGCGCTCCAGGCGGCCGGGGCCATTGCGGTAAAGGGTGCCGTTAAGGTCCGCCGGAATGGTGCCGCGAGTGGCCTGCAGCGGCACGGCCGTCAGTTCGCTGTCGACATTACGGAAGGCACTGGCCCAGCGGCCGCGATCAAAACGCAGATCTTGGGTGGAGCCGAAATCCGTGGGCGATTGGGGGGCGGCGGCCGGGGAGCGGTCTGGGGTGAGGGTCATCGGTGCGCAATGCGGCGGAAGCCGCGGTGCCACGGCTTGGCCATCATCGCGTAACGGAGTGTGAAGCTGCGGGCGTGAACCCGCCCGGCACCCTTAGCGGTTGCAGGGGGCTTCGACAGGCAGGCAAGGGGGCTGGGGCCGCTCGCAGGGGGCCTCCAGCCGATCCGAGTCCGGGCAGGGGGTCAGGGCCGCCGCCCGGGCGGGGGCGCCGATCAGGCAGAACGCTGCAGCTGCTGAGGCAGTGGCCAGGAGCAGAAAACGGCCGGTGGGTTGATTCATGGCGGAGCCTGAAACCTGTCTCCAATTTAGCGGCTCCAGTAGGAGGTGGAGTTTCCAATCCGAACGGACCCAAGCCCCAATCCTTGACCTAGTGGCGCCTAGCCGTGATGCCCCGAGAACAACAGCCCAGAACACCATTCAGCCTCCTGATCAGGCCCCTGCCCGCTCCAGCACTCCCTTGCTGCTGGGCACCGAACCGGCGCGGCGTGGATCGATCTCCACCGCCAGCCGCAGGGCGCGGGCAAAGGCCTTGAAGCAGGCCTCGACGATGTGGTGGGAATTCACGCCATCGAGCTGGCGAATGTGCAGGGTGAGGCCACTGTTGTTAACGACGGCCACAAAAAATTCCTTCACCAGTTCGGTGTCGTAGCTGCCGATCCTTTGGGCCGGAATCACCAGGCCATAGGAGAGGTGGGGCCGACCAGAGCAATCCAGGGCCACCTGCACCAGAGCCTCATCAAGGGGCGCCACAAAATGGCCGAAGCGATGGATGCCACGGCGGTTTCCCAGGGCCTGGGCCAGGGCCTGGCCGACGGCGATGCCCACGTCTTCATTGCTGTGGTGGTCATCGATATGGGTATCGCCCGTGGCGCTGATCTCCAGATCCAGCAGCCCATGGCTGGCGAGCTGGTGCAGCATGTGATCCAGGAAAGGCACGCCGGTGGTCACCTGGCAGCGGCCGGTGCCATCCAGGTTGAGGGCCACCCGCACGTCGGTTTCGCCGGTGACGCGGTGGATCTCTCCGGTGCGCTCAGAAACGCTCACGACGGCAGGGGCTGGGGTAAGGCAAATCATGGCGGATGGGGAAGCTGGGGATGGGCCCGGCTCGCGACCGCTGGCGTTTTGATCACATCCCCGTGATGCAATAGCCCCCATCCACATAGATCACCTGGCCGGTGATGCCGCTGGCCAACGGGCTGGCCAGGAAGGCGGCGGTGGAGCCGACCTCCTCCTGGGTGACGGTGCGACGCAGGGGGGCCTTGGCTTCGACGTTGTGGATCATGTCGAGGATGCCGCCGATGGCGGAGCTGGCCAGGGTGCGGATCGGGCCGGCGCTGATGGCGTTCACGCGCACCTGGTTGTCGGGACCCAGTTCGGCGGCGAGATAGCGCACCGAGGCCTCCAGGGCCGCCTTGGCCACGCCCATCACGTTGTAATTGGGGATGGCACGTTCAGCGCCCAGATAGCTGAGGGTGATGACGCTGGCGCCTGGGTTGAACAGGGGTTTGGCATAGCGGCACAGGGGGGCCAGGGAGTAGGCGCTCACCTCCAGGGCCCGGGCGAAGCCCTCGGGGCTGATGGCGGAATAATCACCAATCAGCTCCTCCTTGCCGGCAAAGGCCAGGCAGTGGATTAGCACATCCAGGGAGCCCCAGCTGGCGGCCAGCTGGGCAAAAAGTGCCTCGATCTGGGCCGGATCCTGCACGTCGAGCGGCTCGAACAAGGTGGGATTCAGGGGCGATGTCAGCTCGCGCACCTTGCCCTCGAAGCGCCCCTTCCCATCGGGTAAGTAGGTAACCCCCAGCTCGCATCCGGCCGCATGCAGCTGCTGGGCGATGCCCCAGGCGATCGACTTGTTATTGGCAATGCCGGTAACAAGGGCCTTCTTGCCGCGCAGATCGAGGAGCATGGGGAGGGACGCCACCGGGGGGCGATGGGGTGCAATTGGCGGATTCTCCCGCAGCGCCTGGCGCCGGCCGCGGCAGGGGCCCACTGGCGCCAATCGGAATCGCTTCTTAGCAGGCTGGGCTGGGCGACCAGCGCCACACAGTTTCTTGATCCCCTGCAAAGCCGCCCCGACGGGGGAGGTGCCCAAAACAGTTGGCCTTTGCGCTGATAAAGTTTTTTTACCCTTTGTCCCTGCCCCCGCCATGGCCCAGGTCGCTATCACCATCGGCTCCAAAGTGCGGGTGCTCAGGGTCCGTGACCGCATCCCCGCCGATCTCGTCTCGGCCCTGAAGGCCGACCCCACCGGCACAGTGAAGGGTTACCGCGTCACCGACGGCAAGGGCATCGGCGTCGTCGTGGACCTCAATGCCGGCGGCACCACCTGGTTCTTCGACGACGAAATCGCCCCCGCCTGAACGGCCCCTCCCTGCGGCGACCACCCGTGACCGAACCGACCCCAGCCCCAGCCCCAGCCTCTAAGGGCAGCGCCGCCCGCCAGATCCTTGGCATGAAGGGGGCCAGCACCACTTCCAATATTTGGAAAATCCGGCTGCAGCTGATGAAGCCGGTCACCTGGATCCCCCTGATCTGGGGTGTGCTGTGCGGCGCCGCAGCCTCAGGCCACTTCCAGTGGCGCCCCCAGGAGGTGCTGGCCTCTTTGGCCTGCATGTTGATGAGCGGTCCCCTGTTGGCCGGATACACACAGACCCTCAACGACTTCTACGACCGGGACATCGACGCCATCAACGAGCCTTACCGGCCGATCCCCTCCGGGGCGATCCCCTTGGGCCAGGTCAAGCTGCAGATCATCGTGTTGCTGCTGGCGGGTCTCGCCGTTGCCTATGGCCTTGATCTATGGGCCGGCCACACCACTCCGGTGCTGCTGTTGTTGGCCCTGGGAGGCTCCTTCGTCAGTTACATCTATTCCGCCCCTCCCCTCAAGCTCAAACAAAATGGCTGGTTGGGCAACTACGCCCTGGGTGCCAGCTACATCGCCTTGCCCTGGTGGGCGGGCCAGGCCCTGTTTGGCCAGCTCACCTGGACCACGGCGCTGTTAACCCTGGCCTATAGCCTCGCGGGTCTAGGCATCGCAGTTGTCAACGACTTCAAGAGCGTGGAAGGCGATCGCGCCCTTGGACTCCAGTCTCTGCCTGTGGCCTTTGGGATCAAGCAGGCCAGTTGGATCAGTGCCGCCATGATCGACCTGTTCCAGGTTGCCATGGTTGTCGTATTGATCGCCATCGGTCAGAATCTATCCGCCGTGATTCTGGTGTTACTGATCATTCCCCAGATCACCTTTCAAGACATCTGGTTGTTGCGCGATCCGGTTGCTTTTGATGTTAAATATCAGGCCAGCGCCCAGCCTTTTCTCGTGCTTGGCATGTTGGTCACGGCCCTGGCGATTGGCCACAGCAGCTTGATTGCGGGGACTCTGGTGCCTTGACTCGCCTGCAGCCCGATCAACGGCTTCCGGATCCCCGCTGGGGTCCAGCCCTGCGTCGCCGTGAAAAGCTAGGGCGACCGGCTCCAAGTAGTCAACCGGGTGGTCGTTCGTCCAGTCTGTGGTGGCCTGCCCTGTTGGCCGGAGGTTTAGGCGTGGCCGCAGCCTTCGGCCAGAACCTTCTGATATCTGGAGTCGATGCCCTACTGCCGGATGCCCGCGGCATTGGGGCTTTTTCGCGCCCTGGCACCCTCACCATCCTCTCAGCTGATGGCGATGTGGTCTTCAAACAGGGTCCAGCCACCCGCGAGAAGCTGCCCAGCGGCCAGATGCCCCTGTTGCTGCAGAAGGCTTTCGTGGCCGCTGAGGACCGCCGCTTCTACCAGCATGATGGGGTCGATAACGTCGGCATTCTGCGGGCAACGCTCAGCAACCTCCGCCAGGGATCGGTCGAGGAGGGCGCCAGCACGATTACCCAACAGCTGGCCCGTACTGTTTTTCTTAGCCAGGACCGCACCCTTTTGCGCAAGATTAAAGAGGCGGCCTTGGCGGGCAAGATTGAACGTCAACTGACCAAGAAGCAGATTCTTGAGCAATATCTCAATTATGTCTATCTAGGTTCCAGTGCCTATGGAGTTTCTGATGCGTCCTGGGTCTATTTCTCTAAAAAACCTGATCAACTCACCCTGCCTGAGGCAGCCCTGATCGCCGGGTTGCCACCAGCTCCTTCGGTGTACTCTCCGCTCGTAAATCCCAAGCTTGCCCTAGAGCGTCGTGCCACAGTACTCAGGCGAATGCGCGAGATGGAATATATCGACGACCGCCAGCTTGAAGCAGCTCAAGCCGCGCCCATTGGTCTTAAGCCAGCCGAACCCAAGTTTTTTGTCAATCCAGCCCCCTGGTTCACCAACTGGCTGGAGCTGGAGTTACCCAAGGTCCTTACCAAGGAGCAACTTGAGCTGGGCGGTCTCACGATTCACACAGGCCTCAAGCCGGAATGGCAGGCCCGCGCCCAGGAGGCCATTAACACCTACGCCTCAGGCGGAATGGAAGGGGCCCTAGTGGCCATGGAGCCTGGCACCGGTCTGGTGCGGGCCATGGTGGGCGGCACGGATTGGGAGCGCAGTCAATTCAACCGGGCCATTCAGGCCCTGCGATCTCCAGGTTCCACCTTCAAACTTTTTGCTTATACAGCCGCTCTCCAATACGGCATGAGGCCTGAGGACACCGTTGCCAATCGTGAGCGCTGTTACGACAACGGTTGGCCCCCCAAGCGCTTCTGCATCCCCGGTAGCGGCGGCCGTGTCACGCTGCTGACGGCCATCACCAATTCAATCAATCCCGCCGCCGTGGCAACAGCCGAAAAGGTGGGATATCCCCGGGTGATTGGAGTGGCCCGCCAGCTTGGGATTACCGGCGAAGTTGGTGAATATCCAGCGATGGTGCTGGGTGCCAATGAGAAATACGTGATCGACATGACGGCCGCCTATGCGGCGATCAATAACCGTGGCATGTATGTGGCGCCAACGCCTTTTGATGAGATATATGGCCCTGATGGCGCCTTGATCTGGAGTCGTCGCCTGAAGGCCAAGCCCCCCCGTCGTGCTGTCAGCAGCGATGTGGCCGACGCGATGATGTACATGCTGCGGAGCGTGGTACGCAGTGGTACTGGCCGTCCTGCGGGCCTGGCCGATCGGCCGGTGGCGGGCAAGACCGGCACTGCGGAGGGGGGGCGTGACCTTTGGTTCATCGGTTCGATTCCCCAACTCACCACGGCGGTTTGGTTCGGTTACGACCAGAACTGGAAGACGAGCAGCAGCAGCGTTCAGGCCGCCTACGCCTGGAACGCTTTCATGTCGAAGATCGTCAAAGACATCCCCGTTCGCGAGTTTCCCCCCAAGCCCGAGCTCACCGGTGAATTCATCCCCTACGTGCCTCCCAAGCTGAACGACAAGGGCAAAGCCAAGAAGGACTACAGCCAACCCACCCCCGTGGCCCCCGACCGCTGGGAGCCCCCGTCGAGTTGGACCCCGCCGCCGCCGCCCGAGCCCAATCGGGCCGAAGAGGCTCCCCGGCCCCGCCGTCGCTGGACGCCTGAGCCCGTCGAACCCCTCCCCCCTGACCCTGGTGTCCGCGGCCAAGCCGAACCCCCGGAGCAGGAAAAGCCCCGCTGGCAGCCTCCGGCCCCCGAACAACGCCGCTGGCAGCCGCCCGCCAGGGAGGAACGCCGTTGGCAGCCCTCCCCGCGGGAGGAACGGCGCCCCGAACCACCTGCTCCAGCCCAGGCTCCCGCTCAGGCTCCCCCCCCAACTCCGGCCCCCGTTGCCGCCCCTGTTTCGGCCCCCCCGACACCGCCGCCGCCGGTGAGCCCGCCCCCCCCCCTTCCCTAGGCAGGTCCCGACCCATCCCCCACTGGGGTTACTTCAATGCCGGGTTCAAGGACAGCGGCGTAGAAGCCATCTCCGGCCTGGGGCGCAGGCCACCATTGTTGTTGCTGGATCAGGCGCCAGCTTGGATGGCTGGCTAGAAAGCCTTCCACGACCTCCCTGTTCTCCCGGGGATGCACCGTGCAGGTGGCGTAAACCAGGCGGCCATCGGGCCTGAGCAGGGTCGCCAGGCGTTCGAGCAGCCGTTGTTGCAGCTGGGCCAGTTCGGCAATGGTGTCGGGCTGGATCCGCCAGCGGGCGTCGGCATGGCGGGCCAGGGTTCCCAACCCAGAGCAAGGAGCATCCACCAGGATCCGATCAAAGAAACCGCGCCATTGGGGCCGTAATTCGAGAAGGTCGGCGGCATCGGCCGCAAGCCCTTGAATGCTGGCCATGCCAAGCCGCTCGGCGTTGGCGACCACCTTTTTGAGACGGGACTCGGAACGATCCACCGCCCAGATCTCGCCCTGATCGTCCATCAACTCCGCCAGATGGGTGGACTTGCCTCCAGGGGCGGCGCAGGCATCCAGCACCCGTTGGCCCGGCTGGGGAGCCAGAAGGGGGGCGATGGCCTGGGCTGTGCGGTCCTGAACGCACCAGTGACCCTCCGTGAAGCCGGGCAGACCTCGGAGATCGCCGCTGGCCTCTGGTAGGCATAGGGCCCATTCCTGGTCATCCAAGGCCAGGGCCGTCAGTCCTGCAGCCTCAAAAGCCGCCAGGACCTCCGCCCGGCTGGTCCGCCGTCGATTGATCCGCAGGTCGAGGGCCGGGGGGGTGTTGCTGGACCGTCCAAAGGCCTCGGCCTCTTCCGCGCGACACCACTGCAGTAGCTGGGTCGCCAGCCAGGGGGGTAGGGAGTGGCGCAGGGCCAGGCTGCCGGCCTCTGCTTCGGGTAAGGCCAGCCCCTGCCAGGCGGTAAGGGCCGGGGCGGCGACGGCGTGGGGGAGGGTTCCATGGACGTCGGGCCCCTGGGCTTCGGCCCCTTGGGTCTCGGCCCCTTGGGCTTTGGCCCTGGGGGTTTCCTGCGGGCCGCGGACCCGAGCCACGGTCCGCAAGAGACCATTGACAACCGGAGCCAGCCGGGCAAAGCCCGCTTCCTTGGCCAGCTCAACGCTGGTGTTGACGGCAGCAGAGGCTGGCACCCGGCTGCTGAACAACAGTTGATAAAGCCCCACATGCAACAACCAGCGCAATCGGGGGGGCTGGCGGCTGGCCTTGAGTCGGCCATGGGCATCGATCCAGGCATCCAGAAGCAGCCGCTGGCGGATGGCTCCATAGGCCAGTTCTGTGGCCAGTCCCCTGTCGAGGGGTGCCAGGTTGCTTTTGGCCAGTTCCCGTTCCAGGGCGTTGTCCGCATAGGCCCCTGCGGCCACCGCCTCCAGCACCCTCCAGGCCAGGCGACGGGGGGCGAGACCGCCGGTTTCGGTTGCGATCGGAACTTGGTTTCCCTTCACGGCCGCTGCTCGGGTTGGGTCTCGCCTTGCCAGCGATGCTGATTCAGGGGGAGTCGGCCCTGGAGGTCCACGGGAATGCCTTCGGCCAGCAGCAGATCCCTTTGCATCCAGTCACTGCCCTGGCGCGACAGGGTCATGGCCAGGCGACCCTGGGCGTTGACCACCCGGTGCCAGGGCAGGGGCGAAGGCAGGGGCAGGCGCCTGAGGGCCCAACCCACCTGCCTGGCGCATCCCCATTCCCCGATGAGTTCAGCGATCTGGCCATAGGTGGCCAATTGGCCGCAGGGAATGCGGGCAATTTGCTGGTAGACCCGTTGGTCGAAGCTGGATTCCTTCATCGGCACCATCATGGGGTGCGGCGATCGCTGGAATTCCGGGAAGGTCCGTCCGGATCCATGGGTTCGCCCTTTCACTTGTCCATTCTGGAGGAGCCACCTGGCGGTTTGACCATGCCCCTGTTACCTCGCCGTTTCGAACGTCTCCAATCGGTCCTTGATCACCGCATGGCGGACCTCACCGTGCTTTTGGAGCAGGTGGAGAAGCCCCACAACCTTTCGGCGATCCTGCGCAGTTGTGATGCGGTGGGGGCATTGGAGGCCCATGCGGTCTGCCGCGCCGGCCGTCTGCCCACGTTCAACAGCACGGCCCAGGGCAGTCAGAAGTGGGTGCCTCTCAAGCTGCACACCAGCACTGAAGCGGCCATGGCCCAGCTCAAGGAGCGAGGCTTCCGCTTGTATGGCACCCACCTGGGTCGCTCTGCGGTTGACTATCGGGCCTGTGATTTCACCGGCCCTACGGCCTTTGTTCTGGGGGCCGAGAAGTGGGGGCTCAGTGAGACAGCGGCTTCGCTTGTGGATCAATCGCTTTATATTCCGATGCGGGGCATGGTGCAGTCCCTGAATGTGTCTGTGGCGGCGGCGATTCTTTTATTCGAGGCCTTGCGCCAGCGCCAGACTGCTGGGGTGGTGCCGGAGCACGGGGAAGGGCTTAGTCGAGACCAGTATGGCCGCCAGCTTTTCGCCTGGTCCTATCCCCAGGTTGCCCGCTGGTGTGATCAGCAAGGACGGCCCTATCCGGCCCTGACCCCCGAGGGAGAGATTGCCGAGGCCCTGCCAAGGGATGTCAAGTTGCCCCATTGATCCGGTGGCTTCTCTGATCAAGTTGCCCGCAGGAGAGGGGAAGGATTAAAAGCGAGAACCGCGTTCCATGCCGCGGACACTGGGAAGCCAGAGCACCAGGGCCAACAAACCGATTTCGAGAACCAGCAGCCGGCCCCCCAGCAGCACCACCAGGGCGAAAGCCACGGCCAGAATGCGCAAAAGCATCATCACCACATCGTCTAGCTGGCGCCCTCCCTGGCTCCACAACAGCACTGCCAGACCGAGAAGTAGGAGGTCGAGCCACAAGGGCATGCCTGGACAAGAACAATTCTCTTCAGTTTAGGTTCGCTAGCCGGGCCGCTGCCATGCACCTTGTTCTTGAGCAGAGTCCCACCCCGATTTACCAGCGGCTGATCGTCGCCATTTCCAGGGCCCTGGTGGGGGCCGGCCATCGCATCAGCCTGCTGGATCCGACCGCTTTCATCGCTGGATCCGTCGCGGGATCGGTGGCGGGATCCTGCGCTGGGTCCTTGGCAGAGTCTTCAGATGGGACTCTGACGCCGATGGTTTTGGGTCGGGTGGCCCAGGTGGTCCTCCATCGCCCCTTGTTCTGGGAACGGCTGGACTGCCTCGAAGCCGATGCCCTGATCATTGTTAGTCCCATCAGCCTGCTAGCCGGCTTCGACCTGGTGCGGGGCACCTTTCTCTACGAACAGGCCCGGCTGCCCCTGGTTTTTCTGCATTTTGAGGACTGCTTCAGCACCCATTCTTCACGGGAGCGCATTGAGGCTGCCCTGGGCAGTTACATCGCCACCGGCCACCGCTCCCACCATTTCTGTCTTGAGCCGCGCAATGGCCAGGAGCTGCGGAGCCTGAATCTGGCCACATCGCCGCTTTATGCCATCGGCGAGGGGCCCTACGAACCACCGGCTGGGGCCCCGTTGCGCCGGGAGGTTTGCTTCATCGGCCATGTGCATCCAGGCTTTGACTGGGGCGACCATCCCCATGATTTGGCGTCGGAGCTGCAGGCTGATTTACAGCACCGTTTGCACCAGTTCGACCACCCCCTGGAACCCGCCACCCTGGCCTACGCCGAGCGGTGCTGTGGGCCCGGGTCTTCGGCGCTGCAGCGGTTGGCGGCTAAGGCCTACTACCGATCGCTCGCCCACGGTCACTCGTTGGAGTTTCGGGGAGAAGTGCTGCGGCGTCTGGGGGACCGTCCCATCGATCTCTACGGGCCCGAGGCCGAACGCCTTTGCGCCAACTGGCCAGCCCCAGCCCCAGCCCCAGCGGTTGGGGCCCGGCGCGGCCATCCGGCTACGGCCTCGGTGGCCGCCAGCGCGGCGATTTATCGCTCCTCGCTGATCAGCCTCAACATCACCGCCTTGCAGTTTGACCAGGCTGTCAGCAACCGGGTGCTGGATGTGGCGGCGGCTGGAGGGTTCCCCCTCACCGATTGGAAAGGGGAGCTGGGGGCCCTCACCGGGGTAGCGGAGGCCATCAGCTATCGCAGTCTCGAAGAACTGCGTCACAAGATGGATTACTACGGACACCTGGACCATCGAGCCGAACGGCTCGAAATCGCTACGGCCTTACAGCGCGAGGTGCGCGAGCGGGGGGATTTCGGGGCCTTGGCCCAGGCGATTGGGGCCGCCCTGGTTGGGCTCGGCGTTCCAGAGGCTGCAAAGCGGGAAGATTAGGAGCGACGGGACGGGCCCGAGAGCCATTGTTCGAGGCCTTCGCCGAGAAAGGAAAGCCCCAACACCAGCACAAACATCGCTAAGCCGGGATAAAGGGCCGTCCACCAGACGCCGGTGGGGACGGCCGTCAGGGCCTGCTGCAGATCGCCCCCCCATTCGGGCACGGTCTCGGGCAGCCCCAGCCCCAGAAAGCCCAGCCCACCAAGCACCAGAACGGCATCGGCGGCATTGAGGGTCAGCAGCACGGGCACCGAGGTGATGACGTTGCGAAACAGATAGCGGCGCAGCACCCACACCGGTCCGGCGCCGAGGGAGCGAGCCGCTTCCACATAGGGCTCGGCTTTGACCTGGGCGCTTTGGTTGCGCACCACCCGGAAATACTGGGGCACATATACGACGCAGAGGGCGGCGGCGGCGTTGAGCAAGCCACGGCCCAGCAGAAAAGCCAGCACTACGGACAACAACAACACCGGCAGGGTGTAGAGGGTGTCCATCAACAGCACCAGGACCCGGTCGACGGCGCCGCCCAGGTAGCCACTGGCCATGCCGAGGGGAACACCGATCAATAGGGCCACCAACAGGGCCACCACCACCACCTGCAGGGCCACCCCGCTGCCGGCCAGGGTGCGGGTGCAGACGTCCCTCCCCAGGCGATCGGTGCCGCACCAGTGGCTAAGGCTGGGCGGGGCATAGATGGGGTTGTCGAGGCCGGCATTGGGATCGTCGAGCCAGCCGAGGTGAATCAGCAGGGGTACAAGCAGGGCCACCAGGGCATAGATCAGCACGATGACCACACCCCAGCGGGTCATGCGGGCCGAAAGGCTGGATGGCGGCGCAGCAGCCTGCGCACTGATTCCCTGGGAAACGGAGGCGGGCCTCGACATGGGTCAACGACCAGGTCTGCTGAACCTAGGGCGAGCGGTTGTTGCTACGCCTCTCGCCAGGCCTGGCAGCCGCGGCTAAAGCGGGGCCTTGGTTTGAGGATTTTCCTGATTCCAGTGATTGGGGAGCAGAAGGTTGGGGGAGATTGTTTGCGGGCGTCGAAGTCGAACGGTTTTGGGACAGGTTTGAGTTTTTTTGAGGCCAATACCATCGGTTTCCCGAACCTTGGTACGAGACTGTCAACAGCGCACATTGCCGTTAACCAGTTTAATTTTCCCCCATGTTCTGGTGAGTTGTAGGCTGCCCAAACCCCAAGCCTGGCCATTGATATGATCAAAGCTACCCATTTGTGGGTAGACCAATTTTCGGTTCTGTCCACTGCCGAACTCAAAAAATTTAATTTACCTGGTATTATAAAGAATTTGTTCCCGTTATTTTTAGAGTTGTTACCACAATCCCGTTGTTGCCCGAAGAATGCGGGCTGTGGTAATCATGGTTAAGTCAACAGACCTTCAAGGGCTTTTTCCATGAACTCAACTCACATCAAAAGTCGTCTGCAAATTGAGCTGCTTCGCAGCATTGGCAAGCGCAGGCAGGGCTCCCTGGTCGCCAAGGGCTTCACCTTGGTGGAACTCATGATCGTCGTGGCTGTGGTCGGCATCCTCTCCGCCATCGCTCTGCCCCGTTATCTGGCTGCCCGGGCCGCCGCCGCCGCCGGTGCCTCCATCGGTGAGCAGATTGGTCTAGCTAAGGAATGTGCCACCTTCGTCGCCTCTGGTGGTGTGGGCGTGGCTCCTAGCACCTTGTGCAATGCCAGCACGGGTGGTAACTACATTGCTACCTGGACCACTTTCGATCAGCTTGTCAGTGGCCTGAAATGTCTTCAAATCACTGCTGGCTCTGGAAGATCAGCCACCATCAACGTCAGTTCGTTCGGTGGTCTCCTCTGTACCGTTGCTTGATTCCTTAGTTGTCAACAACCTATCCATGGCACGATAGGTGTATGTCCAACTGACAACAAAGAAGCAGGGGGCCTTAAGCCCCCTCTTTTTTTACAAGCTCCTTTTGCTAAAGCGATAATTTTTCCCAAGCCGGAAAGGGCGGACCTGTCCCATTGACAGGATCCATTACCATGGAAGCCATAAATCCATGCTTGTTTTCTGGTTTTCTTCTGAATGCAGACCAAACTTCAATTGGAATTGCTTGGCAGTCTGAAGAGAGTCCGTGTTGGCTCCAGCGGCTACAGCCTCATGGAACTACTGATCGTTGTGGCCATCGTCGGTCTGCTTTCAGCCCTCTCTCTGCCCCAATATTTTCGGGCCAGGGCCGCCGTACGGGCCGGGGCCGTCATTGGTCAGGAGCTCGGCCTGGCTAAGGAATGTGCCACCTGGGTGCTCTCCGGTGGGGTTGGTGCCGCGCCGGAAAGCGCGGTCGGCCGAGCCTGCAATCTCACCAGTATTTCCCGCTATGAGGGCTCCTGGGGTGATTATGGTCCAGTGAACAGAGGCCTGCGTTGCCTCCAAGTGACCAACTGGGGCGGGGTGGCTGTCACGATTTCGGTGTCAACCAGGGGAGAATTGACTTGCACGATCGGCGGACCCCGCGTCTGAGGCTGGGCTTCAGGGCCGTTTCCCTTTGCTAGCCATCGCGATCAGGGCCTCCTGCAGGTGGTGGGCCAGATCCATGCCGTCAAACAACAGACTGTTCTGGGCTTGCCGTTGCCGTTCTCGCTTGCCGGCCCGCAGAGCCGGCAGATCGGCACAGAGGTCGGCCACGATCGAGGCAAACTCCGCCGGGGTCTGAGCCACCCATTCCGGCCGACCCACGCCCTGGACCAGGGAGGTGCTCATGCGAGCTGCCGTGCAGCCTCCCTTGATTGCCACCAAGGGTGCCCCCATGGCCAGGGCTTCAAAACCGGTGGTGGCACTGCTCCAGGGGGTCGTGTCCAGGGCCACGTCAAGAATGTTGTAACAATCCACATGGTCGTTCCATTCCCCCAGCATCGGCAAAAACCGCAGTCGCTGCCGATCGATGTCGTGGTCCTTGGCCAGCACGTCGGCGATGCGCACACAAACTTGGAGATCCAGGGTGCATCGGTCCTTGATCACCAGCAGGCTGTCCGGGACTTTTTTAAGGGCGGCTCCCCAGAAGCTGAGGGTTTCTTCCCGAATCTTTCCCACTTGACTGAAGGCCCCCAGCACGGGCATGTCGGTGGCCGCTAGCTGCTCGGCCTGCGGAAAGACCTGATGCTTGGGGTAGGCCAGCCAGGGTCTGGGTAGCTGCCAAAGCTGTTCGCTGAATTGATCCTGAAAGGCCAGATCGGCCGTTTCTGCATCACCGAGAAAATAATCCATCTCGGGAAGGGCGGTGGTGGCGTGATAACCGATGTAATGACATTGAACCGGCGCGCAACGTTGGGCCAGCAGCCTGATGCCACCGTGTCGGGTATATCCTGAGGTTTCTAAGATCAGATCGTAATTCCGACTTCGCAGCAGCTCGCGGGCCTCGGGATCGGATATCCCTTCAAGGGATAAGGCGCCATCGGCCAGGGCCAGCAACTCCTCACTGCGCGATTCGTAGCGACGCCGCATCGACAGCAGTTCGACATGCAATCTGTCGTGGTCGTAGTGCTCCAGAAAGGCAGACAGGAAACCACCCACCACGTGACCGCCCAGATCGCCGCTGAGCACGCCAATGCGCACCTTGCCAAGGCGACAGGGATCGGCGCTGTCCACCAGGGTGCCGATGGTGCGCGGGGCTGGATCCAGAAACGAGCTGATATTGCTCGCTGGGTCCATCTCGGGGGCGAACACCTGGGTCCACTCGGGCCAGAATCGTTGGCCCAGCGCCAGGGCCGCCGCAGCCCATCGCTCAGAAGCCACCGAATACAAAAACATCTGGGCGCTGAAGAGGGTCAGATCTAGGGGTTTTTCCAAGAGAAGCTCATCAAAGGCGATGCGTGCTTTGTCAAGATCACCACGCAGCCTTAAGGTACTGGCTAAATTATATCGAATACCGACATCTTTTGGGTCAAGCTGATAGGCTTTCTCATAGCTCGCCAAAGCTTGGTCTAATTGGCCGATTTCCTCGTGGCTTTGTCCTTTGACTGTTAAAATATCAACCCGTTCCGGCATGGCCACCAAGGCGCGATCGAGCATTTCGATGGCCTGGCCTTGATCCCCCAGGGTGTGAAGCGCTAATCCATTACAGGCCAGGGCATCGGCATTGTCGGGGTCAAGAGCCAACGCCTGCAAAAAGAGAACCAGGGATTCATCCGCTTGGCCTTGATTAAGCAGCATCAGGCCCAGGCCGATCAAGGATCCTGCATCGGCCGTATCGAGATTCAGGGCAATGCGATAACTCTCGATGGCCTCTTGCGTACGATTTTGGTGCCCTAGGTTGACCCCAAGTTTGCGGTGCAGAAATCCACTGTCGGGCTCGGCTGTGATCAGCCGGCGATAGCCAGCTTCGGCAATTCTCAAATCTTCTTCCGATTTTAGGTCCGTGAGTTTATCCAGGCTCTGCCAATGTTGTGGATCGAGTTGCAGGGCGGTGGCCAAGGCCAGCCTGGCCTCTTGAGGGCGTCCAGCTTTGGTCAGCACCACCGCCAGGGCGTGGTGGGCTTCCACCAGATCGGCATCTAGGCTGAGCACCTGGCGGAGTAGCGCTTCGGCGCCGTCGGAATCACTGTTGTCCAGATAGGCGGTTGCCAGGTTGAGCAGCACCTGGGCATTATTGGGATCCAACTCCTGGGCGTGATGGAGCAGTCGTAGGCGCTCCTCCTTATCGCCCCGATCCCCAACGAGCACCGCCAGGTTCATCCAGGCCATGGGCAGGGAGCAGCCTGAATTCACCAATTGGCGCAGCAGCTGTTCGGCTTGATCGAGATCGCCTTGGGTGACCAGTTCGGTGGCCCTGAGAACGATCTGAGTTTCGCTGGGGGGGGAATCAGGGGCCAAGGCGCCTATCGCGACAACGTCAATGTCCAAGGTTAATGTCAGGGATTGCGTTGGACATGCACACGGAAGGGTTGGTCCCCGCCGAAGGTGCTGTCGGTGCCAGCCTGCATTGTGATGGTGAGCTGGGCGTCCTGGACCGGACCGTTGGCCGGATCCCCCAGCAACTGCACCTGCAGGGGGGTGTTGGCGGGTAGGCGGTCTAGGAGCACGGTCAGGGATTGGGGCAGCAGGTTCACCTTGGTCGGGTCAAGGTGGCCATAAGTGGCATGGGGTGGTGATACGCTATTTTCCAAGGGTTGGGGTCCACAACGTACCAAAAGTTTGGGGCCGCGATAGAGCCCTTCTTCACCCACAGCCCTGTTGCGTACGCCATAAATGATGGTCCAAGCCGCATTGGGCCCCTTGACTACGAGGACGGGATTGGGTAGGTCGCCGTTACAGGGATAATCAGCGGATGACAGGGCCGTTTCGAGGGTGGCGGCTTCGGCCACTTCATTTCTCATAAAGATGACCGCCCGACCCCACTGTTCCTGGGCTTCCTGAATCGAATTGATGCGGCGCCCTACTTTCACATCCGAAACCAAGATGAGGGCGCCAAGACCAGCCAGAACGACCGCTGTCATCCCGGCGACGATGATGAGCTCCACCAAGCTGAAGCCATTGCGCCGGTCGATCGCCTGCCTATGCCAATGGCTTGTTCGTCGCCATGGCCTTGGTTGACGCCGAATCCTGGGTCCCATCACCCCTTGCCCCGTCATCAGAGGGAACCTCCTCCAGCATCAAAGCGACAACCGCTTTGGCCACTGGGCCTCCAATCGAGATGGGGTTGGGCCAATAGGGGTTTCACGACGACACACCAATCGCCTTGGTCGACAACCGCTGGTGATCTGAGCACAAGGGTTCGGGGGGTCAGTACCAACCCCTCGGGTGTGAAGCAAAGGGGATCGGGGGTGCCACCGGCTTCGGTTATGACCTCTAAGCCAGTGACTCCGGAGGTCATGCCCTTGTCTGGACGGATTGGGCTGGAGGTATCGGCTGGGTCAAGTGACATGCAGGCTGCGGGTACGGTGAGTCGTTGGGCCATCACCAAGGCGCGTTTTTCCTGGATCATGCCGATCACTTCCAAGGCGGCATTGCGAAGACGGCGTTGTTCGGTAAATCCGAGCATCGATCGAAAGGCAAGGGAGCCCAATATCCCCAAAATTGAAACTGCAACTAGAAGTTCAACCACTGTGAAACCCGTCTTGGACCGACTGGCATGGGCAGAGTTGCTAATCGTGTTTAGAATCATGGGCACCAACCTGATGCTGGTAGAAACACAGAAGAATTCTTCCTGAATTGTATTACCCCAGACCTTGTTAATGTATAGGTTATCATTAGGGTGCCTGTTACTGCGCCAGGTTGTATTTGTCTAGTCAGTACGTAAATGGATGCCACGTTGGGAAGGGTAATAATTTGGGATGATCCGTTGGAGCTAATGGGGTTAGGTGGATTATTGATTGGAGAGATATATGTTGAGGAATTGGCGGCATCTTGAAGGAAGGAAATAGCCATGTTGTTGCCAACACATTCGGATGGATCATCGGGGTCATATACTTTGGATTCGTTAGAATTTTGTATTTTAGTATATGCAACGTCAGTCTTTGTGACCTCGATTGGAAGACTAAGATAGGGACCTTTAAGTAGGCGCCAATACTGAGCGTACTGCTGAAACCACTGTAAATCATTGTTGGTGGCGACATCAATGGCGCTTGCGGATCCAGCTCGACGATTAAGGCTGCTATTGTTGAGATTATTGATTATTTGGGCCGCCGCACTGGCTGCAAAAAGGGCCACAACTGTGGCAATCAGTAGTTCAATCATTGAAGAGCCAAGGTTTTTATGTTGGCTTGCCGCAAGCTTGAATACTTTATTTTTTTGATACGTTCTTACAATGTGCGATGGAGCAACTTTGATGACTTGTTTTTTATGATATATTAATTTCATGGATTTTAGCTGAAAGATCTTACCCTGACTTGAGTTGGATTGGCGATTGGCTTGCACACTCTTAGGGTGCGGGTAATGTCTTGGAAATAATCATTAGATCCCGCTATTAATTTGCCACGAATTGATATATTGATATCTATGCCAATGTCGTTGGTTGGATCGCAGTTTGGGATCAAATCCGGATTGAAACTGAAGTTAACGATCGTATAGCTCGTAGTCGGTGCGCACAGTATCTTATTTTCTGAGTCTATAAATGTACTGAAAGTGTCAATATCTTCTTTGTTTATTCTAGCCATAATGGTATTAAATCCAGTCTCCGCGGCCATCCGGGCTGCTTGGGTTCTTGATTCACCGATCGTGGTAGTGGCGCCGCTTGTGGCCCGAGACACCAGGCTTACGGCCGTCATGATCAGGATCAAGCCTGCGAGCAGAACAAAGATCAGCACAAAGCCAGACTGAACTGAGACGGTTGCCTGCGGCCTCCGTTTTCGGGCAAACAAGCTTGGCCTGGTCAGGCTCACGACATCTTCCTATTCCCTTAACGATCATCATAGCCCCAAACAGGTTCCCAGAGGCCTAGACATCGGTCTAAAGACCTAACTATAGCTCATTATGCTCGAATTAGCGCATGGTTGTGAGAATCTCATTCTCAATGAGCTGGGGGCCACTTGGGCCCATAAAGTTTTGTCTTAGACGCAATTTCAACCTGATTCCATCAAGGCTTTGGGCGGTAAACCCCTCGGTTTGCAGTCCATCTAGCACGACGCGATTCTGGAATTGACCCACACTAGGCTCCCCAGACAGCGAAAAGGCTGGACCGCAGCGCATCAGAACCTCTCCACGCCAAATGGAACTCGGGGCGCTTCCCTGGCTGTAGACGATGGTTCCGACCTCTGTTTTCAAGGCCAGCACCGATCGCCTCCCACCCAGTCCGCAGGGACCCGATGCGGCGCCATCGAGAGCGATGGCTTGGGACCGCAGCACATCCGAGCGAATCAGTTCCAGAGCCCTGTCCTGGAAGCGTCGCTCGCGCATCACCCGCATGGCCAGATCGGCGCTGCGTTGAAGGTACACCTGCATCTTCGCGACTCCCCCGCAGATCATCAGGGCTAAGCCGAGTGCCAGCAGCAGTTCCACCAGGCTGAAGCCCTTGGTGCTGGACTCCATCGGGTCACTTTGTTGCATCGG
Source organism: Synechococcus sp. UW140 (assembly GCA_945877115.1). Classification (GTDB taxonomy): domain Bacteria; phylum Cyanobacteriota; class Cyanobacteriia; order PCC-6307; family Cyanobiaceae; genus Cyanobium. The sequence goes on along the minus strand of CAMCQR010000016.1, from coordinate 6,160 downwards.
TTTTCCCTTAAAGACTCGTATCCCTTTGGCAGGATCCGGACGCCATGCGCCCGACCCGTGTCACCCCCAGGGGCAGGGACACGACCACACAGCGTTCCAGTTCGGTGCCATCCGAGCGCAGGACCACGGTTCCCCCATCAAGAATTAGGCCATTGCTGGTGAAGCGAACGGTTGCAGGCATGTTGTGCTCCAGTTCGACTACCGAAGATTCGATGCCCTCAACCAGCGGCACGTTGACCCCGGCACAGGCGGCCAGGGAGCTGGAGGCTGGGGCCTCCCAACCCTTTTCGCCCAGATGGAGGCTGCAGGGTTGGCCACTTTGCAGCGCCGCAGTACGGCCTGCTTCCAGGCCCAGGAGGACGCGGCGGCTGGCCGTTTCCACACGAAACCTGGCCAGACCGGCGCTGCCGTAGGCCATGGCCAGGCCGGCCAGCAGCATCAGCACAGAAAGAGTCACGAGTAGCTCTACCAGGGTGAACCCGGTGGAGTGGGGTTGTGCTGCTTTGCCCATGCTCAAGCTTCCTCACAGAGGTGCAGGGCCGCCGGTTTGACCAGTTGGTCGCGGCGGGCCTGGGGTTCGTCGCGATCTTGAAGCGACACCATCAGGCCCTCCTCTTCTGTTAATAGGGTCAGCTGGCGATCCACGCCAGAAGCCAGTGGGGTCTCCTGGAGATTGTCCAAGAGTTGTTCACTGGCGGTGCGACAGGATTGGGCTAGGGGTCCGAGCTGGGCCAGCTGTTGCCAGTGGTTCTGGAGCAGGATCAGCTCGCCATCGATCCGGTTCAAAGCCAGCTGCCGTTGTTGGGCATTGTGGATCCCCGCCATTGAACTGGCCCAGATTTGCGCCGAGGCCGAAGCCGAGCCCATCAGGATCACGGCGGCAAGTGTCACTTCTGCCATCGTCATGATTCGGCCCCCAGCAGGCCCTGCTCTGCAATGGACAAAGCCCGGACGGGATCACCGCCGAGTCCAATCGCGAATAAGCCGCGCCGGCCAGTGCCCCCTGGGGCTGTGCTCCCTGAGGCTGTGCCCCCTGGGGCCTTGGGCAGTGCCAGCAGCAGCATGACCTTCTGACCATTGGCATCAGGCTGCCAAGCGAGGGTACGGACATCGGCGGGGGATCCATTGCCCCCTTGGATCAGCCAGGTGGCTCGGTTGAGATCAATGCAATCGATCCCCTCCCGGGTCCAATTTTGTGAAGGCAGGTGCAGCAGGCAGGGATGGTGAAGATTGATCTCGCCCACCAACCTCTGGGCTGCCTGGCTCAGTTGATCCTGATCGGAGCGGGCCTGAAGCTGGGATCGAAAGCGAAGTTGGCTTTGCAGGGACGTCGCCTGGAGCGAAAGGCTGGAGAGCAACAGCCCCATGGAGGCCACGACCGTTAGGGGAAGCAGGAAGCCAGCTTCGGCATCCGGCGGTATTAATCGTCCAGAAGAGTGGGATCGAATTGGGATTGGTTTTGAAACGAGGGTTCGGCCGCGGGCAGGCCGAGCAAGGACGGGGTTCAAATCCTTGAATTCGTTGAGCTCTCAAGGGTTCCCGAGAACGGACAAAGGACCTTGCGATTAGGCTGCCAAGGCTTTTGCTGCCAAGGCTTTTATTGTATTGGCTACGGCAGCCAGGACGAGGCGGAATGGGTTTTTTGGAGAATTCCCCTGGATGCATTGCTACTGATTAAGCTTAAGAACGGCCATGAAGGCTTCTTGGGGAACTTCCACTTTGCCCATGGCTTTCATTCGTTTTTTGCCTTTCGCTTGCTTTTGCAGTAATTTTTTCTTACGGGAGATGTCGCCTCCATAGCATTTTGCCAGTACATCTTTGCGTATGGCACTAATGCTTTCACTGGCAATCACACGGCTACCAATGGCGGCTTGGATAGGGATCTTAAATTGTTGACGCGGTATCAGTTCTTTGAGCTTCTCCACCAGTCCTTTGCCGACGTTATAGGCCTTATCCCGATGGACTATCGAGGTTAGGGGATCGGCACGTTCGTTGTTGATTAACACATCGAGACGCGCTAACTCATTTTTGCGATAGCCGATGAGTTGATATTCCATTGAAGCGTATCCCTTGGTTCGACTTTTCATCTGATCAAAGAAATCTGTTACCACTTCAGCCAAGGGCAGCTCGTACTGAAGCGTGACGCGATCCGTCGTAATGTATTTCATATCAATAAATTCCCCACGCCGCTCTTGACAGAGTTCCATCAGGGCTCCATTGTAAATATTTGGCGTATATATTTCAAGCTTGACATAAGGCTCTTCAATTGACTCTCGCTTTTGAGGATCGGGTAGTGTGGCTGGATTGTCTATTGATAAGCTGGTTCCATCGAGCATATTGACCCTGTAAATTACCGAAGGCGCTGTGACAATCAGTTCGAGGTTGTATTCACGCTCTAGCCGTTCTTGCACGATTTCCATGTGTAATAGCCCCAGAAAACCGCAGCGGAAGCCAAATCCCATGGCGCTGCTGGTTTCCGGTTCGTATTTCAGAGCCGCATCAGAGAGTTTTAACTTATCCAGGGCCTCACGCAAATCCGGATATTGGTCGGCATCGATGGGGAAGAGCCCACAGAAGACCATGGGTTTGGCTTCGGTATAGCCAGGTAGGGGTTCGCTGGCAGGGTTATTAAATAAGGTGATGGTGTCGCCGACCCGGGCATCGGTTACTGCCTTAATCGAAGCAGCAAGGTAGCCCACTTCACCAGCGTGGAGGGAGTCCACCTGCCGTTGATCTGGTGCCATGACACCGACTTCATCCAGTTCATAGGTTTTGCCACTGGCCATCAATAAAACCTTGTCTTTACGGGAGATCGAGCCACTGATCACCCTGAAATACACAATGACACCCCTATAGGCATCATAATAGGAATCAAAAATCAGCGCCCTTAATGGTTCTGCGAGCCGATCGGCGGGTGGGGGGATCCGATCCACGACCGCCTGCAGGATTTCAGGGATACCGAGGCCGGTTTTGGCGGAACAGGCGATGGCGTTACTGGTGTCCAGACCGATGATGGATTCAATTTCCTCAGCGATTCGCTCGGGGTCAGCCCCGGGTAAGTCGATTTTGTTGAGAACTGGAATGATTTCCAGATCGTTTTCCAAAGCCAGATAAACATTGGCCAAGGTCTGGGCCTCAACGCCCTGACTGGCATCCACAACCAGGAGAGCCCCTTCACAGGCTTGCAGGCTGCGGCTCACTTCGTAGGAGAAATCCACATGGCCTGGTGTGTCAATCAAATTTAAAATATAGATTTGTCCATCTTTAGCCGTATATTCCATGCGGGCCGCTTGCAGTTTGATTGTAATTCCGCGCTCCCGTTCCAATTCCATATTGTCCAGGAATTGTTCTTGCATATCACGGGCCGCCACCGTGCCCGTCTCCTGCAGGAGTCGGTCGGCCAGGGTGGATTTGCCATGGTCAATGTGGGCGATTATAGAGAAGTTGCGGATCCGCGCGGCGGGAACGTCGGTCATGCGGGGTCCGGGTTTTGCACAGTAATGGTGAGATCCTAGGCAGCCGCCTGCGGCTGACCAGCCCTAATGGCTGCAATTGGCCTTGTCGTGGCTGGGTTTGGGCGGGAGACGGTCGTTATGGTGTGGGTTCAGGGATTTAGAAAGGGGCTTGAAAAGCCTTTGGATCTGGCACCTGAGTTTGGGCAGGTCGTGTTGACGGTCAAGGTTTTGGCAGAAATCCTTCATGAGATAAGGCGGAGAGCCATGTTTAATGCTTTGCAATTAGCATGGAATTGATGGGTAACAAGCTTTGATCGGCCGGTCAAGATAGGGTTTATGCTAGAATTCCTGAGTATTCCAATTCTTGCTAGTGGCCTCGATTATTTTCGAGATCCTTTTAATTCTGGTTCTGATTTTAGCTAATGGGGTTTTTTCGGGTTCGGAAATCGCCGTAGTTTCTGCCCGAAAGGTGAGGTTAGAGCAGCAAGCTGACCGTGGCGATCGAGGAGCTAGAGCGGCTTTACGTCTCGCCAATTCACCCAATGAATTTCTTTCCACTGTCCAGATCGGCATCACCCTGATCGGCATTTTGAGTGGCGCGGTTGGTGGTGCAACGATCGCCCAAAGACTGCGACCGATATTAAGTGATATTCCCCTCCTCAATCCCTATGCTGAGGGTTTAAGTGTTGCCTTGGTTGTTTCCCTGATCACCTATCTTTCGTTGGTGATTGGCGAACTGGTCCCCAAGCGGATTGCCCTCAACGAGCCTGAGCAAATAGCCCGCTTTGTGGCCCGGCCGATGCGTTGGCTTTCGGGCCTGACGGCGCCATTTGTTTATATCCTCGGCCTGTCAACGGATTGGTTGATCAAGATCATGGGAATCAAGGATTCTCAGGAACCGGGAATCACGGAGGAAGAGATTAAAGCGATGTTGCGTCAGGGGGCAGAGACGGGGGTTTTTGAGGAGGCCGAGCATGAAATGGTGCAAAGGGTTCTGCGCCTTGGCGATCGTTCGGTCAAGGCTGTGATGACCCCCAGGACCGATATCAGCTGGATTGATAGTGAAGAACCTGTCCAGGACAATTTGGATGAGATTTTAGCCAGCACCCACAGTCGATTCCCTGTCGGTAAGGGTAGTTTGGATGACTGTGTTGGCATTGTCAGGGTGAGAAGTCTGCTGGCTGCCTATGTCAATGGCGAACCCCTTGATATTGAATCGATGCTGCAGCCTCCTCTTTATGTGACGGCTGGTATGAGAGCCCTTAATGTCATTGAGCAGTTTAAGCAGACGGGTGTTCATATTGCCTTGGTTACGGATGAATTCGGTGGCATTGAGGGTTTGGTAACCCTCAATGATCTGATGGAGGCGATTGTGGGTGATCTTCCCTCGGTCGAAGATCGGGAAGATCCGATGGTTGTGGAGCGTGACGATGGCTCCTGGCTGCTTGATGGTGGTCTGGACCTCTCTGAATTTAAGGATTTGGTGGAGATATCCTCCTTACCCGACGAATCTTCAGGAACGTTTCAGACCCTTGGCGGCTTTGTAATGCATCGTTTGGGAAGAATTCCCCATGCCGGCGAACATTTCGAATGGAATAATTTACGCATTGAAGTGGTTGACATGGATGGGAAACGAGTCGATAAAATCTTGGTGATTCAAAAGCCCCCTGAGTTGCTTAATGAAAAAGAGCACCATTGATTTAGGGTTAGATAGGTCCTAGCTTGCCGAGCGTTGATGTGGCTGCGCTAATCCCATCCCAGTGAATCTTGATCCCCAATAACTCGGAGCCTTCGGCGAATTCCTCCCATACCTGCATGCCATGGATGGGTAATCCCCATTGAGATTCCAAATTTTGCTGCTGATTCCATGTCCTATCCCTAAGGGTTGCCATGGCGGAGTTGATTTCCCCCGAGCCTTTATTTTTTGCTGATGATGAAGGGAATCCAGTGATGGGATCCCATTCGTCCTGTCCTTGAATTCCCTGGTTCGTTTGGACAGAATTCACAGCCATGGGCTGTGAATGGCTGTGGTTGGAATCAATTTTTTGATTGATCTCTTTCCAGTCCCAAGTGGTTTGATCAGCGAAGACGAAGGATTCGATGGCGTAGGGGGTGCCGCTCCAGCTGGGTACCCAGAAGGTCTCAAAGAAGCGATCCAGGGTGAGTTGATCACCGCTGGCAAAGGAGAAGATCAGATTGTTCTGTAGGCGTTGGAGGGAGAGGAGATCGGTGGCTTCAAGATCGAGGAAGTGAACCTGATCGAAGCTGTTATCAAAGTCGCAATCGGTGATTGTGTCATGGCCAAAGCCGCGGCCAAAGAGATAGGTGTCTCGGCCAGAGCTGCCATCGAGGGTGTCATTGCCTGAACCGCCCCAGAGGGTGTCATTGCCATTGCCGGCGAGGAGGAGATCGTTGCCATCGCCGCCACTGAGGATGTCATGGCCAGTACCGGCATCAAGGGTGTCGTTGCCGTCGCCGCCGGCGAGGCTGTCGTTACCGCCGCGGCTGAAGAGGAGGTCGTTGCCGAGGTTGCCGGCAAGGGAATCGTTGAAGTCACCACCCCGGAGTTGATCATTGCCAGCGAGGCCATCGACGCGGGCGGGGATGTCATCGCAGCCGAGGACATCAGCGTTGTCGGTGGCGCCTGTGATGACGACCCGCTGGGCGATGTCTTGCCAACCCCAGGTGATGGGATCAGCGAAGTG
>CAMCQR010000015.1 GCA_945877115.1 Synechococcus sp. UW140 | reverse complement strand
ACCTGGAGGAGTTGGCCTTCGCCGACCTCGGGGCGGTGGCGATCCCCTTCGGCGACCCCGAGCCGGTGATCCGGGCGGTACGGGCCGCCACGGACCAGGTGCTGGACCTGGGCCTGGCGCCGCTGATGCTGGGCGGAGAACACTCCATCCGCAGCGGCGCCGGGGCGGCCGTAGCGGCTCGCCACCCGAACCTGGTCCTGGTGCAACTGGATGCCCATGCCGACCTGCGCCAAACCTGGCTGGGGAGCCGCCATAGCCACGCCTGCGCCATGCGGCGCTGCCTGGAAGTGCTGCCCAGCGGCGACCTGCGCCAGATCGCCATTCGCAGCGGCACCCGCCAGGAATTTGCCGAATTGCGATCAACCGGCCGGCTGGTGAGCCTTGAAGTCCTGGCCGCCAACCTGGCGCCGCTGCGGGGCCGCCCGATCTATCTCACCGTCGACCTGGACTGGTTTGATCCAGCGGTGCTGCCGGGCACCGGCACCCCCGAACCCGGCGGCTTCTTCTGGCCCGACTTCGCCCTGCTGGTGGACGAACTCCGGCATCACAATCTGGTGGCCGCCGATGTGGTGGAACTGGCCCCCCAGCTGGACAGCAGTGGCGTCAGCGCCGTGCTTGCCGCCAAGGTGACCCGCAGCCTGCTGCTACTGCTGGGCCAGGCCCACCCCGTCGAAGCTCCAGCGATGGCCAGCCTTCAGTAACAGCAGGTACCGCTGGTGCGCTGCTCCCGCAGGCGGTCGTGCTGCTGGCCGATCAGCAGCAGGGCCAGGGTGGGATGGTTGTGGAGCAGGTTCATGAAGCGGAGCCGATCCAGGCGTATCACCTCGACGGGGGTGAGGGCATGGGCATCACTGCGGTGGCCGCCGTTGTGCCAGACGATGTCCTGATAACAAAAGATTTCGCCGGGACGGAAGCAGATTTTCTCGCCGTCGGAATCGACCAGCTCGACAATGCCCCGTCGTAAGCCATAAATGGCCTTGGCGGCGGCCCCCCGTTGATAAATGGTGGCGCCGGTGGGAAGGGCGATGGTTTCGCAGTCGAGCTGCGAAACCATGAGCTCAATTGGGGTAGGACTCCTGGTTGGCGGGAATACGACCAATGCGGGGAACCTCCTGGGGAATGGATCAAAAACTTTAGATGCATTATCACGAACGACCGGGCCCGTGCAAAGCTCAGACGATACTTTTTGCGCCATTCAGGCAATGCATCAGCTACTTTTTGCGCCATTCAGGCAATGCATCAGCTCTGCGGCGGCATCGAAACAAGGCACAATTGCTGAGTCACCACCCCATGGTCGCCATGGCCGTTCGCCGATCCCCCCGAGAGCACCGGTAGACGGGGCGGACGGGAGGTCCAGTGGTGACACCAGAGATCGCCCACCAATTCTGGATGAATGGCGAGTTGACGCAGATGACACCAACCCGTGTCCGATCCCTTGGGGGGAGCGCAATGGCGGCAGCTACGGCAACTGGGGCGATGGACCATCAAGACTCAAAGAAATAGATGAAAGACACTAATCACGTTCCCTCCTCGCCCATAGCCCAGAAAGCCGAATCAAAGATTTTCTTCCGTTTTGGGGACTTCCTGCGCATTCATTACCGGAATCTCTGCCGTCTGAAAGTCCCCGGGAGCCGTCCAAGGTGCGCCGGGGTCCATAGGATCCCGCCCAACTACCCCCGCGGCGCCCCATGGCCGACTTGCCTTCGCCCCCCAACGGCAGCCTGCGCCGTACTCCCCTCTGGGAGGCCAGCCGCGCGGCGGGAGGTCGGCTGGTGCCCTTCGCCGGCTGGGAGATGGCGGTGCAGTTCGGCGGCCTGGTGCAGGAACACCAGGCGGTGCGCCAGCACTGCGGTGTCTTCGACATCTCCCACATGGGGGTGCTCACCCTCCAGGGCGACGGCGTCAAGGACGCCCTGCAGGCCCTGGTGCCCACCGACCTGTTCCGGATCGGTCCCGCCGAAGCCTGCTATTCGGTGCTGTTGAACGAGGCCGGTGGCATCCGGGACGACCTGATCGTCTACGACCGGGGCCGCCGCCCCTGGCTCGACGCCCCTGGCGATGCCACCAGCGCCGACACCGATGAGCTGGTGCTGGTCATTAACGCCGCCTGCGCCGAAGCGGACACCGCCTGGATTCGCAGCCAACTCGAACCCCAGGGCTTCCGCATCAGCGACCGCAAGGGGGATGGGGTGCTGCTGGCCCTCCAGGGCCCCGAGGCCGCCGGCCGCCTGGAGGCCCTCTGCGGCGAATCGCTCGCTGGCCTGCCCCGCTTCGGCCATCGGGACCTGTTCATCGATGGCCAAACCGTCTTCACAGGCCGCACCGGTTACACCGGCGAAGACGGCTTCGAACTGCTGTTACCGCGGCAGGCGGGCCTGGCCCTGTGGCAGCGCCTGCTGGCGGATGGCGTCACCCCCTGCGGCCTCGGCGCCCGGGACACCCTGCGCCTGGAGGCCGCCATGCACCTCTATGGCAACGATATGGATGCCAGCACCACCCCCCTGGAGGCCAGCCTGGGTTGGTTGGTGCATCTGGAGATGCCGGCCGACTTCATCGGTCGCGGTGCCCTGGAGGCCCAGACCGCCGCCGGCGTCCCGAAACGCCTGGTGGGCCTCAAGCTGCAGGGGCGCGCCATCGCCCGCCATGGCTATCCGGTGTTGCTGAACGGGGAGCCGGTGGGGGAAATCACCAGCGGCACCTGGTCCCCCACCCTGGGGGAGGCCATTGCCCTGGCCTACGTGCCCGCCGCCGCAGCCAAGCTGGGCAGCGAGCTGGCGGTGGAAATTCGCGGCAAGGCGGAGCCGGCGGTGGTGGTCAAGCGCCCCTTCTACCGCCGTCCCTGAGCCGCCAAGTAGCATGACACCTACTAAAAGCACTCCGGCGCGGGCGGTCAACGGCTATGGAGGGTTCAGGAAACGGCGCCGCAGGGCTCGATTCGATCCGTATTTCGGGCATTCGCCATTACGGCTACACGGGGTTCTTTGCCGAAGAACAGGTCCTGGGCCAATGGTTTGAGGTGAATCTCACCCTCTGGCTGGACCTGGCCACCACCGGCGCCAACGACCAGCTGGAAAACACCCTCAATTACGCCGAAGTGGTGGCGGCGGTGATGGCCGTCATGGACGCTGCCCGCTTCAAGACCCTGGAGCGGCTCAACACCGCCATCCTGGAGCGGGTGCTGGCCTTTGCCCAGGTCCGCCGCATCCACTCCGAGCTGGTCAAGCTGTCACCGCCGATTCCTGGTTTCGGCGGCCAGATCACCATCGCCATGACCCGGAGCAAGGGCAGCGGTGACTGACACTCACGGGTCAAACGCTGGCGAGCCCGGGGCCCTGATTCAACTGGTTGTCACCGATCTGGACCATACCCTGATCGAGAACCCCTCCCACATTCCAGCAGCCGGCGAGGCCCTGCGCCGCTTGGGCCAGAGGGGATTGACCACCGTGCTGGCCTCCAGCAAGACCTTCGCCGAAATGGAGGACCTGCAGAGGCAGGCCGGCCTGCCCCCCCAGCCCTTCATTTTTGAAAACGGCGGCGGCCTCGGCTGGCCCCTGGGACAGGGGCCCTTGGCCCAGGGGCTAGCCCAGGGCGCTGCGGTGCCGCTGCAAGTGCAAGGGGCCTATGGCGCCATCGCGGCCCACGGAGACCTCACCAGGCTGGACGGCATCCTCACGGAGCTGAGGGACTCGGGGGGATTCCGCTTCCGCCGGTTCGACGAGCTGTCCCTGGACTACATCAGGACCCTCACCGGCCTCGATCCCAGGCTGGCCGCCCTGGCGATGCGGCGCCTGACCTCCCTCCCCCTGCTCTGGGACGACAGCAACGAAAAGCTGGCCGGCCTGCGCCAGGCCCTGGAGCCCCATGGGCTGAGGGCGGTGTCGGGGGGGCAATTCGTCCATGTCGGCCCCCCCTGCGATAAGGCGACGGCCCTGGCCCAGGTGCGGCGCTGGTTGGCGGGGCCTGCCGCCCACGGGGGAATGCTCGCCTGCGGCGACAGTGACAACGACCGGGGCCTGCTGGAAGCCGCCGACATCTCCCTGGTCTTCAGCTCCGGGCAGCGGCCGCCGCTGCCCCTGACCCGACCCTGCACCGTGGTGCAGGCGGGCGGACCGGGACCCTGGCTGGCGGCCGTCGAGGCGGCCCTGGGGGCAGGCCAGCCAAGGGCCTCGGCATGAGCGATTTCTTCCAAAACGGCATCGTCACCTCGCTGCATGAGCTGGGACACCGTCCGGCCGCTGATCTGATGGCCGAGGTAGCGCGCTACGCCAGCGAGCGGCCGATCACCCTGGTGCTGCCCTGCCTGTATTCCGAACTGCAGGGCCCCGCCCTCGATCCGATCGTGCGGGGCCTGGCGGAATTGCCCTGGCTGGCCGAGATCGTCATCGGCCTGGATCAGGCCGATGACGAGGGCTACCGCCAAGCCCTTCGCTACTTCAGCCGGTTATCCCAGCCCCACCATGTGATCTGGAATGACGGCCCCCGCGTCCAGTCCCTGGTGGCCGACCTTGCCGCCCAGCGGCTGGCCCCCGCCGACCGGGGCAAGGGCCACAACATCTGGCTGTGTCTGGGGCTGGCCCAGGCCACCGGCGTCGGCCAGGTGGTGGCCCTACACGATTGCGATGTGTTGACCTTTGAACCCCGCAGCCTGGCGCGGCTCGTCTATCCGGTGGTCCACCCCACGGCCAACTTCGTGTTTGCCAAGGCCTATTACCCCCGCATCAGCGAGGCAGGCTTGCTGTATGGAAGGGTCAGCCGGCTGTTTGTGACACCCCTGCTGCGGGCCCTGATGCGCTGCCTGCCCCCCAGTCGCTACCTGGATTTCCTCAACAGCTTCCGCTACCCCCTCGCCGGCGAATGCGCCCTGACGATGGGTGCAGCCCACCGGCTGCACCTGCCCTCGGACTGGGGCCTGGAGATCGGCATTCTCACCGAGGTGTTCCGGGACCATTCCACCCGCCAGCTCTGCCAGGTGGCCATCGCCGAGCGCTACGACCACAAACACCAGCCCCTGCAAACGGGGGCGGCGGACCGGGGCCTGGCCCGCATGGGCCGCGATATCGCCTTCAGCCTGTTCAACGGCCTGGCGTCCCAGGGCCAGGTGCTCGACCTGGGACTGGTGCGTACGGTCGTGAGTGCCTACCAGCGGATCGTGCTGGACCTGCTGGACTCCTACGCTGCCGATGCCGCCATCAATGGACTCAGAATCGACCGGGGCGCCGAATCTCTGGCTGTCGATTGTTTCACCAGCAGCCTGTTCGAGGCGGGTCAGCGCTTCGTCCAGGAAAACAGCCACCATCCCCTGACCCCCACCTGGGATGAGGTGCTCCGCCTCCAACCCGACGCCCTCGAACGGCTGCAAAGGGCGGTGAACGAAGACCGCACCGCTTGACCCCATGGCGTCCTGATCCGCCTCCCCACCCTCCCGACCCCAACCACCATGTCCCCCCAGAGCTCCGCCACCCTTCTTGGTGTGATCAACCTGTCACCGGAGTCGATGGTCAGCGACTCGGTGGTGGGCTCCGAAGCCCAACTGCTGGAGCGGGCCGCCTGGCTGAGCCAAGAAGGCTGCACCATCCTCGATCTTGGGGCCCGCTCGATCACCCCCACCGCAGCGATGATCGACGACGCTGAAGAACAACGGCGCCTGGTGGGCCCCCTGCGGCGCCTGCGGGCCGAGGGCTATCGGGTGTCGGTGGACACCTGGAGTTCGGACACGGTGCGCTTCGCCCTGCAGGAAGGCGCCACCGACATCAACTTCACCGGCGGCAGCGTTTCAGCGGAGGCCCTGGAGGCGGTGGCCCGGGCCGATGCCAGCTTGATGCTCACCTACATGCCCTACGGCGACGCTTACCGCATGCGCGAGGCCGATCCGGTGCCCTACCGGTTGCAGGGACTCTTGGATCACCTCGGTCCCCGGGTTGAGCAGGCCCGGGCCGCCGGAGTCGAGCAGGTGATCATCGACCCCAACCTGGGCATCATTCACCCTTCCACCGATGACTACGCCAAGGTGCAGCTGCAGAACGGCGTGCTCTGGAACCTGGATCGGCTGCGGGTGCTGGGCTGCCCGATTCTTCTCTATGCGGCCCGCAAACCCGAGCGGCTGGCCCGCATCCTGTTCGCCTCCAACGTGCTCTATGCCGGCCCCGATATCATCCGAACTCACCATCCGGACCTGATCAACCAACTGCGCCAAGCCGAAACGATCGAAACCCGATGACCTGCGAACAACCCCTGCTGGGGCGAGTCGCCCTGGTCACCGGAGCCGGGCGCCGCACCGGTCGCTCCATTGCCTTGGCCCTAGCCGCCGCCGGTGCCGATGTGCTGGTGCATTACCACCACAGCCAGGACGAAGCCCGGCAGGTGGTCCAAGACATCACCTCCGTGGGCCGCAGAGCCGCGATGGTGCAGGCCGACCTGGGCGATGCCGAGGCCACGGAGGCGGCCTTCAGCCAGGCGGCGACGGACTTCGGCCGTCTGGACATCCTGGTCAACAACGCCTGCGGCATCGTCTGGAAACGCCTCCACGACCTCAGCGTGGCCGAATGGCACGCGGGGGTGGAGCAAACCCTGCACATCACCTATCACGCCTGTCGGGCAGTGCTGCCGCTGATGCGCCAGCAGGGCTTCGGCCGCATCGTCAGCCTGATTGATGTGGATGCGGACAGTCAGACCTCGGTGCCGGCCCTCACGTCCTACAAGATCGGCAAAACCGGGGTGCTGATGCTTACCCGCACCCTGGCCGTCACCGAGGCCCCCCACGGCATCACCGTCAACGGCGTTTCCCCCGGCACCCTCGACAACTCCGAGCGCAAACCACCCCTGGAGCGCATTCCCGCCGGCCGCTACGGCAGCGAGGCCGAAATCGCCAGGGCGGTGCTGTTCCTGGTGGATCCGGAGAGCAGCTACATCACCGGCACCAATATTAAGGTGTCTGGTGGTTATTTGATCTGAAGTCATTTCCCGTGAACCAACGGCCCCAAATTGATTCCATCGAGATCGCTTGAAGCCCTGGGGGGACGCCTGCAGCGCTGGCGCCATCGCCTCTCGGTGCCGCAGTTCACGGTGATCACCGGTGCCCTGCTGATTGCCACCGGCACCCTGCTGCTGGCCTCACCCCTCTGTTCCACCGACGACGTGGGGCTCTGGCAAGCCCTGTTCACGGTGACCTCGGCCCTGACCGTAACGGGGCTTTCCATCATCGACGTGGGCAAAGACCTCACCTTCTTCGGGCAGGTGACCCTGGCCGGTTTGATCATCACCGGCGGCCTCGGCCTGATGGCGATCACCACCTTTTTGCAGGGTTTCGTGCAGGGTCGCTCCGGTTTGCGTCTGCGCCTCGACAAGGGCCGGGCCCTCGATGAGTTCGGCGTCGGCGGCATCGGTCCCACCTTCAACCAGATCCTGGTCGCCGCCGCTTGCTTCATGGGGGCGGGCACCCTGATCCTCTACACCTTCGGGTTCACCGACATCAGCAACCACGGCGAAAGACTTTGGGCGGCGATGTTTCACTGCATCAGCGCCTACAACAACGCCGGCTTCGGTCTCTGGAGTGACAACCTGGTGGGCTACAAGGCCAATCCCGTCGTCAACGGCGTCATTGGCGCCCTGATCGTCAGTGGCGGCATCGGTTGGCGCGTCACCAACGAACTCTGGCAGCTCTTTCGCAAACGCTCCGCCCGCCAACCGCTGCGTCAACTCAGTCTGCACACACGCCTGGTGCTGCGCAGCACTTTGCTATTAATTGTGCTGGGGGCCCTGGGCTTGCTTTTCACCGAAAGGTTCGCGCCCGATGGGGTCGTGCATTCCCTCAGCCTCTGGGAAAAACTGCAGGTGACGCTGTTTCAGTCGATCACCACCCGCACCGCCGGCTTCAACACGGTGCCGCTCTCAATCGAGACGCTGTCGGATGCGGGCCTGCTGCTGATGATTGTGCTGATGTTCATCGGTGCCAGCCCCGGCGGCACCGGGGGTGGGATCAAGACCACCACCTTTGCCGTGCTGATGGGGGCCACCCGCTCCACCCTGGAGGGCCGCAAGTCGGTGATCATCCATAAGCGCGAGCTTGCCGGCGACATCGTGCTCAAGGCCGTGGGCGTGACCCTGGCCTCCGGACTGTTCGTGGTCCTGATGACCCTGCTGCTCGGGATCGGCCCCACGGCCGGTGGGGCACCGAGCGGCCAGTCCTTCAGCTTCCTTGAGAAGCTATTCACCTGCATGTCGGCCTTCTGCACCGTCGGACTCGATGTCGGGGTAACCGCCAACTTGAACCGCTGGGGCCAGTTGGTGCTGATACTGGGCATGTTCGTGGGCAGGGTTGGCATCATGCTGTTGCTCTCAGCTCTCTACGGCAGCCGGCCCCAGTCCAGGGTCGGCTACCCCCGCGCCGACCTCTTCCTCTGAAACCTGAACCGATGTCAGCAAGCAACACCTGGCGGCCCTGGGGGCCAAAGGCAGCGGAGGTCCAAGGCACCTTTGCGGTGATCGGGGTGGGACGGTTCGGATCGGCAGTCTGCGATGAACTGACCCAGAACGGCGCCTCGGTGTTGGCCATCGATGCCAACCAGCGCGCCATTGACGCCGTGAGCATGATTGATCCGGCGATCGAGGCCAGGGTGGTGGACTGCACCGATGAGGAGGCCCTGCGCGAGGCCGGGGCCCTGGAAGTCGACACGGTGGTGGTCGCTATCTCTGAACCGATCGAAGCGAGCATCACCGCCACCCTGATCGTCAAGCACAGCGATGGCACCAAGGTGAAGCAGGTGATTGCCCGGGCCACCAGTGATCTGCACCTGAAGATGCTGCAGCGGGTGGGAGCCGATCGGGTGGTCTATCCCTCCAAAATGCAGGGCCATCGCCTTGGGCTGGAGCTGGTGCGTCCGAACCTGCTGGAACGGCTGCGGCTTGATGATCGCAACAGCATCGAGGAAATCCGGGTGCCGCCGGCCTTCGTGGACCGATCGCTGCGGGACCTGAACCTGCGCAAGAGCCACGGCGTCACCGTGCTGGCCGTAGGCCCGGAGAACCAGCTGACCGTTAACCCGCCGGCCTCCCATGTGCTCAAGGCGGGCGAGTTGCTGGTGGTGATGGGATCGGCTGAAGCCCTGAATGGGTTGCCGCACAGTTGCTGAGGTCAACGACGTGGTTCCATCGGCCTCCAACTGAAACGAAGCGGTCATGATCTCCTCCGGCGATGTCCAGTTCTGGCGCAGCTTGCTTTTTTTGCAGCCCTTTTTCTTTTCTAGACGCAACACTCGTCAAATGTTCCCATTGGAAAGGGGGCCAATGCAAGTGCGGCAGAGGTTGAATTTACCCCCTATTCCCCATAGGTAACTGCGCCGGAAGCTGGGGCTGAGGTGGATAAAATGAACACCAGCACATTACCGGGCTCCGATGTGGCGTCGCTGCGCAGGGCAGAGATTCGGCCCTGGACAGGACTGGTGTATTCAGCCAGCACCTCACCGAAGGCATTGCGCTGAATGGCCAGCTTTTGTCCGGCGCTTACGTTATCGGTGATCTTGACCAGCCATTCGATGAAACCTCCCTGGCTACTCACCACGGTATAAACATTCTTACCGATCAATACATTGGCGTCAACGGCGGTGCGCCCAATGGGGCCAGGAATCACGCCGTAGTGCTTGAAGACATTCAGTGTTCCATCTACGAACAGGGGAATCATGTCCAGATCCAGCCGCCGCGCTGGACCAATCTCAGGGGTGAAACAGGGAATGCCAGCTTTGATGAAAGCATTGTGCAGAACACTGGGATAGACCGGATTGTCCCAGATCAGCGGCACGGGATAGAGCATCATCATGGTCTTGACCTCCGGGATGCCCATGTCGCCGATGTGAAAGGCGGCAGCGTCGATGCCCGTTGTGCCCGTATGGAAATCAATGGCCAAATCGGTATTGGGCCTGAGCAGTCGATTGAACACCAGACCGGCCTGGCGCCTGGCGGCACCGAGGCCCTGTTCGTTGCCCGGCCACTCGCGGTTCATGTCGGTCAACTCCAGGCCCCGGCCCATGCTCGGCCAGCGCCGCTGCATGCTCTCCACCGCCGGGCGGGCAATGTCGAGAACCGCCATCACGGTGCCTGTCATTTCGGCCGGCTTGAGGCGCCCCATGATCGTCTGGACGGTGTGAACCGAACTCATCTCATCGCCATGGACCCCACTGGTCAGGGTGAAACGCTTGCCGGGACGGATCCCCTTAGCCACGATCACCGAGACATACCAATACTGACCTGTGGCCATCTGCACACCCTGGAAATACAGCAGGTGTTTGCGGCCGGCCTCCAGGTCATCGATGTTGAGTGAACTCACCACTTTCTTGCCGTTGATCACATCACCGGTAAAAACGGTCCTCACCCCACCGGCTTTTGCCGCACCTGTCTTGACCCCAGCCGGCGCCGCAGCGGCGCTGACCAGCTCTGGCGCCATCGCCAAGACCGCCAGAACCCATGGGGCGATCAGCAACGGCTGGAGGCGATGGCGGCGCCTGCGGTTATGGCTCAAGGTCGCTGCAAAAAAGATATCAGTTCTAAACCTACGCCAACCAAATTATCCCCATGGGCCCCTTCATTCACCCCCAGCAGGATGAATCAGCCTCACGACGTAGTGCGAGCAGGCCGCTCAAGGCTTTGGGGCTATGCTGGCAATTCTTTGGTTCGCAAGCTGTGCTTTATGACATGGCAAGGGCTCTGCTGATGAGCCGTTGCCGCACAAGAAAAGTGCTGATTTGCCTGGAACTGGCCGCCCGCCCCCGCCGCGCCTGGGCTTAGTCCATCAATGGCTACTGGCTGCGATCTTTAACCCCCGTAAAATACGTGACCACGAGGGCCCACGACCATCCCCTCCGTATGAATTGGAACTTATGAATTACTTGCTAACAAGCTGGGCGACCGTAGACGGTTGACTCAGCGCCTAGGATGCGATAAAATCAACAAACAATCATTGTCAAAGCATGATAGATCTAATCAATCAAATTTACACGACCGGCATTGTACTCGACAAAGACGGTCTTTCCGTTAAACTTGATGCGTGCATTGATCCACGCGAAGGTTCTTTTTTATTTGATATTCTCTCAAATGATTCAGGGCTTGCAAAGACTCTGGAAGTTGGCTGCGCTTACGGGCTTTCGTCCCTTCACATCTGTCTAGCGACGAAAGGCCGCACTGATGCCATGCATACCATTATAGATCCATTTCAATATACTCAGTGGAAAGGTATTGGGGTCCGTCATTTAGAAGAAGCTGGCTTCATTTAGAAGAAGCTGGCTTGCATTCTTGGGAATTAATCCAGAGAAAAAGTGAGTTTGCCCTTCCGGATCTAGCCGAAAGTCACCCTGGATCCTACGACTTCATATTTATTGACGGCTGGCACACCTTTGACCATGCTCTTGTTGATTGTTTCTACGCAGGACGCCTCCTTCGCAGTGGTGGAATTTTAGCTATCGACGATGTTAATTTCCCAGCTGTAAGGATGATGGTGAACCATTTGTTGACCTATCCTTGCTATGAGCTGCTTGGATCTGTTGACCGGCCGAGACCACTTTCAAGGCGGCAGAAGCTTTTGCGATCAGTTGTATCCAGAGTTTCGCCTTCAAGGCGTGAACAGTTTCTATCTCCCTATGTATGCACGCTTGCCCAATCCACTGAACAGCAATCTCTGATGGTCGCGCTGAAAAAGACAGGCGAAGATCGTCGCGATTGGGATTGGCATAGCAACTTCGGCTGATTATGCCACTAGGTCATATTAGAACCGGCAAGGCCCGATGTCGGATCGGGTCGGCCAAGCTGGCGATGGAAACAACCACTTGGCCATCCTTCCGGTCAAGAGCATCATTCCTTGATCAGCACTGAACCCACTGCCGAGACTGCCAATTTTGGTATCCAATCCCGCAGAAGTTCCATGGCCCAGCCATGCCAGAAACAATGGCAGTAAAGGAGAAGTACCGTTTAGAAGAGCTCTACCGCCAATGGGGCCCCGCCAGCAGCGCTATAGGCAACCTGTTAAACCGATAATTCTCCATATCCAATTGACACGAGATGACTCAACACAAACGAGTTATTCTCCGCAGGAGTAGTAGGGCAGGCAACAGAATTGGTGATCAACGAACTGTATAAATAGATCACGCGCGAGATTCGCAGCAAACCTCATCTCGACGAGCGCATCCCCGCCGGCCAGCGCCCGCCCCAGGCCCCGAGGGCTTCGGCCCGCTGCTCGACGATGGCGTAGGCGTCATGGCGGTGGGAGTGGTGGGACTCCAGCAGGGAAGAAGCGGTGAGCTGGGACGGCCACTTGCGATAGAGCAGACCCGGCTGTCCAAGGTGCCAGCCCTCCGCCACGGCATTGAGGGCCAGCAGCAGACCGGTGTCCTCCGAGGCGGGCAAAGCCATCCAGCCCCCCAGGGCCCGCAGCAGCTCGCTGCGCACACAGAGGCTGGCTGGATGGACCGGCAGCCGGCGGCCATGTTGGCGCCACCAGCCAGCCACCCAGCCGATCAAGATCGCCCCCTCCGGCGCCTCCCACCCCGGAGCGACACAGCGGCCATCGGGTAACAGGTCAAGGGCGGCCGCGGTAAGCCAGCCCACCTCCGGATGGCTCCGGAATAGGGCCACCTCCCGGGCCAACTGACCTGGCGTCAGCTGATCATCGGCATCTAGCACCTTCACCAGGGAGCCGCGGGCCCGGGCCAAAGCCAGGGTGCGGGCCATGGCCGGCCCAAAGGCCACCGGGTTGGCTTGCGGGCGAATCCTGCTGTCGTCCGGGAGGGGCTCCTGCAGGGGTTCAGGACCATCCCGCTGGACCAGCCACTCCCAGTCCCAGGGGTGCTCCGACTCCGCTTCCTGCTGCCGCAGGCTGAGCCAGGTGTCGGTGAGCCAGGCAGAATGGGCCGGCAGCACTGGCGTGATCACGGAAATGAGGGGCATCACGCCGGGGGCCATGGGGGGCGAATGACACTCATGGGGCCTGCGCGGAACCAGGGCCGACGACGGCGAGCTGCCCGGCGAGGGTCCCATCGTTGAAGCGCTGCACCGGGATGGGAATAAACCTCTACGAAGGATAGGTGTGCATTCAAGCGAGTGAGCGCAAGGACGCATCAAGCCCCCCAGCCCCCGCCATGGGAAAATCCCCGATTGCTTGCCGTTCCCACCATGCGCAGCCACGGATGCGGCGATCTACGTGCCGACCACGCCGGCCAGGCGGTCCAGCTCTGCGGCTGGGTTGACCGCAGTCGGGACCACGGCGGCGTCATCTTCATCGACCTGCGCGACCGCAGCGGCAGTGTGCAGATCACCGTGGATCCGGAGCTGGCCAGTGCCGATGCCAGCCTCCAGGCGGCCTGCGCCGCGGCCTTTGCCACCGCCAGCCACCTGCGCAACGAAACCGTGATCCAGGTGCAGGGGACGCTGCGGGCCCGCCCCGCCGCATCCCTCAACGAACGGCTGGCCACCGGCGCCATTGAGGTGCTGGCCAGCTCCATCACCGTGCTCAATGCCGTCAAGGGCACCCTGCCCTTTCCCGTCTCGTTGCACGACGAGGAGAACACCCGCGAAGAGCTGCGCTTGCGCCACCGTTACCTGGATCTGCGCCGCTCGCGCATGAACCGGAACCTGCGCCTGCGCCACCGCACCGTGCAGGCGATCCGGGGCTTTGTGGAGGCCGAAGGCTTCATTGAGGTGGAGACCCCCGTGCTCACCCGCTCCACCCCCGAAGGCGCCCGCGACTATCTGGTGCCCAGCCGGGTCTGCGGCGGCGAGTGGTTCGCCCTGCCCCAGTCGCCCCAGCTGTTCAAGCAGCTGCTGATGGTGGGGGGCCTGGAGCGCTATTACCAGATCGCCCGCTGCTTCCGCGACGAAGACCTGCGGGCCGACCGCCAGCCGGAATTCACCCAGCTGGACATGGAGCTGAGCTTTGTGGATCAGGAGCAGATCCTGGACCTCAACGAACGGTTGATCGCCGCCATCTGGAAGGCCGTCAAGGGAATCGATCTGCCCCGGCCCTTCCCCCGCCTCACCTGGCACGGGGCCATGGAGCGCTACGGCACCGACCGGCCCGACACCCGCTACGGCATGGAGCTGGTGAACGTATCCGACCTGGTGGCGGCCATGGGCTTCAAGGTGTTTTCGGGCGCCGTGGCCGCCGGCGGCTCGGTCAAGGTGCTGCCGGTGCCCGGCGGCAACGACGCCATCAGCAACGTGCGCATCAAGCCTGGTGGCGATGTCTTCAGCGAGGCCCAGAAGGCCGGCGCCGGTGGCCTGGCCTTCATCCGGGTGCGCGACAACGGCGACATCGACACCATCGGCGCCATCAAGGACAACCTCAGCGACGCCCAAAAGGCCGAGCTGCTGGAGCGCACCGGCGCCCAGCCCGGCACCCTGCTGCTATTCGGCGCCGGCGACACCGCCACGGTCAACAAGGCCCTCGATCGGGTGCGCCAGTACTTGGCGAGGGAGCTGGGCCTGGTGCCGGCGGATCGCGACAACGACCGCTGGAACTTCCTCTGGGTCGTGGATTTCCCGATGTTTGAGTTCAACGCCGGCGAGAACCGCCTCGAAGCCCTGCACCACCCCTTCTGCGCCCCCAACAACGCCGATCTGGGCGACGATCCGACCCAGTGGGCCACCACATTGCCCACGGCCCGCGCCCAGGCCTACGACCTGGTGCTCAATGGCCTGGAACTGGGAGGCGGCTCGTTGCGCATCCACGATTCCGCCCTGCAACGCCAGGTGCTGCAAACCATCGGCCTGCCGCTGGAGGAGGCCGAGCGCCAGTTTGGTTTCCTGATGGAGGCCCTCGACATGGGCGCCCCGCCCCACGGCGGCATCGCCTTCGGCCTCGACCGCCTGGTGATGCTGCTGGCCGGTGAGGAATCAATCCGCGACACCATCGCCTTCCCAAAAACCCAGCAGGCCCGCTGCCTGATGACCCGGGCCCCCGCCGATGTGGCCGCCAAGCAACTCGAAGAGCTGCATGTCGCCAGCACCTGGGTGGAGGAGGACTGATCCCGTCCCCGTCGGCCGCCCGTGGGGTCAGCGGCAGCCCCTCAGCCGCGGTCGATGCGCCGGTAGCCAAACCAGTCGGGCACCAGGGGCTGGGCCGGGACGGAGGCATCGGCGATCAGGTGCACATGCCAGCCCTCCAGCAGCGTGATCGGCAGGCAATCGTCGATGGCATGGAGATCATCGGTGTGCTGCTGCACGTCTCCCCCAGGCACCCCCAACAAGCGGGCCTGGGCCTTGGCCGCCTGGGCCGAGGTCGCCACCACCAAGCCAAAGGCGTGCTGCTCGGCCAGCTGGCTGGGGTCGTACCCGCCCCGATTCACGAACCAGAGCCTCTCGGGGCCCTCACTGGGCCCACGGCCCAGCTCCACCCGCCAGCCGGCGACGGCGCGCACGGCCAGCCAACTGTCGATATGCAGGCCCCGCCGCCGCCCAAACCACTGCTGACGTAACTCGGGCAGGGTGTCTTCGATGCTGGCGCCGACCACAAAGCGGACGTCATGCAGCTCGATGTGGCAACCGTCGATGCGACCGCCCAAGACCACCAGGAACAACTGCATGGGAAAGGGGGCCGTTCGAATGCCTAAGTCAAACCAGTGATTCTCAGCCCGAGTCTCTACGGAGCTGCACGTTGTAGGTAACCATGGCTTGATCCCTTGCCCCTAGCCCCCTCCACCGACCTGTTGCGGCAATACCTGCGGGATATCGGCAAGGTCAGTCTGCTGACCCCGGAGGAAGAAGTCACCCTCGCCCGGCTGGTCCAACGGCGTGAGCACCTGCTGGCCCAACAGAGTCGCCCCGAGCGGGACAAGCCGCTCTCGGAAGCCATGGCCGACCAACTGGCCCAGGACTGCGGCCTCAAGCCCAGTGAACTGCGCCTGGCCCTGCACCAGGGACGGCGCGCCAAGGAGCGCATGATCCAGGCCAACCTGCGGCTGGTGGTGGCGGTGGCCAAGAAATACCAGCATCGGGGCCTGGAACTCCTGGATCTGGTGCAGGAAGGCACCCTGGGCCTGGAACGGGCCGTTGAGCGCTTCGACCCCACCCGGGGCTTCCGCTTCAGCACTTACGCCTATTGGTGGATTCGCCAGGGAATCACCCGGGCCATCGCCAGCCAGAGCCGGGCCATCCGCTTACCGGTACACATCACCGAAAAACTCAACCGGCTGAAGCGGGCCCAGAGGGAACTCTCGGTCCGCTTGGGACGCAGCCCCAGCGTGTCGGAGCTAGCCCTCGAACTGGGCGTCAGCGAGGACACAGTGCGGTTGATCATGCAGCGCCAGCCCCAGGCCATCTCCCTCGATCTCCCCGTCGGCAAGGGTCAGGAAAGCGACCTGCGCGACCTGCTGGAAGACCACCACCCGACCCCCGAGCAGGTGCTCACCCGGGCCCAGCTCCGCGCCGATCTGCTGGCCCTGCTGGAGGAGCTCAGCTGCCGTGAGGCCAGCGTCATCCGGCTGCGCTTCGGCCTGGAGGACGATGCCCCCCGCACCCTCACCGAAATCGGTGAGCAGATGGCTATTTCCCGCGAAAGGGTCCGCCAGATCGAGGCCAGCGCCCTGCTCAAGCTGCGCCAACCGCAACGGCGCAAGCGGATGCGGGATTACATGGGCAGCTTCGAATGAGGGTCGGGGCCGCGCCCTGCAGCGGGGTGATATCCAGCCCCGGCGCCTGGCCCTAGGTTGAAACCCCGCTTGCACCGCCCGCCATGGCCCCCAGCGCCCCCCCGATCGACATCGGCATCCCCGAAGCCCAACGCCACGAGATCGCCGCGGGGTTGGGCCAGGTGCTGGCCGACTCCACCGTGCTTTACGCCAAGACCCACGGATTCCACTGGAATGTCACAGGGCCGATGTTCAACACCCTGCACCTGATGTTCATGGGGCAGTACACCGAACTCTGGACCGCCCTCGACGCCATCGCCGAACGCATCCGTGCCCTTGGCCTGCCAGCCCCCTACGGCGGAGCCACCTACGGCCGTCTCTCCAGCATTGCCGAAGCCGAAGGGGTCCCGGCCGCCCTGGCCATGGTGAAGGAGCTGGTTGAAGGCCATGAGGCCGTGGCCCGCACCATCCGCGGGGTGTTCCGCATCGCCGATGCAGCGGGCGACCA
The DNA here is from genome assembly GCA_945877115.1 of Synechococcus sp. UW140. Taxonomy (GTDB): domain Bacteria; phylum Cyanobacteriota; class Cyanobacteriia; order PCC-6307; family Cyanobiaceae; genus Cyanobium. The sequence goes on along the minus strand of CAMCQR010000015.1, from coordinate 21,689 downwards.
ACCCACCGCCGACCTACTCACCCAACGGCTCCAGATCCACGAAAAAACCGCCTGGATGCTGCGCAGCCTGCTGGAGGGCTGAAAGCCGTCCAGCCTCAAGGCAAAGTTGGCATGCGCGGATGGGCCCGCCCTGGATCCTCCGGCCCGGATCCGGGGGATGGCCCGGGACCCGGGATCGCCCCACCAGGCTTGGTTTCGCCCCGTGGACCCACCGCCCCTGACCCGTCGGCGGGATCCAACCAACCGCTGCCCAGCAGGGGAGCCAGCAGGCGATTCAGCCCATGGGACAGCTGTTCCAGCTCGCCGACCGTTCTCTGCACTGGCGTGCGCACCTGCTGCAGCGCCGCCGAGGCCTCCCGGGCCGTGGTCTGGGCCGCCAGCGCGGCGCCGCCGGCCTGACCAAGGGTGCGTCGCAGCGGCGGACCGGTCTGGGCCGTCTCGCGCCTGACGGTGGTGGCCAGCTGATCCACCTGGCCCAGGGTCTGCCGCACCCGGCCCAGGGTCGGTTTGATCTCTTTCCCCGTTTGGGCACTGAGGCGATCCACGGAGGCCATGGTGCCGCGTAAAGCCCCAAGCGTGCGGGGGACGTCGGCGCTGGCCAGGCGTTGCGTCTGCTCCAGGGTCCGATCCACCTGGCGCTTGCTGGCCATCAGGCCGGCGATCAGGGTGCGGCCATCGATCGAGGGCTCGTAGGGAAGGGCCAGAACACCCTGGGCCGCCGGCATCACCCCGGAGCCCAGGGGCCGGGGCTCAATGCCGATGTAGTGGTCCCCCACAAGGCCCTCCTGCCCCTGGAAAGCCCGGCTGCCAGGGCCGATCAGACGCCGATGCCGTTGCTCCACCGCCAAGCGCACCAGCACGGAGGCATCGGGCTGCAAGTTCAGCTGCTCCACCCGACCGACCGGCATCCCCGAAAGACGCACCTCCATGCCAGGCCTCAGCCCATCGGCGTTGAACGTGCGCAGCAACACCGGAAAACGGGGCTGACCCCAGTGCTTCTCGCGGGCCAGGGCCAGCAGCGACCCCACCGCCAGCAGCACGCCAGTCACCAGGAACAACCCCGTGCCTGAGGTCTCCCGCCTCATTGGGGCCGCCCCAGGCGCAGCGGATCGATCGCCAGGATCCAGAACAACTTGAGCAAAAGCACCAGCAGGAGGGCATGGAGGAGGCCATCGCCCACGATGTCAGCCACGGGCCGCCGCCGGGCCATCCCCACCAGGGTCTCCCGCATACACCAAGCGGCTCCAGACATCAGGAACAGGGCACAACGCAGCAACGCCCGCACCAGGTCGGGCCACTCCAGAGCGCCGAGCACCTCCGCCAACTCCCCGCCAAAATCAGCGCGGGGCGAGGCTGCCACCCCACTGATCAGGCTCACCACCAGGAACTGGAGCATCAGCCCAACGGCCACGGGCAGCGCCGTCAGCACGATGGACTTCCAGGCCTGCCCCCCCGCCACCTCGACCCGTTGTACCCAATCCGGGGTCAGGCGAATGATGGCGACCATGGCCACCAGCATCGGTCCAAACACCTGCAGCACCATCAGCATCAGCACCTCCAGGCTGAAGCGACTGGTCTGGGCCAGGGATTCGCCCAACAGACGCACGACGCCGGTGCCCACCACCACGCCGGCCAGCAGTACGGGGGCACTGCAGCGTTGACCATCCCGATCCACCAGGGCGAGATAGGACCGCAGGGGGGACCACAGCGGCCGCAGCAAGGGGACCATTGACCTGAGCATGGGCCATGGTTGCCCACGGGCCCTGTCGCCGCAAGACCTGGCAAACCCCAGAGCCATCAATTCACTGCCAGCTAAAATTAAGGATCGCCGGTTCCCCCATGCCCCTCTCCACCGTCCCATTAGCGCCAGGCGCGAGGGCGGGGCACGGGCCCAAATTCGTATTCGTCACAGGCGGGGTGGTCTCCAGCATCGGCAAGGGCATCGTGGCGGCCAGCCTGGGGCGTTTGCTCAAGTCCCGGGGTTACAGCGTCTCGATCCTGAAGCTCGATCCGTACCTCAATGTGGATCCGGGCACGATGAGCCCTTACCAGCACGGCGAAGTGTTCGTCACCGAGGACGGCGCCGAAACCGATCTCGACCTGGGACATTACGAACGCTTCACGGATACGGCCATGTCCCGCCTCAACAGCGTGACCACCGGCTCGATCTACCAATCGGTCATCAACAAAGAACGGCGCGGCGACTACGAAGGCGGCACGGTGCAGGTGATCCCCCACATCACCCGCGAAATCCGCGAGCGCATCCACCGGGTCGCGGCCAACAGCGGCGCCGATGTGGTGATCACCGAGATCGGTGGCACGGTTGGTGATATCGAATCCCTGCCTTTTCTGGAGGCGATCCGTGAATTCAGGGGCGACGTCGGCCGCCATGACCTGGCCTATGTGCACGTCACACTATTGCCCTACATCGGCACCTCCGGCGAACTCAAGACCAAACCCACCCAGCACTCCGTCAAGGAACTGCGCTCCATTGGCATCCAGCCAGATGTACTGGTTTGCCGCAGTGACCGACCCTTCAGCGACGACCTCAAGGCCAAAATCGGCGGCTTCTGCGGGGTGCCAACCAGGGCCGTGATTCCGGCCCTGGATGCGGACAGCATCTATGCCGTCCCGCTGCTGATGGAACAGGAGGGGCTCTGCCGCCAGGTGCTCGATGTGCTCGAGCTGGCTGACCACGACAGCGACATGGCCCGCTGGGCCGAACTGGTGCGCAAACTGCGCAGTCCCGGGCCGGCCATCAAGGTGGCGCTGGTGGGCAAATACGTCCAACTAAACGACGCCTACCTCTCGGTGGTGGAAGCCCTGCGCCACGCCTGTATCGAGCAGGATGCCAGCCTCGACCTGCGCTGGATCTGCGCCGAGCAGATTGAAGAACAAGGGGCCAAGCCCCTGCTCCATGGCATGGATGCGGTGGTGGTACCCGGGGGGTTTGGCAACCGTGGCGTCGATGGCAAGGTGGCGGCGATCCGCTGGGCCCGGGAACAGCGGGTGCCCTTCCTGGGGCTCTGCCTCGGCATGCAGTGCGCCGTGATCGAGTGGGCGCGCAACCAGGCCGGCTTGCAAGGGGCCACCAGCACCGAACTCGATCCAGCCACACCCCATCCGGTCATCGCCCTGCTGCCGGAGCAACAAGATGTGGTCGATCTGGGCGGCACGATGCGCCTGGGGGTCTACCCCTGCCGGCTGGCTGCGGGCACCATGGCCCAAGGGCTCTACGGCGAGGAGGTGGTGTACGAACGCCACCGCCACCGCTACGAATTCAACAACGCCTACCGCAGCCTGTTCCTCGAATCGGGTTACCAGATCAGCGGCACCTCCCCCGATGGTCGCCTGGTAGAACTGATCGAGCTCAAGGACCACCCCTACTTCACCGCCTGCCAGTTCCACCCGGAGTTCCGCTCCCGACCCGGCAAGCCCCATCCCCTCTTCAAGGGCCTGGTGGCGGCGGCACAGCAGCAGGCCGGGGATGGGGAGCATCAGGAGACGATCACGAGCCTCCAACGGCCGGCGGCCACTGAAGCAATCGCCCCAGCGACTACAGCGTCAGCCAACTGATCAGCCAACTGAACAGCCATCTGAATAGTTGGCTGGCTTGCTGACCCAATGCTGGGCCTCGTTATCCATCAGCGAGCTGGTCGCGCTATTTCTTGCCATAGGTGGCATCGTGATCCGGGGCAATCGTCAGCAGACGAATGAAATCACCGTCTCGGTGAGCCGTGGCGCGGCGTGACTGACTGATCCGAAGTGAATAAACAGCGTCAATACCTGCAGGCGGCTTGATGCTCGTGATCTTTTCCCATTTGATACCCTGGTCGCGGTATAGCTGATTCCAGGTCAGCTTGCGAATCTTGTTGAGGGTGTCCAAGGCCGCATGGCGCTCGTTCTTGTGCAGGCTCAGCAGCTGCTCCTGGAACACCGGATTATTCAGATCGAGCCTGACCTCGGCATCACGGCTCGCCATGGCCAAGGCGCGTCAGGGTGTCCTGCAGCCCAGCATCGGCGGGCCCATGGCTGACGGACCAGGCCATCGCGGCTTGCAGGTCTGCTGCAGCCGAGGGTTCGTGCAGCCACCGCTCATTGTCTGGAATGACTGTCGCGGTGCGAATAACCCAGACACCGGGTTCGCGTTCTTCCACCAACACATGGCGGCCGGCGTATTGCTTGCCCAGGGAAATCTGCCCGTTGCTGCCAACGAGCTTCAGCGCGGCGAGGTGGGCTGCGGCGACCATGGCCTGGCTCTCTGATCGTACTGCACGAAAGTCTAGGGTTCGTGTGGCACCAACTGAGCAGTGGGAAGGCTGAGTTGGCCGCAGGGTTGCGCAGGGTCAGCTTCTGGGCATCCAGCGGCAGCCCAATGCCGGTTTTAGGCAAAGGCGTGACGTGATCCAACGCCGAGCCAACCCACCAGCAGTTTCTGAGGGCAGGGCTGGATCTGGTCCTGCTGCAGGCCGATGCCGGCCCCGGCGAAGGCGGGAGCTGATCTTGGCTGGGAGCGACCGGCCCAGCCCGGCCGGAGGAAGCTGCGGACCTCGCCAGCGAGGCAACGCCTGCCGCCCAGCCGCCGGAGCGCCTGCTGCCTGAGGTTCTCCACTGGCTCCGCAGCCGCGCCGTGGGCCACATCGACTCCGCCCCCCTCCCCCTCGATCGCCCCTGATGGAACGCTCCCGCCCCGCTGAGACAAGCAGCCCACCGCCCGACACCCGCCCCCTGGACTGGACCGGCTTCCTGCTGCTGGTCCTGTTCAGCATCTGGTCGCTGCTGGCGATCCTGCCGCTGCAGCTGTTCAGTCCCGTCTGGGCCCATCAGCTGGTCGTCACCCTGGCCAACAATGCGCCGCTGCTGTTGATCGGTGTGGCCCTGCTCCGCCTGGCGATTGCTTGGGGCGCCGGGGCGCCAGCTGTTCGGGCCTGGCGCCTGCGTGTCTGCCGCCTGCGGCAGGTTCAGGGGCCGCAGCTCACATCGTCTGACCTGGCCCAGCCGCTCCCGGATCTCAAGCTTCAGCTGCGCGCCTCACTGGCCAGCAACTTCGCAGCCTTGCGCAACTAGGCGGCTGGTCCCAGGGCTGAAACCCTGTTCGCCATGAGCAGGGAGTGTCTGCGACTGGTGTTGTCAGCTCAGGTGTGCGCCTTGGGGGCAGACGACCTCGCCAACCTCGCCGACCTCACCCGCCAGGCTTCTCTGCCTCGGTCTGACCCAGACATGGCGACACTGCCATCGCTGGGCTAAGGCGGATCCTGCCGCCACTGCGGCTCGGCTGGCAGGCTAACGATGTCATCTCTTGCAAGCCCCCTAGAGCGTGTCCGCCTTGGCTTCATTGTCCCTGCCCATCGTCGAGACCTTTCACTCCCTCCAGGGAGAAGGCCTCCACACCGGCCGCAGCGCCTTCTTCATCCGCCTGGCGGGCTGCACGGTGGGCTGCCCCTGGTGCGACACCAAGCACTCCTGGTCCGCGGGGTCCCACCCGATCCAGAGCTTGAATGAGCTGGCCCAAGCAGCCGCCAGCGCCGCCGCAGCCGGGGCCGCCTTCGTGGTGATCACCGGGGGAGAACCCCTGCACCACGAGCTGGAGCCCCTCGGCGAGGCCCTGCGCGCTGCCACCGCCAGCGCTGACCAGCCCGCTGGCCTGCCCATCCACCTGGAAACCAGTGGCGTTGATGCCCTCAGTGGCCGCTTCGACTGGATCACCCTCTCCCCCAAGCGGCACCGGCCGCCGCAGCAGCAGGTCCTGGCCGCCTGCCACGAACTCAAGGTGGTGGTGGGCGACAAAGACGACCTGGCCTTCGCCGAGGCCATGGCCCTGGCCGCCATTGGGGCCGGCCGACCGGACTCAGTCTCCCCGCCGATTTTGTTACTGCAACCCCTTTGGGATAGCCCAGTGGGCCAGGAGCTTGCCATTGCCTATGTGCGCCAGAATCGCCGCTGGCGCCTCAGCTTGCAAAGCCACAAATGGCTCGGAGTGCGTTAATCAGTGCCCCTTTCCTGATCCCGCGAAGGGCGGATCCTGGGGGCCAAATGCAGCACCTGTTGGGGATAGGGCATTTCAATGCCGTTATCACGGAAGGCATACCAAATAGCCCGCCTTAGTTCCTTGGAAATGCCGCCTTTAGTAAGCGGGTCTGCCATCGAAAATTCAAGCTCATAATCAATTGCCGATTCCCCAAAATTCGCCACAAATGCTTTCGGAGGCGGCACGCTCAAAACCCTGGGATTGGCCTTGGCCGTGGCCACAAGCAGGGCTATAACTTCATCAGGCTCATGTTTGTAGTCTGCCCCAACCGTCACAGAACTGCACCTAAGGGCCTTGGTTTCCCCCGTAAAAGTTGTAGTCGTATTGGTAAAAAATGTCTGGTTGGGCACCACAAGTTCGGCGTTGTCGCTGGTGCGCAGCAACGTCGAGGCCCGCAAACCCAGATTTTTCACTTCACAAGCATCGCCATCGACAATCAATATCTCGCCAGGGCGGACCGAGCCCTCTAGCAGCAGCCATAAACCACTGACAAAGTTGGAGAACACCTCCTTGATGCCAAAGCCCAGACCCACCGACAACCCGCCAGCCATGGCGGCCACGGCATTGCCGTTAAGGCCCACGAAGCTAGACATCCAGACCAGGCCCAGGCCAATCAGCAGATAACGGATAATCAACTCAAAGGCCTTACGGTTGCCAGGCGTCATGCCCATCAGCCGAGCAGCCGTGGAGCCAAAAAGAAAGGACGGCAATTCAGAAAGCACTACCACGAAATAGGGCAAGATCAGCAACAGACCCAAATCGCCAATCGTGAAATTCTGATCAAACAAGCGCATCAGCGGAATACTGCCGAAGCTCTCAAGGTTGTCGATTTTGCCAAGGCAAGTCATCAGCCCAAGCACAAAAAACAGGGGCCGCACGGCCCGCTGAAAATAGGACTCAACAACCTCAGGATCGTTATAGCGTCGTAACAGCAATCGCAAAATTTCCAAACCAATCCAAATTGCCAGCAATTCTGCCGCCAAAAAGATCAGCCCAGCCGGCATACCCACCAGCTTCAACACCAGAAATGCCAGCCCTAAGGAGGCGAGGAAGGCCAGCTCGGTGAAAACAATCCTCCAACTGTGCGGCGAGATTCGCTGGCGCCGAAACAATAGGCGCGACAACACAAACAGGCCGGCCAAGACAGCCAGCTGCAGCACCAGGGAAAAACGACCGAGCAGGCTTAACCAACTGCTGAGCTCAAAGACAATCTGATTCATTGGTTTGGACCTCCAGATACGGAAACAACATCAGCATTCGGGCCATTCGCGATAGCCTCAATGGCCTTCAGCACCTGCTCAGGTTTCTGCTCGCCATAGATGTTTCGCTTAAGGATTGGCCTGATGGTATTGGCCAGGGTGTTGATACGAATACCTTCATAGAAACTTGGAATAATTGAATTATCCAAACTCCTCTCCATCACCGGCAGGTAAGCAGCATCTTTGACTGGCAGCACCACTTTTTGGTTAACGGGCATGTTGCCAATGGCCTGGGCCGCCATGTTGCTTTGGGTGTATTCGTTGAGCACAAACAGGGCAAACTTTTGGGCGGCATCGCGTTGACCTGGGGTCGAATCGCGCCCGAAGCTTAAAACCAGCATGCGGGCAATCGGCCGGGAAGGCTCGCCATTGGGTCCCCGGGGCAAATCGGCCACCGCCAAATTGCTGCCCAGGGATTTTTGCAACCGAGTGATGGTGGTGGCATTACAGCTGATCCAATCCAATTGGCCCTTTTCCAGCCTGGTCACCAGCTCATCGGCCGTATCAACGAAAATCACATTCGGCTCCACGTTGGCCCGATAGAGCCATTCCAACCAAGCCAGCACCGATTCGCGGGCAGTCCCCTTAAGGGGCTCTGTGGAGTGGATCCGTCTCTTATTCTCCAGCAGTTGAAACAGGGGCTGCTGGGCACTGAACCCGGTGGCCGTCCAGAGCAGCTCCCGCAGCTCCAGCGGCAGGCCCATCTTCTGTCCCCCACTGGCCTGACTCACCAATTGGTCCAGGGTTCGGGGCGGTGTCGGCACCCGCTTGCGGTTGTAACAGGCGATGGTGGGCTGCACCAGCAGGGGCAGGGCCCGAAAGCGATTGCCCTGGCGAAAGCGTCCCAGAAATTTGATCCGCAGGGGATCCAGATCCAGCGGCTCCAGGGAGCTGGTTGTGGTCAGTCGTTCCTGGGCCAACGCATAGGCCGCAGGCACCCGGGTGATCAACAGATCGGGGGCGGCGCCCAGGCCGCTGCGGGAGCGCATCAAGGGCAGCACCTCACTTTCGGAGGTCAGGCGCAGATGCACGTTCACCCGGGGGTTGACCCGCATGAATTCATTGGCCAGTTGCTGGGCCAGGCGTTCGAGATTGGCGCGGGCGATCTTGTCTTCGCCTAAGCCGGCCGAGAGCAGCAGGTTGAGATTCTCGGGGGGCTGCCACTGTGTCGAGCAGCCGCTGGTCAACAGCACGAGTCCCAACAGGGATGCCAGTAGATCTCTGCGTCTTGCCATCAACAACCCCCACCAATCAACTTTCTCACCATGGCAACCATCAAGACATCAAGCCAACAACAGGAAGGGCTCCCCATTTGTGGGGAGTAAACGGAAGGACGATAAGGGAGGGCAGTCCAGGGTTGAATAGTGGGCCATCGCAGCGCTTTCGGCCTGCGTTTTTGGCAGCCAACTCTGCGCCATTGGCCCCCACGCCAGGCCGGGCGATCATGGTTTGACACCGCGCCTGTGCCGTTGGCCACCGCCGTCGTCCTGCTTTCGGGGGGCCTTGATTCCGCCACGGCCGCCGCCCTGGCCCTGGAGGCTGGCCACAGCCTGCTTGCCCTTTCCTTTGATTACGGCCAGCGCCACCGCCGCGAACTGGCAGCGGCCCAATTGCTCAGCCAGCACCTGGGAGTGGCAGAACACCACACCATTGCCGTCAACCTGGCGGCCTGGGGGGGCTCGGCCCTGACCGATCCAAAACTGGCCCTGCCCAGCACGGGCGTGGCCGAGGGCACCATCCCACCCACCTACGTGCCCGGCCGCAACACGGTTTTTATTGCCCTGGGGTTGAGTCTGGCGGAGGCCCGGGGGGCGGAACGCCTGGTGCTGGGGGTGAATGCGGTGGATTATTCGGGTTATCCCGATTGCCGGCCGGACTACCTGGAGGCCTTTCAAACCCTGGCGGACCTGGCCACCCGCGCCGGCCGGGAGGGCCATGGGCCCCAACTTTGGGCCCCCCTGGTGCATGCCAGCAAGCTGGAGATTGTGCAGCAAGCCCTGCGGCTTGGGGTGCCGATTGGGGCCACCTGGAGCTGCTACAGCGGCGGCGATCGCCCCTGTGGGGTCTGCGACAGCTGCCGCATCCGCGATGCCGCCCTGATCGAGGCGGGGCGAGCCGACCTGGCCTCAAACGGAGCCGGACCCGGCCAGGGGGAGCCGCCTTAGCATCTATGGGCCAAAGGTCGATCAGTTCAGGCGTTGAAGCGGCCCCTGCCCTGGAGCGAACCCTGGACCCTGGCCCGCCTGCTTGCCGGGCCGTACGGACGCGATGGCCTCGTGTTGCTGGAGGGAGACGGCAGTGCTTTGGGTCGCCGGGCGGTGCTGGGGGTGGCGCCAATCGACACGATCAGCTGCCGCGGCCTGCCCGGCGACGCCGGGGCCGTCGACCCTTTCGCCGCCCTGGCCGCCCTGCAGGCGAGTGGGGGCCCCTGGCTGGGCTGGCTCTCCTACGAGGCCGGGGCCTGGGTCGAACCCAGCGCCCACTGGCAACGGCCCGACATGGCGATCCTCTGGGCCGCCCGCCATGACCCCCTGATCCATTTCGACCGCCAGCGGCGCCAATGCTGGCTCGAGGGAGACGACCGCCGACGCCTGCTGGCCATGGAGGAACAGGTGCACGGCCTGTTATCAACGGCCCAGCCCGACCCGGGCATCGGCCCCCCCTGGGAGGGCCTTGCCGCCGACCGCTGGCATTGGCACACCCCAAGCCCCAGCTACGAGAAACAGGTGCGGGCCCTCCGGGAGCGCATCGCCAGCGGCGACCTGTTCCAGGCCAATCTCAGCGCCTGCTGTGAAGCCGAGCTCGAGACCCCCCCCGACCCGCTCGCCCTCTACGGACGCCTGCGCCACCATTGCCCCGCCCCCTTTGCCGGTCTGGCGGTGGCGGGCCAGGAGGCGGTCGTCTCCGCCTCCCCCGAACGATTCCTGCGGCTGACCCCTGCGGGCCACATCCAAACCCGGCCCATCAAGGGCACCAGGCCCCGGCAAGCCGACCCCGGGGAGGATGCCCGTGCCGCCGCCGAGCTGGTCTGCGCCCCCAAGGACCGGGCCGAAAACGTGATGATCGTCGACCTGATGCGCAATGACCTGGGCCGGGTCTGCCAACCGGGCTCCATCGCCGTCCCCCAGTTGTTGGGCCTGGAAAGTTATGCCCGCGTCCACCACCTCACCTCGGTGGTGGAGGGCCAACTGCGCTCCGATTGCGGCCTGGTGGACCTGCTGCGGGCCTGTTGGCCGGGGGGCTCGATCACCGGCGCCCCCAAGGTGCGCGCCTGCCGCCGGCTGCACGACCTCGAACCGGTGCCCCGGGGGCCCTATTGCGGTTCGTTGTTCTGGCTGGCCGCCGATGGCCGCTTCGACAGCAGCATCCTGATCCGCAGCCTGATGGTGCGGGATCGGCGCCTGCGGCTCCATGCCGGCGGCGGCATCGTGGCCGATTCGGACCCCGGCGACGAAGCTCTGGAGATGGGCTGGAAGTTGCTGCCCCTGCTGGAGGCTCTGGCGTGACCAGCGCGGGGGGAGCAACGATCGCCTGGATCGACGCTCCCGGGGGTGGCGGCACCTGGGGGGCCCCGGAGCAGTTGGCCCTGCCCCTGGCCGACCGGGGCCTGGCCCTTAGCGACGGATTGTTTGAAACCATTTTGATCCAAAACGGCAAGCCCCAACTGCTGGAGGCCCACCTGGAGCGATGGCGCCAATCCGCGGCGCGATTGGGCATGGCCCCCCCACCGGATTCCGACCGCGTGGGGCCCCTACTGGCGGAAGCGATCGAACGCAGTGGCAGTGCCGATGCCGCCCTGCGCCTCAACTGGAGCCGGGGCAACGCCGGCCGCGGCATCGCCCTGCCGCCGGACGACGAAGGGCCGCCAAGCCATCGCTTCTGGTTGCAGCTGGGCCCCTGGTGGCCGGGTTTTGGGGCGGTGAGCACCCTCATCAGCCAGGGCGAACGGCGCAATCCCGCCAGCCGGATCAGCGCCTGCAAAACCTTTGCCTACGGCTGGGCGGTGCAGGCCCGCCGCGAAGCCCAGCGGGGTGGTGCCGACGAGGCTCTGCTGCTCAACACGGCAGGGCAACTCTGCTGTGCCACCACCGCCAACCTGCTGCTGTTGATCGGGGGCTGTTGGCTGACGCCGCCCCTGGCCAGCGGCTGCCTGCCCGGGATCATGCGGGCCCAGGGGCTGGCCCAGGGGTGGCTGCAGGAGGCGGAGCTCTGGCCCGTTGATCTGGAGCGCAGCGAAGCGGGCCTGCTGATCAACAGCCTGGACTGCAGGCCCCTGCAGGGGAAACGGCCGAAAGAGGCGGCAACCGAGGTGCTTGGGCCAACAGCTCGCAGCCTCTGGGAACGGTGCCTGCAGGGACGGTAACGCAAGCGCACAAATCGTCCTACCGCTCTATGAGACTGGTTGAGGGATAGGGGACTCGGGGCTCAAGAGCCCACCTGCCTAACCAAAAGTGGCGGGGAACAGAGTGGCGCAGTGATGGCAGCCGCGTCGTGACAGACAACGTCGGCACTGACGGTGTCGACCTACTGCGCAACTTCGAAGTCCTACGTTTCAGCGATCAGGATGTAGCAATAGCGACCAATCGCCAAGCCACCGGTGCACCGATCATCTCGGACACCTCGCCGACCGAAGGCTTTGCCTTGAACGTCAACACGGCTGGAATCGCGGATCCCGACGGTCTGGGAGCATTCAGCTTCCAGTGGCAGACCTCGGCCGACGGTGGCGCCACCTGGACCAACATCGCAAACGCCACCACCGCGGCGTTCATCCCCGTCCAGGACCAGGTCGACACCCAGCTGCGGGTAGCCGTGCGCTTCACCGATGGCCAGGGCTTGGCGGAGGAAGTCTTCTCCACGGCCACCGACGTGGTCGGCGACATGATCGTTACCGGTGCAGGCAATGACACGATCAACGGCACCGCCGGTGCCGACGACATCAATGGTGGCGTCGGCGTCGACTCGATGGTCGGTGGCAGCGGTAACGACACCTACACGGTGGACGACGTCGGGGACATCCTGGTCGAGGCCGCCAATGACGGCACCGATACCGTCCAGGCCTCGCTCACCTACACCCTGGCCGCCAACCTCGAAAATCTCACCCTCACAGGCTCCGCCGCCATCAATGGCACCGGCAATGCGGCCAACAACGTCATCACCGGTAATTCCGATGACAACGTTCTTTCGGGTCTAGCTGGTAATGACAGCCTCAATGGCGGCAACCGTAATGACACCCTCAATGGTGGAGCCGGCACCGACATCCTCACCGGCGGCACCGGGAGCGACCGCTTCCAGTTCGTGCTGGCCGATTCCCTGCTGACTACCACCAACACCACCAGCTTCAGCGGCGACTCCATCACCGACTACGCCTTTGGCAACGATGTGGTGGATAGCCCCACCGCAGTCACGGCAGCCAACATGACCAGCCGCACCCTGGCGGCCCTGGCCACCTACACCGATGCCACCGTCGCCGCCGCCCTCAGCACCAACCTGACGGCAGCAGGGGTCAATGCCTGGGCCGCGAACCGGTCCGCCCGGGTCACCTTTGGGGCCGGCGCCACGGCCCAGACCTTCATGGTTCTAGGAAACGCCGCTGCTGGTTACCAAGCCGGCGGTGATGCGGTGATCAAATTCCAATTCACAGGAACCCTGACCAACTTCGCCATCGTCTGATTAACGTTTGTACAGCTCCCTAATTGGGGGGGGTTTATAGCCGTTCGACAACATACAACAAATCCCCCTCCAGATGCGGAGGGGGCTTTTCAATCAATATCAATAGGACTTCGGTGATTCAGCAACAAACTCCCTACAAACACTCAAGAAGCGATCGACAACAGCCTTACTGAGCTCGCTGGTGGGCCCACTCGCCACCACGCCACCCTTCTGCATGGCGTAATACCAATCCGCCTGGCGGACAAAGTGCAGGTGCTGCTCCACCAACAACACGCTGATGCCCGTGGCCGTGATTTGGCGCACACGGCCCTCTCGATGTCCAGCACCACCGAAGGCTGAATCCCTTCGGTGGGTTCATCCAGCAACAACAACCTGGTCTTACCCAGCAGCGCCCGAGCAATCGCCAACTGTTGCTGCTGGCCTCCGGAAAGGTCGCCGCCACGCCGTTCCAGAAACGACTCCAGCACGGGGAACAGCTCGTAAACAAACGGATCCATGTGTCGGTGTCGGCCCATGCCACCCGGCAGGGCCTCGTAACCCAATAGCAGTTTCTCGCGCACCGTCAGTTGGGGGATGATTTCCCTGCCTTGGGGCACGTAGCCGATAGGGGCCCTGGCCCGGCGATGGCTGATGCTGGTGGCCTCCCAGGGGGCCCGAGGAGCGACTGGCCCTGGCACGCTCCCCCGGCCGATTACGCGGGGCAGGTGAGGATTCTGAGGGAGTGGATCGCGGCCCTGTGATCTGTTTCAGGCCAACCTCAGCGCCTGCTGCGCAACGACCTGGGCCGGGTCGGCGCGCCGGGGTCGGTGCACGTGCCCCAGCTACTGGGGCCGGCGATTGACGCCCATGGGCACCACCGCAACCTCGGGGCCGACGGCAGCTTCGACAGCAGCATCCTCATCCGCACCCTGTTGCAGAAGGGCCGCCGAGCGATCTTCCGCTGCCAGGCCAGCGATCTGCCCCCGCCGCTTGGGGCTGAAAGCATCTGGAAGGAGCTGTTGGAATCATCCTAGGTTGGTTGTCGAGCCGATCGATCACGTTGTCCAACGCTGTGGGGGGCCTGAGGGCCGGGATTCACCTGGCAGGGCTGCTGGCCTGTCTGGGGCTGGCCTTGGCCGGCTGCGACGCCAACTCCAAGGAGGTGGCCATCAAGAACGCCAAACCAGGCGACATGCTGGTGAACGCCGATGGCAGCCGGGTGGAGTTGGTGAAAGTCTTCACGCCAGGCATTGCCAATGGGTTGCACAAGGGTGTCGTGAAGATCACCTCAGCTGCCGGAGACGCCAAGGAAAAGTTGTATGAAGTCACGGCAATCTGTAGCGTCAAGGGAGAGCCGGGCTGGCCAGCCTATGACAATATCTATGGAGATCCGATCAGCGATCTCGACGCTAAGCGCCCATTGCCTGTCAAGAACCGCTGGCAGGTCCTGTTCCATTTTGACGGCCGGACGGAAAAGACAGGAAAGCTTGATCCCAGCGGCTGGGTCTCACGCCTGAAGGACAATCTTTGTCGGAAAGGCGATTTCAAGGACACCTGATCCCGAGGACATCTGGGCAAGGAGAAGTGAAAGCGCTGATTGCTTTTACATTGATTTCGGTGCGATCTCGTTATGCGCACCCTGGGCCCCGATATCTGGTAACAACAGATACTTTCGAGCCGCAGGCCATCCTTTTGGATGGTGCGGAAATTGCGCCTCGGTGACTCGATGCCAAAAACACTCTTTTCCGTCGATCTCACCAAACCGATGGATCAGCAGGACATGCCTGGTCATAACCGCTGGCATCCTGAGATCCCAGCCGTCGCCTCGGTGAATCCCGGTGACGTGTTCCGGATCGAATGCAAGGACTGGACCGATGGCCAGATCAAGAACAACGACGATCCGAAAGACATCGAAGATGTCAATCTGGAAGTCGTCCACGTCCTCAGTGGACCGATCTGGGTCAATGGGGCCCAGCCCGGCGACATCCTGGTGGTTGACATATTAGATGTCGGCGCTTTGCGGGGGGATGAGTGGGGTTTCACGGGCATCTTTGCCAAGGAGAACGGGGGTGGCTTCCTCACCGATCACTACCCCAAGGCCGCTAAGGCCATCTGGGATCTGGAAGGCATCTACACCTCCTCCCGACACATTCCCGGTGTGCGTTTCGCCGGCATCACCCACCCGGGCCTGATTGGTTGCGCTCCTTCCCAGGCACTGCTGAATGAGTGGAACCGTCGGGAGACGGAACTGGTGAATACCGCCCCCGACCGCCGCACCTATGGCGCAGGCCTCTCCGGTAGCGAGCCGGTGCTGGCGGCCCTACCCAACCCCAACAGCGCCATCCTTGGCACCCTCCCCTCCAGCGAGTTCGCGCGGGTGGCGAACGAAGCCGCACGCACCGTACCGCCCCGGGAGCATGGCGGCAATTGCGACATCAAGAACCTCACCAAGGGCACACGGATCTACTTCCCCGTCTATGTCGAAGGCGCCAAGCTCTCGATGGGTGACATCCACTTCTCCCAGGGGGATGGTGAGATCTCTTTCTGTGGCGCCATCGAGATGTCCGGCTACCTCGATCTCCATGTGGAGATCATCAAGGGCGGCATGGCCAAGTATGGGATGGTCAATCCCATGTTCAAAACCAGCCCGGTGGAACCCCACTACACCGACTACCTGGTGTTCGAAGGCATCTCCGTCGATGAATTTGAAGGCAAGCAGTACTACATGGATGTGCACATCGCCTACCGGCGTGCCTGCCTCAACGCCATCGAGTACCTCAAGAAGTTCGGCTACACCGGGGAGCAGGCCTACCTGCTACTGAGCTGCGCGCCGGTGGAAGGCAGGATCAGCGGCATCGTTGATATCCCCAACGCTTGCTGCACCCTGGCCATCCCCACCTCGATCTTCGACCAGGACATCCTCCCCTGCTAATCAGCAAAGCGGGAAAGGGGCCTGAGCGTCAGGTCCCTTTTCTTCTTTCACATGTTTGTGTCCTTGCACCTCCTCTTTTTCGTGCGATGCCTGTCTACGAATACAGCTGCACCAATGGCTGCGACAACTATGAAGTCTGGCGCAGCATCGATGCGCGCCAGGAGGATACCAACTGCCCGACCTGCACGGCGGCAGGCCGGCGCGTGTTCACACCTATCATGTCGCTCAGCGGACCTCTCAGATTGAAGCAGGAGCAATCCGGCCCTCGCTTGGTGCGCAAAGAAACCAACGAAGTGGCCGGAAAGCAGCGGCTCAAGGAGAGCGGCACCCGTCCTTGGATGCTCAATCGCGGGTGTTGAGGCTCGCAGTCCCAATACAGGTGATAAAGGGTAGCCGTTGGAAGGGGATCCATGGGTACCTCAGACAGTGAGGAATTCCTTGATCACGTCATCGGAGAGCTGGTCGGTCTGGCCACTGGAGACGATGCCACCGCGCTGCATGGCGTAGTAAAAGTCGGACTGGCGGACGAAGTGCAGGTGCTGTTCCACCAGCAACACGCTGATGCCGGTTTCCTTCATAATCCGCTGCACGGCATGCTCAATGTCGAGGATGATGGAGGGTTGAATTCCCTCGGTGGGTTCATCAAGGAGCAGTAGTTTCGGCTTACCCAACAGCGCACGGGCAATGGCGAGCTGTTGTTGCTGGCCGCCGCTGAGGTCGCCGCCTTTGCGCTTGAGAAACTTCTCGAGGATCGGGAACAGATCGAAGATCAGAGGGTCGATGTGACGGTTCTTTTCCAAGCCCCCGGGCAGGGCCTCCATGCCGAGCAGCAGATTTTCCTTGACCGTCACCTGGGGAATGATGTCCCTGCCTTGGGAGACATAGCCGATACCCGCCCGGGCCCGCTTGTAGGGCGGCTGGGTCGCGAGCTGGCCGTCCAGATAATTGATCGTGCCGGATCTTTGCTGCAGCAGGCCGATGACGGTCTTGAGGAAGGTGGTCTTGCCGACGCCATTCCGGCCGATCAGGCAGACCATCTTGCCTTCGTGGATGGTCAGGTCAACGTTACGGAGAATGTGACTTTCTCCGTAATAGACATTAAGGTGGGAGACCTGGAGCAAGGTTTGTGCGCTGGTGGGGGACATGGGGTCGGTGGGTAATGGACGGAAAGCGATTACTGTTCAGGTGGCCCCAAGTAGACCTCGATCACCCGCGGGTCGGATTTCACCTTCTCCAGCGGCCCCTCCGTAAGCACCTGTCCCTGGTGCAGAACAGTGACGTCGAAACCCAAGTCGCGGATGAACTCCATATCGTGCTCAATCACCACAACGGTGTGGTCACCGGCAAGCGACTTGATCAGCTCGGCCGTGCGCAGGGTTTCCTCATCAGTGAGGCCAGCGACGGGCTCATCTAGCAGCAGCACTTCGGGGGACTGGGCTACGAGGGAGGCGATCGCGAGCCACTGCTTCTGGCCGTGGGAGAGGGAGCCGGCCTTGACGTTGGCAAACGGGGTGAGACCTACGTAATTCATGATCCGATGAACTTCATCCTTCGATGACTGGGATAATTTTGAGCCCAGCAGGCTGAAGGCGCTCTTATCTGGCGAGGCGGACAATTCCAGGTTTCGCAGGACGCTGAGATTGTCAAAAACGCGCGGCGTCTGAAACTTACGGCCGATGCCACACCGTGAGATCTGCTGTTCGGAGACGCCGAGCAAGGACTTCCCCTTAAAGGTCACCGTTCCTTTCGTGGGCCGCACCTTGCCTGTGATGACATCCAGAAAAGTGGTCTTGCCGGCACCGTTGGGGCCGATGATCGACTTCAACTCACCCTTATAGAGCTTAAGGCTGAGGTCTGTGAGGGCATAAAAACCATCAAAACTCACGCTGACGTTATTGAGCTCAAGTAGAGGTTCTGACATGGATATCGAAAGGGTGCAAAATCGAAAAAGCGGTCAGAGTAAACATGCTTGGACAGGTCCCCTGGAGGACTAATCCACCGGAATGAACTCCTTGTCCAGCTGTGGGTAGGTCTTGGACTTCTTGGCGATGCCGAAGGCGGCCAGGAAGGTGGTTAAGCCTCCTTTGGTGATCCAGCCGTAGATGCCATCGGGCATCAGAACCACCACGAAGATGAATAGGGCCCCCTGCACGAACAGCCAGGCCTCCGGCAGCGCTTCGCTGACCAGGCTGCGTAGATAATTAACTACAACGGCGCCGATGATCGGACCCACGAGGGTGCCCCTACCACCCACGGCCACCCAGATCACCATCTCGATCGAGAAGGAGATCGACATGTACTGGGGCGACACGATGCCGGATTGGACCGTGTAAAGGGCACCAGAGATGCCGCAGAGGGCCCCAGCCACCAGAAAGACGATCGTCTTGAAGGGAACTGGGTTGAACCCGGCGAAGCGCAGGCGGCTCTCATC
Organism: Synechococcus sp. UW140; assembly: GCA_945877115.1. Classification (GTDB taxonomy): domain Bacteria; phylum Cyanobacteriota; class Cyanobacteriia; order PCC-6307; family Cyanobiaceae; genus Cyanobium. The sequence continues at coordinate 3,390 of CAMCQR010000015.1, read as the reverse complement.
GTCACGGATAGCGATCAGGGCATCGCCGAAGCGACCGCTTGTGAAGTAACGGCAGACAAGGAAGGCCAAGGGCAGCAGGACCACTGTAAGGCGGTAGAACCACACCTGCATCTCGGGAGATCCCACCAGCTGGCCGAACAACTCGGTGGTGCTGGTCTTGAGGCCGTTGGTGCCGTCAAAGAGCTTCTGTTGTCCGTTGAAGAAGTGGAAGAAGACCATCAAAGCCGCCTGGGTGATGATCGAGAAATACACCCCCTTGATGCGGTTTCTGAAGATCAGCCAACCCACTACGCCTGCTACCGCAGCGGGAATCATCCAGAGGGCAATCAGCGAAAAAATCGGAGACCAGAAAGGTTGCCAGAAGAAGGGCAGTTGGGCGACGCCATAGTTCTCGAAGAACTTGGGAATGCCATTGCCACCCGCCAGGCTCTTGGTGTTGAGCATCAGGTTCATGGCCACGGCGTAGCCCCCCAGCGCAAAGAAGATGCCCTGCCCCAGGCTCAACAGACCGGTATAGCCCCAGATCAGGTCGATCGCCAGCGCCGTGATCGACAGCGCGAAGTAGCGGCCGAAGAGATTGAGCCGGAAGTCGTCAAGCGCCGCCGGAAGAATGAACAGGGCGATCGCAAGCAGAATCCAGGGGACGAGTCGTTGAAAAAGTTTCACAGGTTGGGCTCCTGGTCGGGAGATGGAACGGGAATCTGCGGAGGGTTGACATGATGATCGGGTCAGGCATCGACCGAGCGACCCTTCTGGGGGAACATTCCGTTGGGACGGAATTGGAGAAATACGATGATGAAGATGAACACCAGCACCAGGGACATACTGGTGGTAGCGAAGAACTCGATCACCCCTTTTGCCGCCATTGGCATGTTTGGGAAGATGGTCAGCAAGGTGCCTGAGCCAATCACCGACTGGATGATCCCCAGCAGCAATGAGGCCAGCACGGTGCCCAGCAGATTGCCAACACCGCCAAGCACAATCACCATGAAGCAGGAGACGATGTAGGCGGCACCAAGGTTCGGGCCCACCGAACCCAGGAGGGTGATGGCACAACCGGCAACACCGGCCAGTCCGGATCCGATGCCGAAGGTGATACTGTCCACACTGTCGGTAGGAATGCCGAGGCAGTTGCTCATCTGTCGGTTCTGGGTCACGGCACGGATGCGCAGACCCCAGACACTTTTATTGAGGAACCAATAGGTGGCCAAGAGCAACAAGGCCGACAGCAGAATGATGAAGATGCGCAGACCCGGCAACTCAATCGTGCCGATCATTCCCCAGCTCCCTTGCAGCCATTTGGGTGCCGTTACGTCGATATTGCGGGGACCAAACCAGGGCTTAGCCAGGGGACGGATCTGGTCAAAGAGGTTGACTGCGACCAGGCCGATGCCGATGGCGACAGCCCATCCCAATCCATTGAGATAGGTGAAGAAGGGCTTTGCGGAGAACTTGGCCGCGAGTAACTTGGAGAAGAGAACTCCAAGCAGGACGCCCACAATGATGCCAAGCATCATTGCAGACGAAACGCTGCGAATCAGCTGGATGAGAATTAGGCTGACACCCCAGGTCGCAAGCAGTGTTTCGAGAGGCCGTCCATAGAGTTTTCTGATCAATGTTCTTTCCAGCAGCACTCCGACGAGGGCCGTCACGATGAAGGCAAGAACCAGCGAGACCGGAAAATACAATTCGAAGATCACACCACCCATGGGCTTGAAGGCCGACTGAACCACGTAGGTGACATAGGCCCCGAGCATCATGAACTCGCCGTGGGCGAGGTTGATGACCCCCATCAATCCGAAGACGATGGCTAGGCCTGTGGCTGCAAGCAGCAGCACTGACCCGATGCTGAGGCCATCGAGGATCTGAGAAAAGAAAAGTTCCAACGGAATGAGTGTTGAACGTTAGATCCAACGTTGCGAGCGTAACGTTGGATCGGGTCGAACGTGGTGGTGTGCCGAACGGTAAAGCGGTGGTTCCCGGAGGAACCACCTGTCGTTCAAGGATTCACGGACGGGCCGTGATTACATCTTGAACTTGCCAGCGTCAGGACGGTTCTGGGTCCAGTCGCAGGTGAAGCCCTTGGTTTCAGGAACGAACTGGTTCCAAGGAATTGGAGGGATCGCCTTGACGCTGTCTTGAAGGATCTTGAACTGGCCGGTGGCCTCCGCCTCGCCGATGAGCACCCGCTCGGAGGTGTGGTGGTTGGGGAACATCTTGATTTCGCCCTGGGGAGCGGCGAATGTTATCCCGATCATGTCGGTGCGTACTTTGTTGAGATCTTCGAAGGTTCCAGCCTTCTCGACGGCGTTCTTCCAGAGATACAGCATGTTGTAGGCGGATTCGGCCGGGTCACCCGTGACCCGATCGGCGCCGTACTTCGCCTTGAAGTCCGTAGTGAACTTCTTGGAGGCCGGGGTATCCAGGCTCATGAAGAAGTTCCAGGCGGCATAGGTGCCGGTGGTGTACTGAGGACCGATCTGACGGATCTCCTCTTCCGCGATAGAGAAGGACATGATCGGATACTTGACAGGGTCGATGCCAGAAGCCTTGAACTGCTTGAAGAGGGCGACGTTGGAGTCACCGTTCAAGGTATTGATGATGATCCCGCCATTGGGGAAGGCCTTCTTGATCTTGGCGATGATCGGGGCCACCTCGGTGTTGCCGAGAGGGATGTAATCCTCGCCAACAGTCTCACCACCGAGAGCCTTCATCTGCTCTTTGATGATGGTATTGGCCGTGCGGGGGTACACGTAATCAGAACCAACCAGATAAACCTTTTTGCCAAGCTTGCCCGAGAACTTGTCCATCAGCCACTGAACCGCAGGCTCGGCCTGTTGGTTCGGTACGGCGCCGCTGTAGAAGATATTCTTGGAACACTCCTGACCCTCGTACTGAATCGGGTAGAAGAGCATGTGATTCTTGGACTCGAAGACCGGCAGCATCGCCTTGCGGCTGGCGGAGGTCCAGCCGCCGAAAACCACAGCCACTTTGTCGGAGTCGATCAACTTCTGGGCTTTCTCGGCAAAGGTGGGCCAGTCGGAGGCACCGTCTTCGACGACTGGAACAATTTTGTACGACTTGCCAGCAACTTTGACGCCGCCGGCGGCATTGATTTCGTCGATCGCCATTTCCTCGACTTCTTTCAAAGTCGTTTCGGAAATGGCCATGGTGCCACTGAGTGAATGGAGAATACCCACCTTGACTTCGCCATCAAAACTGCCGGCTGCGCCACCATCGGTGCTGGCAGTTTTGTCAGCCCCAGTACCGCCGCCGCCGCCACAGGAGGCCAGCGTGAGGGTGAGGCCAAAAGCGGAGAGACCTCCAATTAGGCGACGGGTGGGCTGATGTTTTGCCAGAGAATTCATGAAAGGGCTCCTAAGAAAAACG
>CAMCQR010000014.1 GCA_945877115.1 Synechococcus sp. UW140 | reverse complement strand
CATGGATGCGGCCCATGGCCTCGGCGTAGCCGATGCCGCCATGGGCGGCGGGGTCGTAATCGGGGGCGTCGATATCGACAAAGGCGAGGCGGGGCTGGTCGCCGTTGTGGCGCTGGTCGCGGCGGCGCAGCAGCTCCACCTCCCGGCAGCAAAGCGGGCAGGCGCCGTCGTAAAGCAGGGTGAGATCGGCCATGGACGGGACCTTAGGGAGCCAGGCAGGGTCGTGGTCGGGACCTGAACCTGGCGGAACCCGACCAGACCTTGACCGATGCCAAAGCCGCGCTCCCCCGCCCAGGCAGACTCAGGTCCCCCCTCTGGCCCATGAGCCCTTCCTTGCCCCGTGATCGCCCCGCGCCCCCCCGACGCTCCTGGCCGGGGCCAGGGGGGCCTGGCCCCTGGCTAGCGGCGGCCGCCGGCGGCTCCGCCCTGGTGGCGGCCACCTGGCTGGTGGCCCAGGGGACCCTGCGGCAACAGATGGCGGCCATGCAGGGGGAGATCGACCTATGCCGCAGCAGCCGGGGCCTCAACCTGCCGGTCCTGCTCAAGGACCTCAACCGGTTTGCCGCCGCAGCCGCCTCCCGCCAGGAAGGCGAGCGGCTGCGGCAACGGCTGGCGGGGCTGGAGGCGGACCAGGGCCGCGCTTTGGCGGAACTGGCCCAGCTCAAGCGGGCCACCTCACCGGAAGAGCGTTTCCACCTGGCCAGCGGCCGCAGCCACGACCTGCTGGCGAGCCAGGTGGCGGTGGCTGTGACGGCGGTGCGCGCCGATGGGGCCGATGTGGGCCTGGCGGGGACCGCCGCCGGCCCTTGGAAAACCGGCGAATATCGGGACCTGCGCTTCGGCGAAGGCCCCTACCGCCTCAAGCTGGAAGCGACCCGCACCTCGCCACCCCGGGCCACCTTTCGCCTGGAGGCGCTCAAGGGTGCCGCAACGGCGCCTAAAGCCAATTCGCAGCAACCACCGCCATGACCGTGCAACGCCTCAACAACGACGAAATCGCTGCCCTCAGCACCGCCCTACCGGCCTGGACCGTGCTGCCGGATCGGCTGCGGCGGGAGTGGCGCTTTCGGGATTTCTCCGAGGCCTTCGGGTTCATGTGCCGGGTGGCCCTGGCGGCCGAAGCCCTGGACCACCATCCCGAATGGAGCAACGTCTGGAACCGGGTGACAATTGAATTAACCACCCACGACTGCGGCGGACTGTCGGACCGGGACCTGGCCCTCGCCCGTCGCCTTGATTCCCTCAGCCCCCCGTGAACAGGCGGGCCATCAGGGCCGGCTCCCGACCCTGCAGGGCCATCAGGCCCCAGCGCACATCGCCCGGCGCCAGCGCAAACAGCTGGGCCATGGCCTGCAACACCTGGGGGGGGGTGAGGGTGTTGGTCAAAAAGCCATACCACTGCTCGGGGGGCAGCGAAAAGAAACTGGCGAAGTGATGGCGCAGACGGGCTTCATCGAAGCGCATCAATTTTTCGAGGCCGAAGCGATAGAAGGCGTGATTCCAGCGCAGTTGGGCCGGCCACAGGGCCCCCCAGGCGGCGGCGGCCACCGCTTGCGGCGAGGTTGTGGGGTCCTCGAAGGCCGAGGCGATGGCGGCGGCCAGGCCCGGGGCGCGCCGCAGCACGCTGCCCACCATGAAGCCCGAGGCCGGGTGCACCATGCCCGCCGCGCCACCAAAACCCACCACCGGCTGATTGGGGTCGGGCAGGGGGGGATTCATCGGAAACAGGCAGAACTCTTCGTGCTCGATCGCCTCCACCCGCACACCGCGATGGGCGAGGCGGGCCAGCAGGCGTTGGCGCAGCTGGGGAAAGGGCACCGCAGGGGCGAGGGCGAGGGAGGTTTCCTCGACAAAGAAGCGACCATCGCCCAGGTCCATGGCATAGAGAAACGTGGGCGGCTGGCGGCGTTCGTCCTCGCTGAGGTGGTCGCTGCGGTAGTCCATGAACACGAATTGCCCCGGCTCGATCGGCGGGGCACTGAAGCGGCCGACGATGCCGTAGGCGGCCTGGCCGGCCACGGGCCCATCCTGCCGTCGCCCTACGAAGACGCTCTGGTGACCGCTGGCATCCAGCACCAACCGGGCCCGATGCTGGTGGCCTGCGGCGGTGGTGACGACGAAAGTCTGATCCTCCTGCTGCCAGGAGGCGGCCTGGCCCTGCAGCCAACGGACATCGGCGGCGGCGCAGCGGCCCAGCCCATGGGCCTGCAGGGCCGCTTTGTCGAAGAGGCCATAGGCGCGGCCGTGTTGCAGGAGCCCATCCCCCCCGGGGGAACCGCCCCCGGGCCCGAAATAGCTAACCGTGTCGCTCCAGCGATGGGAGAGTAGGGAGCCGAGGCCGAGGGAATCCACCTCCTGGCACCAGATGCCGTAGGTGTTGACCCAGGGGGTGTGGGGATCGGCCGCCGCCAGGGCGGTGATTGCCAACCCCCTCTCGGCCAGCTCGGCGGCGATGGCCAGGGCCGCCGGACCCGCGCCAATCACCAGAACATCAGTCAGGGGTCCCAACCTCCCCAGCCCCAACGTCGTCTGCGGAATCATCCCCTGCGTCGTCCGGGAACGCATCAGAGCCAGTCTCCAGGGAAGCGGCTGGGGACGGGCCAACGGAATCGGCTAATAGATCGGCTGGCGGCACCAGCACGTCAGGGTCAGCCACCGGCTCCCCGTCTTCCCCTTCGGGAGCGGGCGGCACCAGCACCACTTCGGCGAGGCGGTCGCCGCTGTCGAGTCGCTGCAGGCGGACGCCGGTGGCGGCTCGGGACTGCTGGGGCACGGCGTCGGCCCGCATGCGCACAATCACGCCCCGTTCGCTCACCAGTAGCAACTCCTCGCCCGCCCCCAGCACCTTCAGCCCCACCAGCACATCCCCATCTCGGCGAAACTTGATCGCCCGCAGGCCCATGCCCGCCCGTTTCTGCAGGCGGAACTGATTCACCGGCACCCGCTTGCCCAGGCCACTGGCGCTGGCCACCAACACCCAGGGGCCTTCGGTTCCCGCCAGCTCCAGACCGTCTTCCTCCGCCTCGTCGCCCGCCTCGCCGCTATCGCCTCCGGCCGCGACCCGGTCGGCCAACTCAGCAGGCAGCACATCCATGCTCACTAACTTGTCGCCACCGCGCAGGTTCATGGCGCGGACGCCCCGGGCCGTGCGACCCAGGGGCCGCAGTTCTTCATCGCTGAGGCGAAAATGGATCGTCATGCCCTTCAACGATCCGATCAGGACGCTGTCGCCCGGGATCGCCAGCCGCACCCAGCGCAGGGCATCCCCCTCCTCAAGGGAAATGGCGATGAGTCCGTTAGAGCGAATGTTGGAGAACGCCGATAACAGGGTGCGCTTGACGAAGCCGCCACTGGTGAGCATCACCAACTGGCGATCGTCGCCAAAGTTGTCGACCGCCAGCAGGGACGTGATCGCCTCTTCGCGGGGAATCGGCAGCAGCTGCACAACCGGCGTGCCCTTGGCGGTGCGACTGCAAACGGGAACGCGATAGGCCGGCAATGAGTACACCACCCCCCGGTCACTGAACAGCAGCAACACATCGTGGTCGTTGCAACTGATGAACAGGCGCACCGCCTCCTCCCCCTGGGTGCGGGTGCCGGCCTTGCCACGGGTGCCGCGGCTGGTGGCCTCAAATTCACTTACCGGCATGCGCTTGAGATAGCCGTTTTCGGTGAGCATCACCACCGAGCGCTCATTGGCGATCAGGTCGATGTCTTCGAGACCCCCTTCGAGATCCAGGATTTCGGTGCGCCTGGGGGAGATATAGCGGGCCCGCAGCACACCCAGCTCTTCGACGATGAGAGCGAGCACCCGTTCTTTACGGGCCAGGATGTCTTGGTAATCGGTGATCTTGGCGATCAGATCGTCGTGCTCCAGCCGAATCTTGTCGGCCTCAAGGGCCGTGAGCCGACGGAGCTGCATCTGCAGAATGGCATCAGCCTGGGCCTCACTTAGCCCGAACTCACTGACCAAGCCTTGCCGGGCACTGGCGGTGTCCGCCGCGGCACGAATCAGGGCGATGATGGCATCAAGATTGTCGAGGGCGATCAACAAGCCCAACAGGATGTGGTCACGCTCTTCGGCCTTACGCAGCAGATAGCGGGTGCGGCGCTCAATGGTCTCGATACGAAAATCGAGGAACACCTGCAGCATTTTTCGCAGGGTTAGGAGCACCGGCTCGCTGTTCACCAACGCCAACATATAGGCGTTAAAATTATTTTGGAGCGGCGTTAGCTTAAAGAGATTATTGAGAACAACCTGCGGGTAGGCGTCGCGGCGCAACTCGATGACGATGCGCATGCCATCGCGGTCACTCTCATCACGAATATCGGAAATTCCTTCTAACTTCTTATCATTAACCAACTCGGCGATCCGTTCGATCAACGCCGCTTTGTTGGTCTGGTAAGGCAATTCGGTTATAATAACGGCATCCCGATCGGGCCGCCCCTTGGCCTCGATCGTTTCAATGTTGGCCACGCCCCGCATCGTCACCGAGCCCCGGCCTGTGGTGTAGGTATCGCGGATCCCTCGCCGGCCCAGAATCTGGCCCCCGGTGGGAAAATCGGGACCGGGGATGATGGCCAGGAGCTGGCGCTCCTCCAGATCGGGATCGGCGATCAGGGCCAGCAAACCATCAATCAGTTCGGTGAGGTTATGGGGAGGGATATTGGTGGCCATCCCCACGGCAATGCCAGTGGAACCATTGAGCAGCAACTGGGGGATGCGCGCCGGCATCACCGTGGGTTCCTGCTGGGATCCATCGAAATTGTCGATGTAATCGACCGTTTCGCTCTCGATGTCCGCCAACAGGCTGTCCGTTGTCAGCGACTGCAGCCGGGATTCGGTGTAGCGCATCGCAGCCGGCGGATCGTTGTCCACCGAGCCGAAGTTGCCATGGCCATCCACCAGCGGCATGCGCATGGAAAAGTCCTGGGCCATCCGCACCAAGGCGTCATAGACGGCCGTGTCGCCATGGGGGTGATATTTACCTAGGACCTCGCCGACGACCCGGGCGCATTTGCGGTAAGGGCGGTCGCTGGTAAGACCCAGCTCATACATCGCATAGAGAATGCGACGGTGCACGGGCTTGAGGCCGTCGCGGGCGTCGGGCAGGGCCCGGCCCACGATGACGCTCATCGCATACTCCATGTAGGAGCGCGACATCTCGTTGCGGAGGTCGATCTGGATGATCCGTCCGTCGGAATCGCCGGGATTTTTCTCCGGAGAATTTCCTTCCCCCGGTCCGGTTGGATCCGCCATGCACAACCGCCTTGAATGGAAATCACTTTATCGGCAGCCCGTACCCCCTGCCCCTGAGGCCCCATGGCCCCCCTGAAACTGCCGCCCCGCAATGAATCCGAACTGCAGCGCCGCCAGAGCGAGGGCGAGCTGCGGGTGCGGTCGGCGGCGGAATTCCGGGCCTTGGTGGCCCATTCCGACCTGGCGGAGGCCTACCAGACCACCGACGTGGTGGTGGCGGCTAACGCCGAATTCACCGACCAGGCCAGCCTGCACCTGAGCCTGGGGCCGGCGGACCCGCCGATCCGCCTGCGGGATCCGGTGCTGGGGGGGGTTGCGGGACTGGCCAGTGGCTCCGGCGGCGACCTGCTGCTGCCGATCGCCGGCGCGGCGCAGCTGTTGGCCGATCTACTAGCGGGGCAGGTGGTGGACTTTGGTGCCGCTGGGGAAGCCACCCTGCTGCAGCCCCGCCGGGAGCTGCACACCCGCCTCGATCTGGAAGCCATCGGCGGCGGCCAACTGCTGCTGCACCGCGGCATCGTCGAAAACGGCCTGGTGGCGGTTAGCAGCGCCCAGGGCCTGATCCGCACCCCCTGGGGGCCCCTGCTGGGCCCCTACGGCAACGCCCTCTACAGCTGCTCCGGGGCCGACAGCATCGGCCTGGCCATGCCGGGCCTTTCCCTGCTGGGCCCCGGCTCACCGGTGTTGGTGGGGGGCGCCATCGGCTGGGTCGTAGGCAGCGGCAGCGGCCACCAACCGGCACCCCGGCGCCTGCCCAGCGGCCATGCCCGCAGCCCCGGAGCCGTAGCCGCCCTCAGCGTTGATTTGCATGGGCTCAGCCCCCGCTGGGTTCGGGCTTGCCATTTCGAAGGCCATGGCAGCGCCTTGCTGGTGGCGATCGCCGCCCCGATTCCCCTAATCAGCCCCGCAGTGGCCCGCCAGATCGCCACCGACGAGGGGGTCCTGGAGGCGCCGGTGCTGGATGTATCGATCCCACGGCGCATCAAACCAAACTTAGGCGGGGTGCCATATAGCAGCCTGCGCCGGGGGGAAATCCAGGTGGATGGCCGCCCCATTCCGGCAGCTCCCGCCCACAGCCCCCGGCTGGCCCAAGCCATGGCTTTGGAGTTGATCAGCCAACTCCAAAGCGGTGCTTTCCCCCTGAGGCTGCCGCTGCTGGCCCTGGGCTCCCGCTCCAGCCTGGTGCCGCTGCCCCCCTGAGCCGGCGCAGGCCCCAACTCCGCGGGAGGTGGTCACGAAAACACAAGCGCCCCAAAACAGGCAGAAAGCCACAAAGAAGTAGCCGAAAAGGGTCGTTAAGCTCCGGTAAGCGCACTCCCCTCGCCATGGCTGAAACGCCCCACGCTCCGGAGCACCAGGACGACCAGGCCCCGCCCCCGACGGCGATCGGCTCCTATGGCGCCCCGGCCAGCAGTGAAGACCATGCTGCGGCCCCATCGGAGCCCGTGGCCGTAGCACCAGAACAGAGCCCGGCTGAAACCGCCCCGCTTGTGATGGGTTACGCGCCCGTCAGTAGCACCCCCGATCCCACCGACAGCGCGACCATTGCCGCCTCGGCCCCCGTCGCCGGCTCCTATGGCGGGTCTTATGGCGGCTCCTATGGCGGCTCAGCGACCACAGCCACGGCCATCCCCACCATCGGCTCCAGCGTCGAGGTTCCCCCCCTGGGGGGCCAGGACAGCGAAGGCGGCGAATGGGATCTGCTCAGCGGCAACCTGCGCGACTGGTTCGACCGCAATGACCTAGGCGGCCAATGGGAGCGCCTAGGCGGCCCATTGCGGGCATCGGGCCTGCTCTTGGCCGGCTTGATCCTGATCAAGCTCTACGAAGCCGTGCTCGAAACCCTCGACGACATCCCGCTGCTGCCCCGGCTGCTGCAGCTGGCCGGCCTGCTGTACCTGGTCAATTTCGGGTTCACCCACCTGATCAAGAGCCAGGACAGGGATAACCTCTATCAAATCTGGAAAAAACGCTGGCACGACTTCACCGGTCGCCCCTGATCCAGGCCTGGAGTCCAGCGGACCTGTTGATAGTTTGGCCCCAACCCTTGTAACCGCCCGTTGACCATCCAGCTCGGCCGTTCCCGAACCGTTCGGCGCGCCTACGGCATTGATGAGATCGCCCTTGTTCCTGGGGGCCGCACCGTTGACCCAGATGTGGTCGACAGCCGCTGGACCCTGGGGGGGATTGAGCGTGAGATCCCCATCATCGCCAGCGCCATGGACGGGGTCGTGGATCCGGCCATGGCCATCGAGCTCTCCCGCCTGGGCGCCATGGGCGTGCTGAACCTGGAGGGGGTGCAATGTCGCTACGACGATCCCAACCCGGTGCTCGATCGCATCACCGCCGTTGGCAAAGAGGAGTTCGTCCCCTTAATGCAGGAGCTCTATGGCCAGCCGGTGCGGGAAGACCTGATCCGCCGCCGGATTGGCGAAATCCGGGAGGGGGGTGGCATCGCCGCCGTCAGTGCCACCCCGGTGGCTGCCATGCGCTTCGGATCGATGCTGGTTGAGGCTGGAGCTCAGCTGCTGTTCGTGCAGGCCACGGTGGTCTCCACCGAGCACATCAGCGCCGAGGGCCGGGCCAGCCTCGACCTGGCGGCCCTCTGCCGTGACCTGGGGTTGCCCGTCGTGATCGGCAACTGCGTCACCTATGAGGTGACCCTCGACCTGATGCGCGCCGGTGCCGCCGGCGTGATGGTGGGCATCGGCCCCGGCGCCGCCTGCACCTCCCGCGGGGTGCTCGGCATCGGCATCCCCCAGGCCACCGCAGTGGCTGATTGTGCCGCCGCCCGCGACGACTTCGAAAAAGAGAGCGGTCGCCTAGTGCCCGTAATTGCCGACGGCGGCATCGTCACCGGCGGTGACATTTGCAAATGCCTGGCCTGCGGAGCTGATGCCGTGATGATCGGCTCCCCCATCGCCCGGGCCTCCGAAGCCCCCGGCCGGGGCTTCCACTGGGGTATGGCCACCCCAAGCCCGGTGTTGCCCCGCGGCACCCGCATCCGGGTCGGCACCACAGGCAGCCTGGAGCGCATCCTGCGGGGCCCGGCCGCCCTGGATGACGGCACCCAGAACTTACTGGGAGCGATCCGCACCTCGATGGGCACCCTGGGAGCCCGCAACCTGCGCGAAATGCAACAGGTCGAAGTCGTGGTGGCGCCGTCGTTGCTAACGGAAGGGAAGGTTTATCAGAAAGCGCAACAACTGGGCATGGGTAAATAGCCTGTCCCAGCGCAAGACCCCTCTAGGGGCGCCGAGATTGGCGCTACGCTCAAGCCGTGGGGGCTACGGCTCGCACACTCCTCACACCCTCCGGCCCGGCGTTGCCGGGCTTTCTGTCTTTTCTCACCGCTTTCTTCGCCAACCCCCTGACACCGCCACGCAACGGCCTGCAACGCTGCGTTGGCGACACCAAGAATGGCCGGACTTCGTTGCTAGGTTCAACTGACTCAAAGATTTCCACGGATGTCCAACGCCACCCCCACCACTGACGCCACTTTCACCGCCGACGTGCTGAACAGCGAACAGCCCGTCCTCGTGGATTTCTGGGCTCCCTGGTGTGGCCCCTGCCGCATGGTGGCCCCGATCGTCGATGAAATGGCCAAGACCTACGAGGGCAAGATCAAGGTGTTCAAGCTGAATACCGACGAAAACCCCAACATCGCCAGCCAGTACGGCATTCGCAGCATTCCCACCCTGATGATCTTCAAGGGGGGCGAAAAGGTCGACACCGTTGTCGGAGCCGTCCCGGCCAACACCCTCTCCCAGGCGATCGGCAAGCACATCTGAATGCCGACACCCTCGAAGTCCCCTTCGTGCCATGACCGGACCCATTGGCCTGGTGGACTACGGCATGGGCAACCTGCATTCAGTGCAGCGAGCTTTCGAGCGGCTTGGAGCCGACGTGCGGCCCGTGCGGAGCCCCGAGGCCATCGATGCTTGCCAGGCCCTGGTGCTGCCGGGAGTGGGTGCCTTTGATCCGGCCATGGAGCGGTTGCGGGCCACTAATCTGGTGGAAGCCCTGCGGCGCTCCTGCGCGGCGGGCCGTCCGCTGCTGGGCATCTGCCTGGGCCTGCAATTGCTCTTTGAAGGCAGTGAAGAGGGAACCTCCAGCGGCCTGGGCCTGGTGGGCGGCAGGGTTCGGGCCCTACCCGCCTGGCCCGGCCAGCCCATTCCCCACATGGGCTGGGCCCCGTTGCTGGCGGCCCGCCCCAGCCCCCGGCTGCCCGAGGGCAGCCCCCCCAACTGGGTCTATTTCGTCCACTCCTATGCGGCGGTCCCGGCCGATCCGGACGGGACCACGGCGCTGGTGGAGTGGGGCGACAGCCCGGTGACGGCAGCCCTGTGGCAGGACAACATCGCCGCCTGCCAGTTCCACCCCGAAAAATCGGGTCGCACCGGCGAGGCCATGCTGCACCGCTGGCTGGCCTGGGTGGCCGCCCAGGGTTGAAGCGGAACCAGGGTGGCAGCGGCCTGCGCCTCAGTGGCGGCCGCCGGCTCATGAGCCCGCCCGGTCTGGTGGCCCGACCGACGGCCTCCCGGGTGCGGTTGGCGGTGATGAATCTGGTGGCGGACCAGGTGTCCGGCTGCCGCTGGCTCGACCTCTGCTGCGGCAGCGGCGTGATGGCCTGCGAAGCCCTGATCCGGGGCGCAGCGCTGGCGGTGGCCGTCGAACAGGATCGACGCATCGCGGCGGTGGCCCGCGCCAACCTGGAGGCGGTGGCCCCGGAGCGGGCCCGGGTCATCTGCCAAGAAGCCCGCCTTTGGCTGGCGCCGGGCCCCGCCAGCGACGCCCACCGCTTTGACCTGATCTACCTCGATCCGCCCTGGCCGGCCGGCCTCCATGGCCCCCTGACGGAGGCGGTGGCCTCCGGCGGCTGGCTGGCGCCGGGCGGCACCCTGCTCTGGGAATGCGACAGCAAGGCCCCCCCCGCCCTGCCGGCGGGCTGGCACGAACGCCGCCGCCGCACCTATGGCGGCAGCAGCGTGGTGCTGCTGGAGTTGAACAAGCCAGGGGAATCCGACTTACAGCACCCAAATCTTCACCACGATCCTTAACAATCCCCCAGTCCCGACGGCATCAAAAAATGTAGTTTCAATGCCCTGCCGGAAGCGGCCTTTCATGGTGCCTAGGCAGCGCCAAGGGGATCTACAGCAGGCTGGTTCTGGAAACGGCCCCGACGCAGCACCTCAGAGGGTTTGCGTTGATAGGCCTTTTGGAAATCCACACTGAATTGGCTCAAAGAGCGATAGCCGCAGGCCGTGGCCACGCCCAGGACACTCTCGCCTTGCATCGGATTTTGCAGGCGATCGAAGGCCATGGCCAGGCGCTGCTGGCGCACCCACTGCATCGGACTGCAATCAAAACGGGCCCGGAATGCGTAGTGCAGGGCCCGGCGGGAATACATGCTCTGGCGCTCGAGATCGCTGAGGCAAAGTCGGCGATGCAGGTTGAGGCGAATGAAATCCACCAGATCATCGATACAAGCATCCGTGCGTTTGCGATCCGCCAGATCTGGTAATGGCTGCTCCCCATTGCGCAGGTCGGCAAATACCAGGGCCGCCAACAGCCGATAGATCTGGTCGTCGAGGTGCAGGCTCTGGACCAGCCCCTCCCCCTGATGGGCAATGGCACTAATAAATGGCAGCAGTCGACTGAGGGCCTCCAGGAGGCCGCTGCCAGCCAGATCCCGCTCGGCGGGCAGGGGCAGTGGCTGGTGCAAAACGCTTTCGGCGGGACCGGCCGGCTGCCAATGGGCTCCCCCCATGGCCCGGGCCGTGCGCAGCAGGCGATGGGGATCGGCAAGAAAGCAGGAGCTGCTGCTGCTGAGGCTGGTGGTGATCAAGTTCCAGGGATAACCAGGCCCGATCAGGCCATCACCGGGGTTGAGTTCCAGGCAGACGCTGCCCTGACGCCACTCGACCTGGCCCCCATGTTGCAGCAGCACGCAATGGCCCTCGTGCCCGTGGGTCTCCAGCAGCAGGGGCGAACCAAGCCAGGCGGCCAGGTGCAGGGCGCCGAAATTCAGATAGCCATTTTGATGCCACCAATCCCCATAGCCTTCAAGGGCCTGGATCTGGCGGATCGGCAGCACCCTAGAGAGAATCTGACCGCTCTGGACAGGGTCGGCACAGGGGGAAAGACGCTCGCGCAGAGGGTGGTTCAGGAGAACAACGGGTAGGTCAACAAAGGGCGACCCCAGACGCAGAAATTAAATCTGCCCTGCCCCCGTTTGAGCACTGCATGGGGGCAATCAAGGGGCAAGAAGGGGCACCCGGCCTATCCCCTTGCGCTTCCCTGGGAGGATTGCGCGATTCAGTCAATCAAGGACAACCCTCGGATCATTCACACCCAAATCCAAGGCGCAAGCCGAGATTGTTTTACGAATTTATTCGAGCAGTCCGCAGACTGCCGCGACGCCATGGGCCGATCCCTTGCCGAGGGCCTTGGCATCCGCCAACCATTCGCCACCGCCGTTGATCACCTTGAACAGGGAAGCCAGGCAGAAACCGGAACCAAGGAAAGCCTCTCAGTAGCCCATGGCTCTGAATTCTTCAACTTGGACTTGCGGCAAAAAATCGAAAATAAATAATCATCGGGATCATCAAAAGAAATCCCAAATAACGTTCAGCAAATGCAAACAATTGCTAAAATTATTGCCATACATAAATGAGTTTAATATTTTACTATTTCAAGAAATATAAACACAATAAATAATTCGCACTAAAAATTTATTACTCTCAAATTACAAAAAATTTCACACTAAAAAAGTGCAAGTATCCAGTAAAACGTCTCTAATGGATACTCCCGTTACGGCCTACCAGGCAGGCCTTTTCAGGCCCCCAGGCTGCCGCCACGGCGGTATTGGATCCAGGCCGCCATGAAGAGGCCGGCGAGGGTGACAGGAATCAGACCGAGGACGATGCCACAGAGCAGGGGTTCGATCATTGAGAATCAGGGAGCGGTCGTGGCGTCATTGTTCCATGACCAGCGACCCCCGTCATGTCGCTTCAAGCTTTGTGACCCGTCTGCCGCCAATCACCCCCGCTGACCTCTCCCGGACCTCCGGCTCTGGTGCCCTTCTGCCCACGGCGCCCGGGACCCCACAAGAGGTCAGTGGCGGGTGGCCGGGACGGCGCCTACTGGGCCTGATGTTGGCCCTGGCCCTGGCGGCAGGACTAATACTGGCGGCGGTCCTGCTAGCGGGCCCCCGGGACCCCTACAGCCGCGCCACCTTGGCCCTGAAAGGGGATGAGGTCAGCGGTGGCAAGCTCTTCCGCCTCAATTGTGCCGGCTGCCATGGCCTGGCCGCCCAGGGGCTGGTGGGTCCCAACCTCCATGGCGTCGATCACCGCAAGAACGATCGCCAATTAATCCAGCAGGTCATCAGCGGCCGGACCCCGCCCATGCCTCGCTTCCAGCCGGATCCCCAGGACATGGCTGACCTGCTGGCCTTCCTGCATCGCCTCCCCTGAGACCTACAGGCATCACGAAATGCAATCAGTTGCCAACGCTTCCTTAAAATTGCTCGACCTGATAAAGCGATTCTTTAGCGATTACATCATTGCCCCAGCAAGCACCTTTGCAGGCTGGGCCGCATACGTTGGAAAAGCTCCAATATTAATACTCTCGCCAGAAAGAGCAACTATACGAAAAGAAGGCTTTAAGCGAATTTTCAACTTTACTGACATGCGCGATGGCTCTTTCCCAGATGATCATGATGTAACACAGTTACTTATTTCACAGAGTTTTT
Source organism: Synechococcus sp. UW140 (assembly GCA_945877115.1). GTDB lineage: Bacteria > Cyanobacteriota > Cyanobacteriia > PCC-6307 > Cyanobiaceae > Cyanobium. Next base: position 26,366 of record CAMCQR010000014.1, on the reverse strand, counting down.
CAGCTTGGCCCGCCAAGATGGGACGCATGACGTTCTCCCGATCAGCGATCTAAGATCCTCTATATAATCCAGCAACCGCCTCCCTGAAAGTTGGACAAGCTATCAATAGAAAAAGACTATTCTGAAACCGAAACCCATTCTTTTTCTTCCGATCTTCAGCAGCCACTTAATCAGCAAGGGACCCCGAAGATCAACCTTATTTTGGTTGAGCCCTTGGGCCCCCGTAACATTGGTAATATCGCTCGCCTTTGCGCCAATTTTGAGATCGACGAATTGCGGCTTGTCGCTCCACGATGCGATCCACTTTGTGGAGAAGCTCGGCAGATGGCAGTCCACGCTGCCGATCACTTAGAGCGGGCCCCAATCTACCCCGATCTCCCTGCCGCTATAGCCGATTGCCGCAGGGTGGTGGCGGCCTCGGGCCGAAAAGAGGGAGTGCCATTACCTTTACTCCCACCTGCTGAAGCCCTGACCTGGTTACTGGCTGAACCGGTCAAGTCACCATCTAGTGAGCCGGTGGGAGCGGCCTTGGTGTTCGGTCGCGAGGACCGGGGACTCTCGAATCATGAGCTGCTTCAGGCCGGCTGTCTGCTCCACATTCCAGCCGCCCCCTCCTACCCATCCATCAATCTTGCCAATTCCGTCGCTGTTGTTGTTCAAACGCTGTGGACCCTCAGGCAGAACCTTGATCAGCGCCCGGGTGATCAGCTGAACAATGCTTCTCGAACCCTGGCCACCCGGGATGCCGTCGAAGCCGCCCTGGGGGATGCGGAAGCCCTGCTGCTGGAGGTGGGGTTCCTGCTACCCCACACCGCCCGGGCCCGCATGGCCAAGCTGCGGGCCCTGCTGCAGCGAGCCCAGCCCGACAGCGGCGAAGTGGCCCTGCTGCGGGGCATGGTGGCCCAGTTGCGCTGGGCGGCGCGGCGCCCTTGCCCGCCCGGGGCTCCCCTTTAGCGTCGGGGGCACTTCGCCCCTGCCCGCCAGTGACCGCCGGCCGCCCCCCCAGGAAACCTCGAAACCCCTGGCTGGCCCCCCTGCTGCTGATGGGCCGGCTGGTGGTGTTGGGGGCCGGGCTAGGGGTGCTGGTAGGCACGGGCCTGAAGCTGCTGGCGCCACGGCTGGCCCTGGGCACCATCGGCGTTCCCCGCGCCGATCCCGCCCCCAGCGCCCGGGTCATGCCCGGCGGCGGCATGGCCTTGGGCCGCTTCGAACCGCGCCGGGAGCTCACCGACCTCAGCCAGGAATGGGCGAAGCTGGCCGCCGCCCAGAAGGGCCTCATCGCCTCCGGCTACATGCTGGTACTCGACGACGGCCGTTATGCCCAACTGCAGAGCGACCTGGCCCTGCCCGCCGCCAGTTCGATCAAGAGCCCAATCCTGCTGGTGGGCCTCGACACCCTCGATGCCGGCCGGTTGCGCTGGAACGACCTGCTGCCGCTGACCAAGGAGGTGCAGGCGGGGGGCGCCGGCTGGATGGGCAACAAACCGATTGGCAGCCGCTTCCCGGTGTACGAGGCGGCCACCGAGATGATCCGTGTCAGCGACAACACCGCCACCAACCTGATGATCAAGCGGCTGGGGGGAAGTGTGGCGGTCAACGAACGCTTCCGTGCCCTGGGCCTCAGCGCCACGGTGATCAACAATTGGCTGCCTGACCTCAACGGCACCAACACGACCAGTAGCCACGACCTGGCCCGCACCATCGCCCTGGTGGATAGCGGCGAGAAACTCAGTCCCCGGGCCCGGGACCTCTACCGCCAAATCATGGCCAGCTCCAGCACCAACACCATGATCCCCGCCGGCCTGCTCAAGGGCCTGGGCAAGGAATCCTCGGATCCAGACAGCGAGCTGCTGGGCTATGGAATCAGCGCCTTGAACAAAACCGGCGACATCGGCATCGCCTACGCCGACTCCGCCCTGATCGAATTGCCCAATGGCCAGCGGGCGGTGGCCGCCTTCATGGTCAAGGGCCCGTTCAACGACCCCCGCTCCGCCGAGTTGATCCGGGCCATGGCCGCCGCGGCATCCCGCAGGCTGGTGGACACCACCAGCCTGGCCCCCCAGCCATGAGGGCGCTGCTATCCCGGCTGGCAGCGCCCCTGGCGACGGTCCGGTGGCTGGTGGTGGGCCTGATCTGGGGGCATGCCAGCTGGTGGCCCGCCGCCCTGGCCCAGCCGCCCCAAGCCAGTGTGCTGCGCCCCCAGACCGTGGCGCCCCTGCCCGGGGGGCTGGATGGGACGTTGCTGATCAACGACAACAATCCGGAGCTGATCCGGGGCCAGGGCATCCTGCTGTCCACCTTTGCGCCCCTCGGACCCCACCCGGAGGCCCACCTCAATTGGCCCCTAAGCGGCGTGTTTGGCCTGTTTAGCCACCACGTCTACGCCGGTCAAGCGAGCCGCTTGGATTCGAGCCTTTGGCTGGCCGTGGTGGCGGCCCCCCGGGGCCCGCGCCCGGTGCGGCTGGAGCTGCTGGGGGGAGCCACCTCCCTGTCGCAGTCCCTGGTTCCTGGCGAGAGCGCGGCCCCGTTTCTGCCCTTGCCGCCCCTGCTGCGCCAGGGCCTCAGCCCCGTCTGGTCGGGCCCGGGCAGCCGGGTCGCCACCGAACTGCTCGGACGGGGCCCCAACCCCCGACTGCCCCAGGGCTGGACCCTACCGGCTGGCCAACTCAGCACCCTGCTGACCCTGCCGATCCCGGTGCGAGGCTTCGACCCCCTGCTCAATGGCCGCAACCTGCAGTTGCGCCTGCGCAGCGATGGGCCGGTAGATGTGGCCCTGCTGGCGGCCTATGGCCCCCTCGGTGGACCGCCCCCAGCGGCGTTCTGGCAAGCGATGTTGAAGCGGGACGGCCTGAGTCCTAAGGAACACACCCCCTCGCCCCGGGGCGCCAGCGGCCCGATCATCTATTCGCGGGTCAGCGGCATCCAGGTGGGGGCCACCTGGCGGGGGCGGCTCAGCGATCCAGGCAGCACCAGCCTGTCGGTGCGGCGGGCGCCCATCTCCTGGCCGATCGCCTCGCTGGAGCGGGGCCGGCTGGGCAGCGGCCAGGTGCAAACGGCCGAAATGAAGGTGTTCTATGGGGGCACGGCCTGGGCCGCCCACGGCAATTACGGCGTTGAATACCAACTGCAAATCCCCCTGCGCAACGACACCGCCACGCCGGTGACCCTGGCCCTGGCGCTGGAATCGCCCCTCAAGCGCGACCTGGCGGAAGGGGGCCTGCGCTTTGCCGCTGGCACCCCGGGTTCAGGTCCCGTGGTGTTTCGCGGCACGGTGGAGGTGGCCGGGCTGAACGCGGTGGACACCCCCCGCTCCCCGGCCGAAGGGGTGCCGGCGGCGGTGCTCGGCCCCCAGGCCTTCCATCTGGTGCAGCGGGCCGGCGAGATGGGGCCCGCCCTTGGCCTGGTGAGGCTGGCCCCGGGCGAAAGCCGCCTGGTGCGGGTGCGGCTGATCTATCCCGCCGACGCCACCCCCCCCCAGGTGCTGAGCCTGCTGCCCGTGGGCCCTACCCCTGGCCCCGGCCCTGAAGTCGCCCCTGTGAAACAATCCGGGGTACCGCCAATGGCCATCCCGTGAGTCAGTCCAGGAAGCGCAGGGTCTTCCCCTTTACGGCCATCGTTGGCCAGGAGGAAATGAAGCTGGCCCTGCTGCTCAATGTCATCGATCCCCGCATCGGCGGCGTGATGATCATGGGGGATCGGGGCACGGGCAAATCGACCACCATTCGGGCCCTCGCCGACCTGCTGCCGGAAATTGAGGTGGTGGCGGGCGATCCCTACAACAGTTCCACCAGCGATCCAGACCTGCAAAGCGCCGAGGTGCGCCAGCGGGCCGAGGCGGGCGAAACCCTGTTGAGTGAACAGCGCCAGGTGCCGATGGTGGACCTGCCCCTAGGCGCCACCGAAGACCGGCTCTGCGGCACCATCGACATCGAAAAGGCCCTTGGCGAAGGCGTGCGAGCCTTCGAGCCCGGCCTGCTGGCCAAGGCGAACCGCGGCCTGCTCTACGTCGATGAGGTCAACCTGCTCGACGACCACCTGGTTGACGTGCTGCTGGATTCGGCGGCCTCCGGCTGGAACACGGTGGAGCGGGAGGGCATCAGCGTGCGCCACCCGGCCCGCTTCGTGCTGATCGGCTCCGGCAACCCCGAAGAAGGGGAGCTGCGCCCCCAGCTGCTGGACCGCTTCGGCATGAGCGTGGAGGTGCGCACCGTGCGCGAACCGGAGCTGCGGGTGCAGGTGGTGGATCAACGCACCGCCTTCGATGCCGATCCCGATGGCTTCAACGCCAGCGTGCAGCCGGTGCAGGACGGCCTGCAGGAGCGGGTGGTGGAGGCCCAGCAACGGCTGGCCCAGGTGCACCTGGACGACGACCTGCGCCTGCGCATCTCGGCCGTCTGCGGCACCCTGGATGTCGATGGCCTGCGGGGCGACATCGTCACCAACCGGGCCGCCAGGGCCCTGGCCGCCTTCGAGGGCCGCAACGAAGTTGGCGAAAACGACGTGGCCCGGGTGGTGGCCTGCTGCCTGCGCCACCGCCTGCGCAAGGATCCGCTGGAAACGATCGATTCCGGCGACCGGGTGGTCAAGGTGTTCTGCCAGGTGTTCGAGCGACCCGAACCAACGGATAGCAGCGAATTTGAGCTGGCCCTGGCCGTTTAAGCGCCCAGATTCCGCCGAAATAGGCAGCACAAATCGCCGGCGTTCGTTTTCAGCCAGCCCGATGGCCAAGTTGAACACAAATATCCCTAGAATTGGAGAACGATCAACCGATGGCCCTAAGGCTTGACGCGCTTCGATCCGCAGGATGAGGGCTTCCGCACCCGCACCGAAGCGATCGATGCCTTATTACGCCAATGGACCCTGGTGGGGGCCTCGGGTTCCTACCTGGAAGCGCACCTGATGGCCCGAGCCGCCCTGGCCTCCGTGGACGACCGCCTGGTGGGCACCTGCGTGACCCCGGCCGAGGTGCTCGCCCTGATCAGCTCACTGCAGCAGCGCTGCCTGCTGGTGATGGTGGATTCAATCGCCGCCGACCATGGCGAGGCCCTAATCGAGGAGCTGCAACAGCTACCGCAGCCGCCGGTGGTGGTGTTGATGGTGGAGCGCAGGGAATGGATCAGGACCAACGCCTATCCGCTCGATCGGGTGGAGGCAGTGCTACACACCCACAGCTTCGGCTGCGGCGCCCTGCTCGATGGGCTGGCCTCCGTGGCCCGGGGCCATCGCTACGTGGATCCGGCCCTGCTCAGCAGCCTCCAGGCCCAAAGCAACCAGCACGTGCCAAGCCTGACCTCTCGGGAGCAGGACACCCTGCGGGAACTGGCCCAGGGCCACACGAACCGCCAGATCGCCAAACGGCTGGGAATCGCCGAGAGCACGGTGCGGGAGTACACCCGCTCCCTGCTGCAAAAATTGGGGGCCCAAAACCGCACCATGGTGGTGAGCAGGGCCATGGAACTGGGCCTGCTGCTGAGCAGCAACGGCTGACAGCTCGCTAGCGCTCAACTGGCAGCTGGCAGGGGCGGTGGGGGCAGAGGCCAGCCGCTGAGCTCTGAGCCCCCTCGCCCTTGCCGACGCGGCCTAGGCCGGATTGGGAAAACCGGAGGGCTTCAGCACGGCAGCACAACCCTTCAAATGGAGGGTTGTGGAACATGGGGTCCTTGCAACAAAATCAGTGCTGTGCAGCGCATGGGCCTGTTCCCCCATCCTAGTTGGGTGCGACGGTGGTCGGTCTAGGGCACAGCTAAACCAATCTTCCCCCCGTGATTCCCCCATGGCCACCGCCAGCAGCATCCAGGTCGTCAACGACGCCAACGGCACCGCCTACGGCTTTCTGGCCAACGACGGCCAGCTGCTGCAGTGCCAGTGGGACAGCCAGGCGGGCCGCTGGGTGGCGGCCCAGACGGTGCCGGGTGCCGTGGGCGGCAATGCCGTGCAGGCCACCTACCTGGACAACCTCTGGGCCAACGAAGCAGGCGGCTCGGATGCCCAGGGCCAGAGCTGGGATCCGGGCATTGTGCTGCTCTACCGCAAGGGCCAGGACAGCCAGGCGGAGATCTATGGGGTGTTCGGTGGCTGGGATGACAACGGCGACCTGCAGTGGAGCCAGGCGGTGCAGCTCACCGACGACACGGTGAACGACAAGGAGTTCAGCCTGGTGGCCGCCGCCAACGGCCAGTTCACCCTGGTGACCCAGAAACAACAGGAGATCCAGAGCCTGGCAGCCAACCTGGATGCCCTCGAAAGCGGCAGCCTCAGCCCGGAGCAGGCCGCCCAACAAGCGATCAGCGGCCTGGTGCGGCCCGACAGCGACCTGTACATCACCAGCTTTCAGATCCTGAACCCGGGCGCCGGCCTGGCGCCGGTGCTGCAGGGCGACCCTGTGAGGGCGAGCGCCACCAGCAGCCCCACGTGGACCAGCATCGCCACGCTCGTGAGCTCCGCCCAGCCGCCGGCACCGGCGCCCGGCCTGGCCGATGGGGCCGTGGGCGGCGGCCCTGGCCTCTCCAAAGCCTCCCTGTTCGCCGCCAACGCCGTGGAGGCCGGCGGCTCCAGCACCGCCAGGGCCAGCAGCGAACCCCAAACCCTGGGCGCCAGCGAGGCACCGGCGGCGGCAGCGCCCAGCACCACGGCCGGCTCCTGGCCGGTGGGCAACAGCAGCAATCCCGCCACCGTGCAGGCGGGATTTATAGAGGAAGTGGCCCGCTGGGAGCTGCAATTGCCGATGGTGACAGAACCCAAGGGTGTAAAATCATACATCGAGGCCAACGACGAAAGCTCCTTCCGCGGATCCGTACTCGGCGACTCGCTTATCAGTGATCTTGACCCTGGGTCTGAGCTCGAAAAAGCATTCGAGGACACCAATGTAGAGCCCAATATCGTACGTAGCGCATCCTTCGCATCCGACGCCTCAGGGGAATCGCTCCTCGCCACTGAGGCCGTGAACCCGGAAAGCATTGGCCTACTTGGCTCCACAACCACCAGCCTGCCCGGAGCCACCAGCATCAATGATCGAGCCTATTCCGCCAGCTTGTTCGGCGGCGACCATTATCGCCTGGCCATGCGCTGGAACGGCTTTTTCGGCCTCTCCAATGCAGAAGGAAGCCTGGCCTTCCGCAGCTTGGCAAAGCTGGCCATTGGTGTCACCGAAGCCGGTACGTCGACCCTCCACGAACGAGACACGTTCGGTTCGCCTAATTTGGCAATAAGGGTTAGCAAGATAGTTGACAAAAGTACGTTAGAGACAAAAACGATTATCAACCACAACCAATGGCGCGTAATGGCAGCTGGCTCCATTGGCAGCAAAATAGTCTATAATCAAAAAGGAAATCACGATCCGAGCCTTCTCGAAGCGAGAGAATCTGTCTCCCTTGATGTCGGATTCGAACATCTCCATAGCTGGGTCAATTACAGGTCTAACATACCTACGGTTTACACTCTCAATTTCAGCGCCAGCAACGCCCTGGGTTACCAGTGGATCACCTCCATTGGCAACGGCGTGGATGCCTTACCAGCAGGCGCCTTGGGCCTCAGCGGCAAGGTATTTGGCGGCATCGGCGATTCCGAAACCTACCTGCAGATTGTCGCACCTGCGATCGCTATCGGATTGACAGAAACAGAAGATGACGATATATACTTAGACTCGCTTAAATCAGACTTCCAGTTTAACACTCCCCAGCATAAAGTATCATTTGGAAAAAATTTAATCAATGCCGTAGTCGGCACGACCACGGCTGCGATCAATCCGATTCTCAGCGCCACCAGGGCGAGCCAGATCCAGGATTCCGCAGGACTCGATTATCAGTGGAACCGCGGCATCTTCAACACCACAAACCTGGAGCTCGTTGGCAAGGTTGACAGCGTCTTCAACCTGCGCGGCAGCTTCATCAATAAGTACAACTACACCTTCACCAATCAGGCCGGCAATCGCAGCTCCGATTCGTTCGAGTTTCAGGTGGCTATTGGTGCCTTCGGGGCCTATCAGCCGGTGTTTGCCATCAGCAACACCTACGGCAGCGTCGGCACCCCGACCAGCCCAGACTCCACCGCCAGGACCAGCCAAGCCCCCCTCGCCCCAGCCAGCAACAGCGGCAATTCCGTTGGCGCCGCAGCTCCAGCCCCAACCAATGGCAGTGGCGGCAGCATCGTCTATGCACCCAGCCAGGGCAGCAACCTCTACTGGGCGCCGCCCACCGGCGTGCACCTGCTCACCGGCCAGAACACCCAGACGCTCCGCCTCCAGCAACTCTTCGCCTCAAGCGCCAACTTGATGCAAACCAGCGCCACCCTCCAACAGGGCAATGGGGGCACGGGCTTGAACGATGGCACCTACACCAACGTTCGCCTGCTCGGCGTCACCCCCGGCGGCGAGGACGACCTCGCTGAAGCCACGCTGGTGGTGGCCGGCGGCAAGATCACCAGCCTGGTCATCACCCGGGCCGGCACCTATGGCTATCTGCCCGAATACGCCAACAGCAGCGCCACGGTGGTGGTGGTGCCGGATCTGGTCAGCGTCAACGCCAGCACCGGCACGTCCATCGTCAACAGCGGGGCCATCGGCAAGGGCCAGGCCACCCCTCCCACGATCATTCTCAGCTCCACCAACAGCACCACCATCTGGAACAGCCAGGCCGCCGCCGTGATTCAGAGCGTGAATGTGGCCAATGGCGGCAGCGGCTACCAGCCCATGGATGCCCTCAGCCAGCAGCCCAAAGCGCTGCCAGCGGGCAACCAAAGCCCCTACAGCTATACGGGGGTGGCCTACACCGTGTACCAGGGCAACACAGCCGTCACCAGCCTGGTGCCAGGCAGCCCGGCCACCGCCACGGTGACCCTGATCAATGGCGCCATCGTCAAGGTGAGCCTGGATAGCCCCTTCTATTGCACCCCGCCCGCCAGCGGCAGCCCCAGCTACAGCCTGGCGCTTGATCTGCCAACTGGGGTAACGCCAAGCCAGCCAGCGGTGCTGACGCTGACTCCCACCAGCCTGGTGTACAACAACTTCATTGATGAGCACAGCTTCTTCACGGAGCGCGCCGTGCCCGGAGCGTTGGCGGCGCCCACCACCAGTGGTGTTTACATCGCCGAAGGCAATACTGATCAGGCGCCCCTGTACGCCTCCCAGAAAGGCAATGCCCTTGGCAGCCGTGTGGTGTTTGTGGATGGGCAAAGCGACAACAACAACAACCTCAATACCTATTACCTCAATGCCATTCAGTGGAATTCAGGCTCCCAGTCCTGGCAAGCCGGGGTCAGTCGCACGGTGGATCCGAGCCCCTCGCTCTCCTGGAAAGCCGAGGAACAACAGTTCTCCCTAGCGCGCCTGCCCGTTGCCACCAAACTGCCGACAGGCAGCAGTTTCGGCAACATCGAAGGCGGCGATCTGGTGGCCTGGCTGGAGGTGATCGATCGGCCCGTACCCAACATCGGCAGCAGCGGCGCCGAAGACTATCAGAACTTCTACGACAATTATTTCAGTAAGCAGCAGATCGCCTTTTCGATCCACACCACCGCCGGCTGGCAGACCAATCCCCTCAACTACATCGCCGCCGGCAACAACATCATCGACGACCTGGACATCTCGCTGGTGCCCGGCAGTACGACCGATGCCCCCCAGGTGCTGCTCACCTGGAGCGAAACCTCGATCGCAGCCGTCAAGGGCCAGGCCTCCCTCTCGGGCGCAGCGGCTGCCGGCGACGCCCCCACGGTGATCAAAGCGGCCCTGTTTGATCCCACCACCAAGAGCTTCCAGACAGCGCAGACGATCACCTGGGCCTCCCCCGATGCCGTGGGTATCGGCGTCGAGGACCTCAGCATCAGCACCATGGCGATCGCCCAAGCGGACGGCACGCTCAGCCAGGAGCCCGCCATCTTCTGGAGCCAGAACGTGGCCGTGCCCTACGAGCAGGCCGTGCTCACCTCCGACCCCTACATCTATCTGCAGATGAACCAGGGGCAGAGCGGCGTCGGCAACTACAACATCGGCAGCATCGCCGACTCGCCAGCGGCGGTGACCAGCGCTTCTGACACCGGTCTCGATTTCAACGTTGCCGGGGCCCTGGGGGTCAATAGCGATGCGGCGATTGAAAACATCGATGGCAGCGGCGTGCTCAGCACCGGCGTCGGCAGCCTCAGCACCTTCGTGCCGCAGGCGGCTGTGCCCGCTGGCACCACCCCCACCAGCACCGGGGTGGCGCGCAGCCCCTACACGATCGAGTTCTGGGCCCGCGTGCCGCAAACCGGCAATGCCAACGGCGCCGGCCTGTTTGCCCTCGGCCAACCCTCGATCACCACGGGCCAGCTGCCCACGGGCTGGCTGTTGAGCTCCGAATTCGTCGTCGATCAAATCAGCTATCAGGACGCCCTCGGGCGCGGCCTGATCGCCAGCATCCCCACCGGCACCGGCAGCAGTGCGATCTATGGCTACGCCTGGGCCGTGGTGGCCGCCGGCGCCTACACCACCGCCCTCGGGGGCAACGGCGGCAGCGGCCTCTACAGCAACGCCCTGCAGATCACCAACCTCCAGGCCGGCACCGAGCTGGCGGGGGTGAATGAGTTTCTGGCCAGCTACGGCCTGGCCGCCGATACCTTGATCGGCACCAGCGGCAGCGCCGCTGGTGTGATCGCCGAGGTGCCCGCCACCAGCCTGCAATTCGATACCGCCCTGCTGAACGGGGCACCGAATTCCAGTCTCAACACCATCGCCGTCAGCACCGATCAAGCCTTGATGAATGGCGGCCTAGTCACCACCGCCAGCAGCACCTGGAGCGGCAGCAACAACCTGCAGACCCTGTTCCAGAACCTCTGGGACTACCAGCAGAAAGCAGGCAAGGCCAAGGTCAACTTCGGCCTCAACCCCAGCAGCTCGGCGGCCAGCGGCAGCATCCCGCCCAAGTACGAGCAGGAAAACTATGGCGGCCTTGCCCTCGATTTTGAGCTCACCTATTCCACCGCCGTGTCGGTGAATGGCGAGGGCCAGGTGGTTTTCGATGTGGGCAGCAACACCAGCCTGCTCAGCACGATCACCACCACCGATGGCACAACAGCGCTGAGCATCAACGACGGCGCCTGGCATTACATCGTGGCCACCTACCTGCCAGACATCGAAACCCAGGAGGTGAATCAGCAGATTGTCGATGTACCGCTCAGCACTGGCACGGCCAGCCTTTATATCGACAACCAGCTGGCGGGCCAGACGGCCCTCAGTGATGTGTTCAGCCCGGCAACAGAAGCCCAGGATGCCCTGCTGATCTATCTCAACAATGGAGGCGCCATCGACGAACTGGCGCTCTATCAACAATCCCTCTCCGGCGTTTATCCCAGCACGCCAGCCAATCCCAGCGGCAATTGGCCGGTGATGGGCGGCGCCGATGCCGTTGGTCTGCTCGCGAGCCTGGGGGTGAACATCGGCGGCCTGTCGGCGGCACCAGGGGTGGACACCGGTGCGGTGAACCTGCACTGGAAAGCCCGCTCCGTTGATCCGAATGGGGCTGAAAATGCCACCTTCTACACCACCTACGACGAGCCAACCGCCAGCTGGAGCAAGGCCCAGCTGCTCAATCCCGTCAGCGCGCCGGTGGCCACCCAGACCAGCGGCAGCCGCACCACCTCCCTGCAGGACGCCGATCTGTTGCAGATCACGTCCAGCGACTGGAGCAAAGCGGGCTTCAACCCCGCCAAACAGCAGCTGCAAACGGTGACGGTGAAGCTGCTGAGCAGCAGCAATCCCAGCACCATCATCAGCACCTACAGCCTCGATGCCAGCCAGGTGCTGATCGGCGAGCAGACCGTGCTGAGCCGCCAGCCCCGGGCTACCACGACAGACCTGCATTACACCTTCCTCAACAACACTCCGTCGGTGAGCCTGGTGGTGCCGAAGAGCCCGCTGAGCGACAGTGCAGCCCTCTACAGCTACGCGCTCAACTTCTTCAATCCCGCCACCAACGACAACACCACCTTTTCTTCGGCCCAACTCAGTGCCGGCGGTATCAATGCCGTGGTGCCACTGTCGGGGCCCCGGATCAGCGCCGATGCCGATTCAAGCAGCTTCACCAGCAAAGCCCTCTACCCCCAGCAGATCGTCAGCGCCGACATTCTCGAGGCGGCTCCCTATCAGCTGCAGTACATCGACAGCGGCGAGGTGATCCACTCCCAGCAGAACCCGGCCGACACCAGCAAGGGCTTCGGGCTCTCCGAGGTGGCCGGGCATTACACCTCCACCCTCTCCGGGTCTACGGGCACGGCCGCCGGCTGGCTGGCCATCTCCCAGCCGTTCACGCCCACCGCCGGCACCAACCCCGCCGGTCGGGTGTGGATTCAATACACCGGCCTCTATCCCGAAACCCCCAGCAGCGGCAATCCGCCCGTTGCCCAGAGCCCCAGTACCTGGCTCAATGCCCTGGCGCGCAGCAACTTCAATGCCGATGCACCCAACCTGCCGCTGCTGCAGGCTGCCAAGTCGCAGAGCAGCAGCGGCGGCCTGCTGATTGCGGCCGATCCCACCGAGGGCTGGGGCGGTCAACTGGGCCGCGTGATGCTGGTGGCCGACCTGAATGGCGATGGCTGTGATGAACTGATCATCGCCGCCCCCGATACCAACAGCGGCGGCAGCGTTTACATCATTTCCGGCAGTTGGATTCAGCAAAATCTCAACAGCAATCCCGAGACCCTCGACCTCAACAATCCCGATGGCCTCGGTGCGGGCGTGGTCACGGTGTTGACCGCCGACCTGGCGGGTGCGGTGGCGGCCGGCAGCGATGCTGAAAACAGCCAGTTTGGCTCGGCCCTCGCCTTTGACGGCACCGCCCTCTATGTCGGCGCCCCCACCTATCTCAAGGAGGTGGTGAGTGGCAATACCAAATCTGCCGTTCCCGTCGGCGCGGTCTACCGCTACGGGCCCCCCGCCGCGGGCGGCACAGCCGCGCTGACGCTCTACCAAACGGGCATAGGCGGCAGCCTGGTGGGCCTCAATGCCGCCGGCCAGGAGATCACCAGCTACTGGGGCGAGCGGCTGGGCAGCTCCCTGGCCGCCAGCACCACCGCCGGCAGCAACGGCGGCGCCGCCACGGTGGAACTGGCGATCGGCGCACCGGGCCTGGTGGCGGGCCTGCAATACAGCGGCAACAAGGAGCTCCAGAACGAGCAGGAACAAGCCACCAATCTCAGCTCCAGCACCGCCAGCAATCCCTATGGCGATGGTGCCCTGCTCAAGGTGCAGCTGCCCACAACAGCCGCCAACAGCATCAATCTCCCCGCCGGCAGCAAAAGCTATACCGCCATCGCCAACACGGCCGAAGGCAATGCCAAAGAAGCAACGGCTTATATGCAGCGCCTCAAGGCGCTGATGACCGATCCGATCGTGCAGGCCACCACCTTTTACGATCAGAGCCTCACCGCCAATGAAATCGGGGCGGTGTATTACACCAGGTTCAGCAGCGGCTCCAGCAGCGCCGAGCAGCAATCCGTGTTCTATGGCGCCTCCCCCTGGAACACCGGCTCCAGCGGCTTTGGCAGCAGTGTTGCCCTTGCTGATCTCAACAACACCAACGCCAACACCCTGGTGATCGGTGCCGACACCAGCGGCGGTTCCGGGGCTGCCTACTTCATCAATCCCGGCACGCTGCCGGCAACAGCCCTGGGCCAGACCAGTTCCGGGGCCAACCAATATCTCGCCCACCTGTCCGCCGGCCTCACCTTGTATGGCCAGAACGTCAACGACCACTTCGGCAATGGCCTGGTCAGCACCGGTGATGTCAATGCCGATCCAGGCAATCCCTCCTACAGCGGCTACAACGATCTGCTGATCAATGCCTATAACGCCCAAGCGGGCATGGGGGTCGCCTATCTGGTCTTCGGGGCCGATGACGTGCTCGGCGATGCAACAGATCCCGCCAATGGCCCCTACACCGGCAGCGTTTCGGCCGGCGGCATCGGCACGATCTCCAACAACAAAGGCAGCAAAAACCTCAACATCCTCACCGAATCCGGCAGCGCCAGCCAGGAGAATGTGGGCCTGGGCAGCTTCAATGCCAATGATGTCAACGGCGATGGCATCAATGACCTCCTGCTCGGCGGCCGCGGGGCCGGCAATGGCTATCTCACCTGGGGCAAGGCTTACCTCCAGGACATCAGCAACTTCCAGCTCAACAAACTAGCCAGCAATCAGGGCTTCCTCCTGGAGGGCCTGGCCACCACCACCCAAGCCTCCCTGCGCTCCATCGGCGACTTCAACGGCGATGGCTATGGCGACTTCTATTCCGTCACCCCCGGCGACTACCTCACGGCGGTGCGGGTGGAATTGGGGGGCTCCAGCGAGGCGATTCTGGCGGATTACCTCTACAACGATTTCAGCTTCTACGTCGACAACGGCACCCAGATTGTCGCGGCTGGCGATCTCAACGCCGATGGCTGTGATGATCTGGCGTTGTTCCTGCCCAAGAACCTCAGCACCGCTTCCCAGGGTGCCGGCAGCACCACCGGCATTCTCTACGGCCGCCCCAGCGAAACCCTGCCCCTGGCTTCGGGCTTCGGGCTGCTGGCGCCGGCGGGCCTGACGCCCCCCAGCCAGGACGTGGAGTATGGCCTCAGCGATGTAGCCCCCTGCTTCCTGGCCGTTGGCGACACCATCTATGCGATGGTCAAGGGGTACAACGTCGACACCCTCTGGTTCAGCCGCAGCGGCGATTCCGGCAACAGCTGGGCGAACTGGGTGGACATCAGTACCGGTCAGCCGGACATCAGCTCGTCGCTGCCTGTGTCGCTCGCCTCTTACGAGGGCAAGCTCTATCTCGCCTTCACTAACAGCTCCCAGGGCATCAGCCTCAGCTCCTGGGATCCCAGCACCAGCAGCCTGGACCAGTGGTCGGCACCCATGGCGATCCAGCTCGCTACCGCCAGCTCCACCACCACCACCCCGGCCACCGCTCTGGCGCCGCTGCTGCTCAATGAGGGCGATGGACTGGCTCTCTACTGGGTGGATCAGACCAGCCAAACAATCACCTCGGCCACCAGCACCACGCCAACAGCGGCCACGGGCTGGTCGCCGGCCTCGACCCTCAGCAGCGATGCCGCCGGCACGCCGATCCTCAGTGCCACGGCCCTGGCCGGCACCCTGCTCAACGGCACCCCCGTGCTGGCCTACGGCCAGGCCAATGGCAGTGGCTCCGGGCTCGAGGCCATCGCCCTGCTCATCCCCGACGCGGGCGGTGTGCTCTGGCAACAGCAAAACTCCCCGGCGCTGACGGGTACCGTGCCCATGAACGCTCCGGGCCTGGCCGCCACCGGCACCGGCCTGGCGCTCACCTACACCGATGGCAACCAGCAGATCGTGGTGAACCAGCTGCAACTGCTGCAGACCGTCAGCGATGCGCCCACCTGGAAGATCAACGCCAACCCCCAATGGCAGAGCAGCACCCTGGCGGGAGTTAGCTCCAGCCTCGGCAGTGCGCCGGTGGTGGTCAACGAGCTGCTGCTGCTGGGCACGGTTAACGAAAGTTTGGCGGTGGGTATTCAGGCCGTGACCAGCAGCGATGCGGTGCCCTGGCTCACCTGGATGGACACCACCGTGCAACTGCCCGATGGCAACGGCGGCTCGCTCCTCAGCCAGCGGGCTGGAACCGATTACGGCATCGGCGGCCTCACTGCCGGTGCCTGGCAGGACGTGGCTGGTGGTGCCGCCCTGTCGCCGCCGTCGCTGACCCGCAACGGCGACACGGTGTACATGGCCGTGCGCGGCACGGATGATCACATCTACTGGAACAGCAGTAGCAACAACGGGCAAACCTGGAACAACTGGCAGGGATTACCCACCAATATCGGCACCTATACAGCGCCATCAATCGCCTATATGGGAGGCGACTATCCCTATCTATACATCTGCTACGTCGCCGCTGGCAGCAACGATCTCAACATCGTCTATATGTATGAGGGAAACAATTATTGGTACGGTCCGTACCAGGTTCCCGGCCAGTCGGCCACCGCTGCCGCGATGATCGTCGAGGGCGACAATCTTGCCGTTTACTTCACCTCCAACGACCCCTCAAATCGCCTGCTCAAGAGTTACTCAAGCTCACCCTCCGGTGCCCCAAAGAACTGGACAACCACGTCCGTTGAATACGGCAGCGGTACCAGCCAAACAGCTAGCAGCAATCTCGCCCTCACCCGCTACAACGGCCAAACCTATATCGCCTATCAGGGCGGCACCAGCGGCACGCCCAGCAACAGCATCTACCTCACCACAGCCACGGATAGCGTCGCCAACGGTGGCTCGCCGATCTGGACTCTGCTCGACACCCCTTCTGACATCGACCCCGTGCTGCAACGAGGTGTGGGCCTCACCAGCAGCAGCCCGGGCCTGGTGCTCACCTACACCGACACCAGCCAACCCGATCAGGTGGCTATCCAGATCAGCAATGCCGACGTGACGGATTGGCTGGCCCTGGTGGATGCAACGGCCCTGTCCTCCAGCATGGGCTATACGCCGCTGATCACAGCCGATACGCAGAATCCCCTGCTGATCGCCGGCAATGCCAGTAATTACGCGATCAATGTACAGTTGAATGATCAGGACGCCCAGGTGCTCAGCAGCGCCCAGACCGGATCGAGTCTCAGTGCTGTGGGCGATAGCAACGGCGATGGTTACGACGATCTGGTCATCACGGCCAACAACGTGGCCTATGCAGCCAGGGCAGATTTCAGCGACAGCACCACCGAGCTCGTCACCGGGGTGCGCTTCCTGCTGGGGGCGAAAACACCCGGCGACATCAAGGCCAATAATCTCTCTACAGCCACGCAGCAGAGCGTGCAGATCGCCTCTCTCTACCCGCAGCAGGCAACAGCTCCCAGCTTCACCCCATTCGCAGCGCTCGCTGGCGACAACAGCATCCGCCTCAATGGCATCCAGGCTGGTTCCACCTATCAGATCAGCAGCACGGCTGGCAGTGCGTCCGGCACCTCCCTGAGCACGGCCGATCTCACGGCCACGGCCAGCACTCCAAGCAGCCTGCAGCAGCTGTTTACTGGCGCCCGTGCCAGCATTGCCAACACGCTCACCGCTGACGCTGCCGGCACGCCCAGCCTGCAGACGCTAGGCGGCTTCGGCGATCTCAATGGCGATGGCTACACCGACTACCTCGCTGCCGATGGCCTGGCCAACGTGTACACGGGTGATGGAGCCCTTGCCTATGCCATCTGGAGCATCCGGGCGGCGGGCGATGTCAATGGCAACGGCTTTGATGATGTGATGCTGGCCCTCAGCCCCGCTGAAACGACCGACCAGTGGATTCAGACCGTACTGGTGGATGGCAGCTTGTTCAAGGTGGCAGACAGCAGCTTCAGCCTCGACAACCTGCGTGCGCCCCTGAATCCCTATCTCTACCCCTACAGCGACAATTATATTCCCTCCCTGCAGGTGTGGTTTGAGCCGATTCAGAGCTACAAGCCGCCAGCCAGTCTCACATCAATTTCCACTTCGAGCGTTTACCTCAACGACATCAGCACCAGTGGCATTAGTTTCGTAACGGCTACAGTAGACCCCAGCGGCATTACCTATATCGCTTTCACAAATGGTGGAGGTATCCAGCTCTCCTACGGAGTCCCATCCTCCAGTAGTTGGACTACGGTTAATGTCGGTGGAATCCAAGAAGCCGTCAAGAACTATAGCCCGCCAGTTGAAAGCGCAGCGATCTACGACAATAAGATTTTTATATGCTATAATGATGGTGATGAGGGTGTGTCGGGTGACAATCAGATCTGGATTGCCTGGGCAGACCTTGGATCCAACCTTACGCAGGCAAGCAGCTGGACAAACTACAATCCAGGCCAGCTGCAGGGCGTCGGTAAATTGGTGAATGAGGGCAATCGGCTGGCTCTCTATTCCCTCAATACCAATGGCGTCACCGGCACAGGAATCTACGTCTCCTACTCCACAGATCCCAGCAGCAGCTCGTCCTGGGGTTCCAACCTCAGCGGTAACGGTTTCAGCGGATCAGCCACTGCCCTTCAGTCGGTCAACTCGGCTGGCAGCACTTCAGCGCTGAGTGGCACGTCCTTCGCCGCCAGCCGCTTCCAGGGCAAGACGGTGCTTGCCTTCTATTCAGGGGACTACAACTCCAGCAGTTACACCCTGACAACAGCCCAGGCTGTGTCCTCGGATCCGGGCGCCAACTGGTCGACCTATGCGACCAACTTAGGCGAGGCCCCCAAGGACGAATACACGCCCACCCTAGGCCTGACCGCCAACTCCAGCCAGCTCTACCTGGTGAACGGCTTCTCTGGCGGCTCCACCCTTGCTGTGGGAGGTGCCTACGACGACTGGAACAGTCCAATCTATATCCCTGTCTTTACTACCCTCGCGCCGTTTGTCAGCCAATCGCAGCTCTATTTCACGTCTCCCTTCACCGAGGATGTTGGTGGCATCGACAACACCAAGAATCTGGTGATCGAAGCCGTCAATAGCACATCCCCAACCGCCAACCAGGTTTCCCTGGCCGGCTACTCGATTGATGGCAACCTCGACATCAATGCCGATGGCTACAAGGACATCCTGATCAGCGATCCCAGCAATCCATCTGAAGGCCTGGCCAATCAATATGCCCTCTTCGGTGGCGACTTCCTCGACATCGCCAATCAGATCGGCACCCCCAGTGCCGACACGCTGCTGGGCACACCCTTGGCCGATGTCATCGCCGCCATTGCGGGCTCGGACCGCATCGAAGGGCGCGGCGGCAAGGATGTGATCCTTGCCGGCAACGGCGACGACCAGATCAGCCTGATCGACAACGCCTTCCTGCGCATTGATGCTGGAGCCGGAATCGATTCTCTCGTACTCCAGGGCCCAGCCAACCAGAACTGGAGCTTTACGGCCGAAAGCTCTGGATCCAATAGCGCCACGTATTACATCCGCCCTGGCAATCGATTGAAATCGGTGGAGTTGATCAGCAGTGTGGATTACGGCGCCAATCTCCTCAGCTTTGATCGCCTCGGCGTCGAAAATCTCAACGACGATCAGGTGCTATTCCTGGTGACGGATGCCCAGGACTCGATCCAGCTGAGCTCCGATTTCAGCCGCAATGCCAAGGCCGACATCGTCTATGGCGGTGCCCGCTGGAATGGCTTCACGGCCAGCGACAGCGCTGGGGTGGTGTTCGTGCTGGTGCCTACCTCCCAGACGGCCGTGAATAGCGAGGGTGAAAACTCCTGGCTGGTCACCCACGTCAGCACGGCCGCCACTTCCTCGGTAGCCTTGACAGCGCGATCCGTAGCTCCGAGCGCACCGGCCGCCATGGCGGCCATTGGCAGCCCTGATCCTGCGGACACCTATCTCACCTGGCTCAAGCAGCAAGCCGGCTCCCATTCCATCCAAACTGACGCTTACACCGTCAAGGCGCTGGCGGCGACCGAGGGCGAGAGCCTGCGCTACGAGATCAAACGCAACGGATCTATTAATACTCCTCTGGCCATTCTTTACAGTTCTAGTTCCGATAACGGCACCGTCAGTCTGGGCATCGACTGCGCCGCTGTGGCTGGTCTCCTATTGCTCAAGCCCGGAGAGATCAGCAAAACTGTCACGGTGCCAACGCTCAAAGATGGAATCGCTGAAGGCCGTTCAGAACGGGCGAGTCTGAGCTTTCAGCCTGTCGATCATCTGCACTACACGCAGGATCTGAACCTCGTGATCAGACCCTCCGAGCCTGTCGTGTTGAGTGGCTTCAGCCTCGAGGGCGGCGAACTCCAACTCCGCGCTGATACGAATGGCAACCATGGCAACACTCTCACACTGCACATCAGCACCCGCGATAGCGCCGACGCCACCAAAGTCTCAGCGGCCAGAGAAGTGACCCTGGCCGACTTCCAACACGATGGCGACTTCACAATCCCTGTCAATCATCTGGACACCCTGCCCCTGGATCTGGATGGCCGCACCAATCAACAGGTCGGCGCCCGCCTGCACCTCAACCTTGATGCTGGATCCGGGCAACCCCAGGTCTCCCTGCTTGGACCAGACCTGACCTGGCAGAACTCCGTTCAGCTGCTCAACGCCAACACGGTGCGCTTCACGACAGACGCCCCCCTCACCAGCTGGCGCGCCGACAGCGGCTCCGGTCTGGTGACCTTCGGGCTTCAATCCAATACCGGCAACCTCACCCTGATCAGCGGCGCCAGCGGCGGCACCAGCGGCAGCCTCAATCCCGCCAACGCCAACGACGACAACATCACGGGCGGCTGGCAATCCACCGAGGCCCGGGGCATTGGCAGCCGCGCGATCACGGCGGCGCAGAACCTCAGCGGCCAGAGCTGGACCCCCACCGCCAGCCAGAACGGCGCCGCCCTAGCCCTGCTCAACCTGGCGGTCAATGGCAACCAGGTCACCGCCACCTTCAACGGCGGCGTCACCGGTGTCTTCTGGCAGGCCACCGGCACCGCCCCCGCCCTCCTGCCCGCCCCGGCCGCCGTGGAGGTGCAGCGCCTGACTGGCTATGCCAACAGCCTCGGTTTTTACACGGTGGATTCGATCACCGGCAACATCGAAGGTCTCAATCCTGGCGATACCGGGTATCTGCAGGCGGCCCTGGCCCGCTCCAAGGATGAGGGCCTGCTGCTCGATGCCGCCACCTTGCCCGCCTTCGGGGCTTCCGCCACCTTCAACTCCCTCCCGCTCGACACCCGCGAGCGCTACGGCCTGTTGCTCCTGCAGAACGGAGATGAAACCAAGATCTTCTCCTCCTTCGCCGCCGCCAACCCGGGCGGTGCCACCCAGATGGTAAGCCTGAGCAACAGCCCCAACAACCCGGCTCTTGGGATTGAGGACATTTCGGTAGCGGGTGGCCGCAGCGACGGCGACTTCAATGATCTGATCGTCCGCCTCAACAATGTCTCCGTGGCGCTGTTCTGAACAACATCGGCATCGACGCTCGAGCTGGTTACAATTGTCTCGAGCTCAGCAGGAGATACCGCTATGGCCAGCAACTGCAACTGCCCCAGATCTCCATTGACGACGGCCTGCAGATCCGCATCTAGGCGGGCTGCCTGCCACCGCCTGCGCAAGGATCCCCTCGAAACGATCGATTCCGGCGATCGGGTTGTGAAGGTGTTCTGCCAGGTGTTCGAGCGGCCCGAACCCAGCGACCGCCGCGGCTTCCAGTTGGCGCTGGCCAATTGAGGCTGGAGCCCTGGCCCCTGGGGGCCCGATGAGCGCAACCTTTGTGGTGGCGCTGGCCCTGGAGGGCCAGCTGCGCCTGGATGACCAGCCCGCCCTGCACCGGGCCGTGGCTCTAGCCCGCCACCAGAGCCCCGGCCAGGGAAAACTGATCGTGCTGGCCTGCCGGCCACCGGACCAGCGCCTGCGGGGGCCCCACCAAAGGCGATTGGAGGCCCAGGCCCTGGCCTGTCTGCGCACGCGCTTGGCGGCCGCAGCCATTCCCCTGCTCCACTTTCCCCAGCACACCACGGCGGCGGCGCTGGAACTGCTGGCTCCCCGGGTGCGCCCGCAGGTGGTTCTGCACGGCCAGGAGAGCCGGCTGTTTGACGATTGGCCGCTGGCGCAGGAAACCTTCCCAAGGGTGTTTGGGGAGTTCCGCCGGGGCCTGGGGCGGGCGCCGGTGCCGCCCCTGCCGGTACCGGATCTGGAGGACCTGGGGGGGTTACGGCTGGAGGGGCCCCGGGGCTGGCTGGAGGCGGATCCGCAGGCGGATGCTGCAGCGAAACACATCCTCCCCGATCCCCGCAGCGCCTTTCCCTTCGTGGGCGATGAAGCCAGCGGCCTGGCCAGGTTGGGGCACTACTGCCTGGACTCGGACGGATTGCGCCACTACAAGGCTCGCCGCAATGGCCTGGTGGGAACGGAGTTCTCCTCCAAGTTCTCCCCCTATCTGGCCCTCGGATCGCTATCGGTGCGGCGCATCTGGCAGACCGTGCTCGATTACGAAGCCCGCCGCGGCGCCGATGACGGCTCCGAATGGATGAAGCAGGAGCTGCTCTGGCGCGAATTCTTCCTCTGGACCGCCCAACGCCATGGGGCCAGCTTCGGGGCCCCGGGTGGATTGCAGAACCGCCAGATCGAATGGAGCGAAGATCGACCCCTGTTTGAGCGCTGGTGCCGGGGCCGCAGCGGCCACCTCCTGATCGACGCCCAGCTCAACGAACTGCTGAGCACTGGCTATCTCTCCAACCGGGGCCGCCAGTGGGTCGCGTCCCATTTCATCAATGAATTGCATCTGCCCTGGACCTGGGGCGCCCGCTTTTTCGAATGGTGGCTGATCGACGCCCAGCCGGCCCTCAACACCGGCAACTGGGCCTATCTGGCTGGCGTCGGCAACGATCCCCGCAGCTTCAAGGGCCCGCCGCGACGCTTCGATCTGGAGCGGCAGGTGCGGCTCTATGACCCCGAGGAGATGCATCGGCGCCGGTGGTCGTGAATCGGGGGGCTGAGGGTGGGCCTGATCTTCTAGATCAAAGAGAGGGCACGACTTTGTTGTGAATTTCAGAAGTCAACGATTCAATCCGCTCACTGAGTTGCCGCACAGCCATGGTCATTTGATTGTTTTGATCCAGGAGCAAGAGAAGTTTGCCCGTCTGCTCCAGGGACAATTGCTGCTCCTGATGCATTTCAAACGCAATCTCTTCGCGATGTTTCGCATCCGCTTCTGAATGGGCCTTATCCCGATCAGCCTGCCTGGTCTGGGCAAGCAAAATCAACGGTGCGGCATAGGCCGCCTGCAGGCTGAAAGCCAGATTTAAGAGAATAAACGGATAACGGTCAAATGCCGTGTAGTTGACAACATTCAGATAAATCCAAACAATCACAACGGCAGACTGGGCCATCAGAAAGAATGGGGTGCCAAAGAAGCGGGCAAAACCCTCGGCCCCCTTGGCGAACCAATCACCACCAAAAACATGGGACAAATGGGAGTGGGCTGCCAAAAAGCGCAGATGATGGGGGGTGCTTAAGCGTGAAGAGGGCATCTCAGAGGGCAACAACATCTGCCACTTAAGATAGGCAGCACGGGGTGGCCGTAATGGCTGTTCGCATTGCCAGAGGTGAGTATCTTTGCGACATCAAAGAAAGGATGCGCAAAGATTGGTCTACACAGACGCGTTTTGGGGGTTAGATCGCCTAGATGGAAGCACCTTGGGGTTGACATAATCCTTACCGCACCGTGATAGGAATGCCATCACCCTGCAGCCCGCTGCGTCCCTGGCCGCAATCCTCCTGGCGAGCCAGCTGCTGGCCCCTGCCGCCGGCTGCGATGTTGGACGTTGTGTTGGAAGTGGTGTTGATCGACGCGGCCCTCGCCGATGCGCCGGCCCGGGTGCTGGGGCGCACCAGGATCAAGCCCGCAGGCCAGCCCCCCTTCCCGTTTCAGCCTCCGTTACCGCGACCGCGACCTGACGCCAAGGGGGCGCTATGGGGTGCGCGCCACCCTCCGCCAGGGCGAGCGGCTGCTCATCACCACCGACCCATTCACCCCGATG
Source organism: Synechococcus sp. UW140 (assembly GCA_945877115.1). GTDB lineage: Bacteria > Cyanobacteriota > Cyanobacteriia > PCC-6307 > Cyanobiaceae > Cyanobium. Next base: position 2,897 of record CAMCQR010000014.1, on the reverse strand, counting down.
CCCAGGGGCGGCACCAGCAAGCCGTTGACGTTGCAACTGGTGCCGGTGGGCAGCGGGCGGCCGGCCCAACGCCGGCGGTAGCAGCCGCTGGCAGGTGGACGCGGTGCTGCGCAAGCTCGATCTAGAAGGCCAACCGATCCGATCGGGACCCAACGACCGGCTAACGCGGCTAGCCGTGCCGGAGCCGATATCGCCACGGCTGTTCCTGGCGGGCCTATTTCGCCTCCTGCCCCAAGGGCCGACCATGCAGCAGTGTGTCACCGGCCAGCGGCTGCTGGTCAGCCTGGAGGGCGACTACAAGCGCCTGCTGCAGGCCTACCGGAGCGTTCTACCCGCTGGCGGGTCAGGCCAGCCCCTGCTGGTGAACATGGAGGGGCTAATCAGCCAACGCCCTGCTGCCCAACCTGGCCAGGGCCCTCGCCGCGCTCTTGTAGTGGAGGCATTCGGGAGGGCCCATCCCGGCCCAGGCTGCCCGCAGCCCCAAATGGCATTCACCCCAAATGCGTCCAACCCAATGGCATCGGACCAAAAAACCAGCCCGACCCATCGGACCCAACCGACCCTGCGGGGCACCGCCTGGAAGCTGCAGGCGCTGCAGGCACCAAATAGTCCGACCCTGATCAATCCGCCGGGCCGGCCACCGGAACTGCTGTTGGCCAGCGACAGCGAGCGATTCAGCGGCAACAGCGGCTGCAATCAGCTGCTGGGTGGCTTCCAGCTGGCTGGTGATCAGCTGCGCTTCTCGAAACTGGTGAGCACCAAGATGGCCTGCGCTGCGGACGTCATGGCCTTCGAGCAGCAATACCTGAAAGCGCTGGATCAGGTGAGGCAGTGGAATATTGACAAACGTTCGCTGTTGCTGCAGGACGGGGTTGGGCGGAGTTTGTTGTTGTATCGGTTGTAGTTCTGGTGATAACTGAGCAGAGTGGTGCAGTAGGTACCTAACAGTTATCCAAACGCCATGATCGTTCCAACGCTCCAGATCAGCGGCGGCGCGATCCACTCGCCTTCCAGCGCCTCCGCTTTCGGCCAGTAAAGCCGCAGGACCACGGAGAAAGACCCGTTTGGCGCGGGCTTCGGCGGCAGTCATGTTCATGATCTTTTCTGGTCAGCTTATGGGCAGGCGACGGCATCCGGCAGTTTGTAGCTGCCATTCAGGGCGGATGGGCCGGGGCGATACACGCGCATGAGGAAGTTCCAACCTTCGCTCACGTCCAGCCGGTTGAGCATATCGCCGCAGGCTTCCTTCGACCCGAAATATACGGTGAACGTGCCGTCAGAATTCATCTTCGTATTCGCGGCGTTGAGAATGTTATTCACGCTCTTCATGTAGCCATCCGCGCCGTAAACGGTGATGGACCAGAACGCGTTGTTCTCGGGCACCTGGTAGGTGGCGGTATGGCACTTGTCGGCGGGCAGATGTCCGTTGTAATTGATGTAAATCGCGTCCTTGTTCGGGAACAGTCCCCACGCGCCGGCGCAGCCCAGGTGACGTGTGGCATCATCGGCTTTTCCGCGCTTGCCCATCCAGCCGTCAGGATACAGATTGAACTTGGCGAATTCTGCATTGTATTCCGCGGTTAAAGCGGCCAGCGACTTCTTGTCCCAATTCGGCTCCGGGAACGGGTCGGCGCTGTTGGCCTGGATGACAAACTGATCCTGCAATTGGTTGACCAGTGCGATGTCCGCCGGGTCATCCGGGAGCAGCAGCTGGATGCGAACATTGATAGCGAGATACTTGGTGTCCCCGGGCAGTTCGTGCGTTCCCGACGTGTAGATAACGCCCGGACAATAGTGATCGTTATCAAGCAACAGTACCGAGTAATAGCGGCCCGCAGGCATGTCAGGCACCGTGATTGTGGCACCCTTGGACGTATCCACTAAGGCCACCATGTAGAGCGTATCCTTGTTCATCCTGACCACCGTTTGCCTGTCCAGCGGCGTGACATTGCGAAAACTGAACAGCTTGTTTACGCCGCCAGCCAGCTGCGATGCGTTGAAGAAGGTTCGGTCCGTTTCAGCTCGGCAGTAGGTCTTCTGCGTCACCTCGCGTGTCTCGATGATCCCTTTCATTTCTTTCTTTTCTCTTGTGGAATATTGATTATAGCCAGCTAACGCTGCCCCAGCGTGGCAGGCAAGTATATCAATGCGAATAAATAGACTTCTTGGTGGCCTGCCCGCTCGAAGGACATATTAGCCCTCACCACGGAGTCGATTACCATTTTACGATTCCCAAAGTCACCTTAATTCCTCCAACAAATATTGAGCCACCATAATCTTTAGCAAGTCGCAGCAGTGTTTCGTGGAAGCCCAAGTTTGGGAACGCAGCTTCGACTCTTTGAATTTCAGATCTGCTCATACCCTTGCGAAGCATTCCCTTTGAAGCGTCGATCCAGTCGGCCTTGCGGCAGGCCTCAATAACTTCTCTGTAAGGACCGCTGTAAGGAAGAATCTTGTGGTGCCAATGGATGGCTCCACGCAACAACTCAGGATCCAACCCCAGTCCAAACTTGATGTTGTCGGCTATCGCTACGGCCTCGGATGGCTCCAAATAGGCCAATTCACGATCTGTCCAGAGACCGATGTCATGGTAGACGAACGCAGCCTGCACCAGCCTTTCATGTTCTTCTGCATTACCTAGAAAATGCATTGCATATGTGATTGTGCGATAAACGTGGTTTCGATAGCCGGGAAAATCTTTGCCGATCAGATTTTCGTATCGCGTCAACAGTTCCTCGACAAAGGGGCGGGTAGCGCCCCTCCGAGTGGTGTAACTCAGGTGGTCCTGTGACCCTTTCTGGAGGGTGAACAGGAGCAGTCAGTGGTTGACTGCTTGGAGGCTGATTGCGCAGCTCCATTTTGCGATTATAGACCCTGATCGCTGAATGTTTAACTCA
>CAMCQR010000013.1 GCA_945877115.1 Synechococcus sp. UW140 | reverse complement strand
TTCGTAAACAAAAAATACTCAAAATAAAAGCAACCTATACCATTAGGGCCCAACAAAATAATGGCAACATAGTTATATTGATACTCATTAAAGTCGATGCATTTCTCCACTCTTACTGCAGCATCCATTCTGGTAGCAACTTGTTTCACGCCCCTTGCGGGCATCGCGTCCCCAGGGATCACCCTTCAAGACAGCTTCACTGGGTCCAATGGCGCTTATCCCGATGCAGCACTGACCGCAGCGGGGAATGGCCTCTATTACGGCTCTACCACCTTCGGCGGTGCCAATGATCTTGGGGCCATCTTCTCATTTGATTCGGGAATTCGAGGCTCTAATCCTGTCCCCGGTCCCCTACCCATAGTCGGCATCGGTGCCGCCTTCGGCTGGAGCCGCCAGTTGCGGCGCCGAGTCGCCCAAGCCAACCCCCGCAAGGCTTGAGCTGGGGCACCTCCAGATCTCGGGCCCAGGATCGGCGAAGGCAGATCCTGGGCCTTTTACTGCCGTCACTGATGGCGGCGGTAGGCGTTTCAAGCCAGACCGATAGCCCGGCCCGTCACCAACAGAACCCTCTGGCGCGCCCGGGTCAACGCCGTGTAGAGCAAGCGCGGATCGCGGGGTTCGCCGGGGGGCACCAGCACGATCACCTCCTCCGCCTCACTGCCCTGGGCCTTGTGCACCGTGAGGGCGAAGGCCGGTTCGACGGCGCCCGCCAACTGGGCCGGATGGAGTCGCTGGCTGGGGTGGGGGCCGAAGACCAACCAGCGTCGAAAATCTCGGTTGGCATCCAAGCTGGAGCCAGGGCCGGTAGCGGGTGAATCGCCCACCACCACTCCCAGATCGCCGTTGGCCAGGCCCAGGTCGTCGCGGTTGCGCAGGCACAGAACGGGGGTGCCGACGGGCCAGCGAGCCGGATCCGCCGCGGCCTCTCCCAGCAGCAGCCGATGCAGGGTCTCCACCCCCCAGGGTCCCCGTCGCTGGGGGGTGAGCAGCAACAACCGATCGCGTTGGGCCAGCAACGCCTCCACGGCCGCCGCCTGATCCTCGGCTCCCTGGGTGCCGACCCCCTGGGTCACGGCACCGTGGGTCCTGGCGAGCTCGGCCAGCCTGATCCGGTGCTCCTGCAGCCGTTGCAGCACCGGTTCAGGCAGGGAAGGAGCCCAACCGGTCCAGGGGACTTCCAGCCAGTGCAGGTTGTCGCCCTCCCCTAGGCGCTGCAGCTGGGGACGCAACACCTCCAGCAGGGTCTCGGCGCCTGCGGGGGAGGAGCGATCCAGCCCATGGGCTTCACCCCACTGGCGCAGGGTCGCCGCCACCGCGGCGATGGCACCGGCATGGCGATAGGTGGTCTCCAGGCGCACGACGGCATCGCCGAAGGCCGAGCGGGGCGCGGGGCGCTGCAGGGCCGCCAGCACGGCGCCGGGGGCCACCGGCGGCAATTGGGCCGGATCACCTACCAACACCAATCGGCAGCTGGCGGGCAGGGCCTCCACCAGGGCCGCCATCAACTCCAGATCCACCATCGACACCTCATCGACAATCAGTAGATCGAGCTGCAGGGGATGGTTTCGGTTGCGCAGAAAACGGTCGCCCCGTTGCTCCAGCAAGCGGTGCAGGGTCGAACAGGGATGGCGACCGCCAGTGGCCTGGCCCAGGCGACCGGCCGCCTTGCCCGTCGGGGCCGCCAGGTGGATGCGGGCCTGGGGGCAATGCTCCTGCACCGCGCTGATCATGGCGGCGACGGTGCTCGTCTTGCCCGTTCCTGGGCCCCCCTCCAGCAGCACCAAGCCCCTGGCCAACACCGCCCCAACCGCCCGTCGCTGTTGGTCGTCGAGGGGGGCAGCAGGAGTTGCCGCGGCCTGGGGCGTCGGTGCTGGCGCCGAAGCCGTTGCGATCGAGGCCCCTGCCGCTGCCGGCCAGGGCTGGGGGGGGCTCTGGGCCCTGTCCACCAGGGCAGCGAGCACCTGCTGCAAGCGCTGCTGCCAGCGGCGCCAAGCCAGCCGCTGGCCCTCCAGCACAAGGGGGCTGTCTCTGGCCTGGACCAGGGCAGCGCACTGCAGGCGGGCCAGGGAATCGGGCCCATCGGCGCCGGCTGTTCCCTGGCCCTGCTGCAGTGAAAGGGGGAGGGGGCACTCCAGGTCCCCGGCCGCCAAGGCGAGGGTCAAGGCGGCAATGGCTTCGCTGACCACCGGATCCGCCTGTACCCCATAGAGCCTTGGCAGGGCTTCGATCAGGGACTCCTGCAGGGCGGTTAGCCAGGGTGGGTTCTGGCCCAGCAGGGCGTCATCGACCTCGCCTGGAGTGCCTGGGCTGGGGTCTGGACTGGCGGAGTCTGGACTGGTGGGGTCTGGACTGGTGGGGTCTGAAACGGGGTCTGCATTAAAGGGAGATGGGCTGGAAATCATGGCCTTCGCTCCGGCGCAGACAGGGCCCCATCGAGGGCCAGCAGGCGCCCCAAGGGGGGGCACTCGATAACCATCCCAGGGATATCGGGGCTGCCGGCATCCCAATCCTGCAGCGCCACGGGCCCAGGGGCACCGCGCAGGAAGACATAGGCGTAACCCCCCAGATCCCGCTCGGGCTGATAGTCGGGACAGCGCCAGCCCAGGTAGCGATGCAGGGCCACCAGATAGAGATGGGCCTGCAGCGGATAGTGGTTGGCGGCCATCAAGGTGGCCATCGCTGCGCTGTCGTAATGGCTGGGCCCACAGGCCAAGGGCCGGCCGGTGCTGTCCCGGCGTCCCAACCAATTGCTCTTCCAGTCGAGCACCCACCAGCGACCCCTTCCGGCCGGATCCGGAGCCTGGAAGAGCAGGTCGATGGAGCCGGTGAGGAAACCGCGGCTGGCAATCGGTAACTCCGCCACCCGACTGGCGTATTCGGCCCCAAAGGGCCCACCGGGGTGGTCGGCGAAGGCGGCGGCCAGGGCCTCGGCCCGCACCGAACCCAGGGTGAGATCGAAATTCATCTCGTTGAGCCACTGGCCCGCCGCCAGATCCGCCAAGCGCAGGCCCCCCAGCGGCCCCCCAAACGGGGTAAGACGCACCTGCTCCAACCCCGCCAGCAGGGGCTCCAGGGGTTGGGAGGCCAGCCCCGCCCGGCGCAGTTCCGCCTGCACCTGGTCCCCCACCGCGTCCAGCTGCCAAGGGATGCTGTAGTCCAGGCCCTCCAGGATGCGGTGCAGGCAATCACCGGCGGCGGCCCCCCGGGGAAAGTCCGCCAGGGGGCCGTGGTCCGGCCACTGGGGGCCAGGAACCAGTAGCGCAGTTGGGGGCAGCCCGCCGGCCTGGGCCTCCTCCAGCTCGGCGCTGGGGTCCAGGGTGTCGCGACCCTCGTCGAGGGATTGGGGGGGCAGGGCTACCCCGGCCGCCAGGAGGGGCCGACCCGGTTCGGGGGCCCCGTGGGTCCAGGCGCTGTAGCTGGCCCGCCCCCAGCGGCGATCGAAGGGGCGCAACGGCACGGGACCGAGGGCCAGGGGGGGCGCCCCCTGGTCCCCCCCAGAACGGACCTCGCCTGGGGCAGGGGGCGGATCGATCAGGCGGACGGGCAGGGCCCTTTGGGCCAGTTGCTGTTCCAGTCGCTGCCGCCACTCCAGGGCGGACACCCCCTCAAAGGGGTCGTGGTCGGGGTCCGCCAGGCGCTCCGCGGGGAACAACCAGGGCACCAGGGGACTGGCCCCCTGCTGGGCCACCGGCCCCCAGGCCAGCACCAGCAGATGTTCGGCCCGGGTCATGGCCACATAGGCCAGGCGCTCCGCCTCGGCCTGGTCGGCGGCGCGCTCCTGGGTGCGGGCGACATATCCCACGCCCCAGTGGGGATCCAGGTGCAGATCCAGGTGGGGTTGGACCGCATTCGGGGGCAGCCAACGGCAGCCCTGGGGCGCCCCGCCGCCGCGGGTGCTGCCGGGGGCCTGCCAGAGATAGGGGCAGATCACCACTGGAAACTGCAGGCCCTTGCTGCGGTGGATCGTGACGACAGCCACGGCGCCGTCGATGCGATCGCTGTTGGCCTGATGGTCGTCCGGCAAGGGGCGATCTTCGCTGTGGCGGAGCCGCCGCAGCCAATCGGCCAGGGCCGCGGGCCCCAGGCCCTCGGCATGGCGCTGGCATTCCACCAGCCCCGCCACCTGTTCCAGATCCGCCAGGAAACGGCCTCCCCCCCCCGACAATCGGGCCAGGTTGTCACTGCCGAGCAGGTCCGCCAGCACCCCCAGCAGGCCGCGCCTCTCCAGCCCGGCGGCGAGGGCCTGCAGCCGGCCCGCCAGGGCACTCCAACGGCCGGGATCCGCCGCCTGAACGGTGCGGGCACTCCAGCCCATCAGGGGCGAGGCCGCCAGCAGACGCAGGGCATTGGGATCGGCCGGATCGGCCAGGGCATCCAGGAAGCGCTGCAACAAGGTGGCGCCCGCCGTGGCGAACACATCCGCCTGGCTGACCAGTCGCGAGGCAATACCCTGGCGCTGCAGGGCCTCCCGCAGGGCTTCGGCCTGGCGGTGCCGGCTGACGAGGAGACAGAGATCCTCCGGGCCCAAGGGGCGTGATTGGCCGCCCTGGCACAACAGGGGTTGGCGGGCCAGCAGATCGGCGGTGGCCCCGGCGATCAGGCTGGGCAAAAGCCCTTCCCATTCGGTGCGGCTTGGCTCCTTGCCCTTGGGCTGATGGACCCCGGGCTCCTTGCCCTCCGGCTCTTCCGTCCGAGGCCCGAGCCAGAGCAACTCGATCGCCGGCCCCGGCGGGCCGGAACGATCGGCCCGGGCCAGAACCGGTGGCACCTCCAAGCCCGAGCGCACCAGTCCGGGCGCCATAAGGCGGTTGAGCCCGTCGATCAAGGCCGCGGTCGAACGGCGATTCTCATCGAGTTCATATAACGCCCCCGCTTCGCCCCGGGCCGCCAGATAGGTGGCCAGGTCGCCCCCGCGAAAGCGGTAGATCGCCTGCTTCGGATCCCCCACCATCACAAGACGGTGGGCCCCTGCCCCAAAGGCCTGGCGCAGGATGCGCCACTGGATCGGATCGGTGTCCTGAAATTCGTCGATCAGGGCCGCGTCGTAGCGGGCCGCCACCGCGGCCAGCAGCGGGGTGCGCTCCCCAGGGGTCCCCTCCCCCGGATCGAGGGCCTCCAACAAACCGGCAAAGCTGGTGGCCCCGCCCCGCTCCCGGCGCTGGCGCAGCTCCCGCCGACCCCAATGGCAGGCATGGGCCAGCAACGCCTCCGCCGGGCCATCCACCAGGGCCGCCACCGCCTCCATCAGGGGGCGCTGGGGCAGGCTGGGAATCCGACCATGGCCCTCGGCCTTGCGGGCCTGTCGGCTGAAGGCCCCGGGATGGAAGATGTCGATGAGCTGCTTCTGCTGCAGCACCGCCTCGTAATCACCTGCGGCGACCGCCGCTTCGGCCTGGGCCAACCAGGCCTCAACCTTGGCCCTGGGTCCGCCATTGCGGAATCGCCGTGAATACCCCCCGGTTTTGGCACCGGTTGCACTGTGCCACTGCTCGGCGGCAGCCTCAAAATCATTCTGCAGGGCCTCACTCGCCCGCTCCCACTCCTGGCGAAACCGGCTCCAGCTGCGTTGCCAGAGGGCGGACCACTGGTCGGCGAAGGGCACCTCCAGGTCGAGACCGGTGGGCAGGGGATCCAGCGCCAGGGCCGGATCGCCGTCGAGGCGCATCAGCAGGGAGGCGAGGGCTTCGGGGCTGACCCCGCAGGCCCCCAGACCCGCCAGACCAGGGGCGGGCAGGGGCAACACCTGCCGCTGCCAGTAGTCATGCACCACCTCTTCGATCAGGCGGCTGGCATCGACCTCCAGCCGTTGCTGGGGAGAGCAGCCGGCCTCCAACGACTGGCGCTCCAGGGTGCGGCGGCAGAAACCATGGATGGTGGTGATGTCGGCCCCATCGAGCTCTTCGAGGGCCAACAGCAGCATGCCCCGCAGGCGATCCACGGGCCAGGCACCCTGCTGGGGCCACCGCTCCAGCCACTCCCGCAGCACGGGATCGACGCCAGCCGGATCGGGATCCGGGTCTTCCGGGGTCTGGGAGCCCCGCTGGCCCCCTTCCAGGGCGGCCAAGGCCTCCTGCAGCCGCCGACCGATGCGATCGCGCAGCTCCGCGGCGGCCGCATCCGTGTAGGTGACCACCAACAAGCGGCGCAGGCTCAGGGCCTCCTCCGTCACCAGGCGCAGCACCAGGTGGGCCAGGGCAAAGGTCTTGCCGGTGCCGGCACTGGCCTCCAGCAGGCGAATGCCGCAATCGAGGGGAAAGCTGTTGGCCTCAAAAGCCTGCAAGCGGGGACTCATGGCGTCACCGTGGCGGCCAGGATCGGGCCGTAGAGCTCGGTGGCCAAGGGGCCAAAGGCCCCATCGATCAAGCGGGCGGCGGGCAGATCGGCGCCAAAACACACCACCATCTCTTCCCTCAGCCGTTCCCCCCTCAATCGGACATGGCCCTCCCAGGCCACCGCCCCATGGGCTTCACCACTGCCGGCCCTGGTCTGCTCGTGGCTGACCCAGGCCCAACCCGTATCCGGCGGCACAGGCCAGCACTTCTGCCTTCCCCTTAGGGCAAGGGCCTCCAACCGCTCCAGCTCCTGCCTGGCGGCGTCGCAATCCGGGGGCCGAAGGGTCCGTACGGCGGCAAATCCATCGTGGCTGTCGCGGGCGATGACCACCCCCTGGCGCGGCGAAGCGGCGCAGGCGGCGGCCAAGATCAGCTGCAGCCAAAGATCGACAAATTGGGCCGTGGTGGCCTTGGCAGCCTGGCAAACCACCAAAGTGTCGCCCTGCCACTGGGGCGCCGCCTGCCAATCCCCCCAGACCAGCTGTTCGCAATGGGGGGGGCCGAAGGTCGCCCTGGCGTCCTGCAGGGTCTGCCAGCGCCGGTGCAAGGTGCGCGCTTCCAGTTCTCCGCCGCCGTGGGGGGGCAGCTGGCCGGTGCCGCGGCACCAGAGCAGCCAATCCTCCGTCGCCCCGGGCCCCCCCGCCATGGGGCCTGCCGCCGCCAGCCCCTGACGCAGCAAGGCGGAGCGCTGCCGCTCCGGCAGGGTCAGGGGTTCCAGGTCCTCGATGGGTCGCGCCCACTCCGCCGGCCGCAGGCCCAGTTCGCGCAGCCAGGTTTTCTGGGGGGCCATCAGCCACTGGCGCAGGGCCTCAAAACGCTCCTGGGGTCCTTCTCGCGGCTTGGTTTCCGGGCGGTAGGGGCCCTGGGCCGGCCGGCCCGGCGGCGGGGCGGCCTGGGGAGGGGTCTCGGGCATGGGTCCGGCCGCCCAGGGTTGGATCGGCGGGGGCTGCTGCTCAAGCATCTGGCGGGCGGCCAGCAGGCGACGGTCGCAGCTGGCGGGGGGAAGATCGCCCTGGGGCAGGAAATTACGCCGATCGAGGGGGCTGGCGGCGTGGACGATCTCAAGGCCCTCGGCCTGGGCCCCTAATTGGGCCTGGAGCCATTGCAACCACTGGCGCACCGGAGCCGAGGGCGGCCGTTCCTCGCCCTTGCGCTCATCCCGGCAGCTCCAGGTGATCAGCAGATGGTCCCGGGCCGACAGCAGGGCTTCCATCAGGACGTATCGATCCTGGTCAGCCGGGTGGGGATCCCCCAGCAGGCGCTGCTGCTCCATCAGGTGAAAGGCCGGCCGGTTGCGCTGGCGGGGGAACAGATCGGCGTCGAGGCCCATCAGCACGATGACGCGGTGAGGGATGGCACGCATCGGCTCGAGGGCGCTGATGGTGAGCGTGCCGCTGCGGTGGCCGAAGCGGCCGCTGTCGATGGCCAACTGTTCATCCAGCAGGGCCGCCACCACGGGAGCCTCCAGCACCAAGGGATTGGCCTGGCCAGCGGCCTCCTGCCAGACATGGATGGCGGCCTGCAGCACCGGCAATTCCCAGGCCGCTTCGCCGCCGTCGCCGAACAGATCAAGCAGCAGTTCCTGCAGCCGAGTCGCCCAGACGGCGCTGGTTCCGGGCTGCCGCAGCTGGCCTAGCCAGTGGCGCAACCGGGTCAGCAGATGCAACCAGCGGCCGGTCCGTTCCAGGTCGGCACCACTGGCGGCGGGGGCGACACCGCCGGGGGCCAGGCCGGGGGTTTGCGGCAACACCAGGGCGAGCAACAGGCGGTCGATGACCCAGGCGAGGCTGTGGGTCGGGTCGCCGCCCCGCTCATGGCCATCGAGACCCCAGCGGAAGCCACTGCGCTGCAGAAGCTGGTTGAGCTCCGTCACCTCCGGGGCCGTCAGGCCAAAGCGGCCCTGGAGGGGCTGGGCTTCCAGCAACCCCTCCAGGGCGGTGGCGGTGAAGCGATCCCCGGCCACCCGCAGCAGGCCCAGGAGGGTACGGGCGATGCCCGCCTCACTCTGCTGGCTGCGATCGGTGAGGCGCCAGGGCAGATCCACCCCCGTCGCCTCCCGATCGCCGAACACCGAGGCCAGCAATGGCGCGAAGCCGTCCACCGCCGGGGTCATCACCAGGATGTCGCGGGGCTCAAGGCTGGGGTCTGCCGCTAACAACTGCAACAGCCGATCCCGCACGATCTGCACTTGGCGCAGCATCCCAGGACAGGCATGAAATTCGAGGGAGATGTCCAGCGGCGAACGCACCAGAGGGGGTTGGGCGGCATCGGCCAACTGCTGCTGCAGCTGAAGCAGCAAGGGCGGTGCAGCCTCCGCTGAATCCCCCTCGGCCGAATCGCCCTGGGCCTGGGCAGTGACCGGCAAAAAAAACAGATCCAACTCCTGCTGACGGGCCAGCAGGGCCTCGCCCGTACCCTCCAGCAATTGCTGAAATTCGGCGCCGAGGCGCCCGAAACGGGCCTCCAGTCCAGGGGCCTGCAGCAACCAATCCAGATCGAGGGGTTCCTTCAGGGCCAGGGCATCGGTTAATTGCTGGCGGCGATCAACGCAGCGTTGCCAGAGGTCCTGGCAGGGGGTCAGCAAAAACAGATCCACCGGCAGGACAGCACTCAGGGCCTGTAGCAACTGCACCTGAACCGGCGCCAGACTGCTGAGGCCAAACAATCGCAGCCCCCCGGCGTAGGGGGCCAGGCGGGCGCTCAGGGCCGCCGATGGGGGCTGACGCAGTCGATCGATCGCCGCCAGGGCCCTGAGGGCAAAGGGCTGCCGCGCCAGCTTGCGGCGCAGCAGGCGAAAGAGATGGGGCTGCCATGACTGGCTGGCGCCCAAGGGGCGACGGCGGCCATCGACATCCAGACCCTGGTCCCAGGCCAGCAGCATCTCCGGGCGATAAAGGGCATAGTCATCGAACGCATCGGCAATCGAACGGGCCAGCTGCCAGCTGGCCAGATCCAAGCGCTCGCCCAGGTCCCGCTCCCCCAGCCAGCGGTTGAGGGGGGCGGCCACCGCATCGCTGGCGAGGGCCGGCCAGACCTCGAGCACGGCCCAGACCAACTGGTCGGCGCGCCAGGGGTCCTGGCCGCCGCTCGGTAGGGGTCCAGACGGCTCGCCGGCCCCCGCCGTTTCCTCCAGCACCAGGTCAACCAGCTGGCGCAGGGTGCTGGCGGGAAAAGGAAAACGCACATTGGCCACCACCCCGCCCAGGTGGGTGGCCAATTGTTCGCCCAGCCAGCGGCTGGTGGGCCAGGTGTTCACCACCACCCGGACGGTCTCAAGGGGGGGCGGGGGCGTCAGGCGCAACTGGGCCGCCAGCAATTGGGCCAGTTGGTCGGCCCGATTGCCTCGGTAAATCGTTAGCAAGGCGAGCCCAGTCCCCTCATCGTGCCGCCAAACCCGAGGTGAGGGAGCGCCGCGGGCTGGAAACGGTTTCCCCCGGAACGCTCAGGCTCAATCCATTTTCGGGGCAATAGGCGGTGAGCTGGCCGCCGTAGCAGGCTCCCGTGTCAATCAAGACGATGGAACCGAGGCGTCGGATGCCAGGACCAGGGGTGTGACCCACGATCACCTCGCCGAAACGGAGGTCGTAAGCGTTCCAAAACGGCAGACGAATGGTCAGGTCCGGCTGCCAGGTCTGGGGATCAAACCCAGCGTGGGTCGCCACCCAGCCCTGGCCCCAGTACGCCAGGGGCAGGGCCGCCAGCCGCGACTTCCAGAGCCGGCAGAGGGAATCCCCCAGCTGGCGGTATGTCTCACAAGCTTCCAGAGTCTTCCTGGACATCAGATCGGGGCGATTCAGGGACCTGACCAAGGCATTCTCATGGTTCCCCATCAACCAGACCGCCCGTCCCCGTTCGACCAGGGTCCAGACCGTTTCCATGGTCGCGGCGACGGCGGGACCCCGATTGATCACATCACCACAGAAGATCAACCGATCGTCCTCAGGCACAAGCGCCAGCAGACCCTGCAAAGCAGCATGACAACCATGGACGTCCGCAATGACCCAGTGACGCATCGGTTTGGGAAGCGAAGGCAGGAAGGTCTTGCCCCAACATTCTCGCGCGCGCCCCCTCCCTCTGTCAGCCCCAGCAGGGGCCGCAGCCGCGAACTTTTGCAAGATTTGACCCTGGGCTGCAAGAACTGGACAGCACTGATACCTTTAATTTAATTGTTAAAAAAAGGGATCAGGATGGGGTCAGACGACAAAGTTGAGGCCGGCTCCCTGGATCCCCGCAGCCTTCCGACTGGCCGTCGCATCGCCCTCCTGGTCAAAGCCCTGAACGGCGCCCGCCGCACCAACGAAGCCCTGGCCCGCTGCCGCGATGGCGAGGAAATGCTGGATGTGTTGGTGGATGCCTCTGCCAAGCTGGGCCTGGGCCTGGACCGGGAGGATCTGCGCCATACCCCACCGATCCGTGATTGGATCTGGTGGAAAAATAAAGAAGCCGTGCTGACGATTGGGGATAACAAACCGCGTTACCATCAGGATGGCAGCCATGGAAAGGGTCAAGCTGCCAGCGATGGACCAGGGGAACGAAAGCGGTTCCTGGGACTTTTCTGAACCTTGAGGTGCTCAGACCGGCAACACCTGGCTGGCCAGGGGGTCGGGGATCGAAGCTGAGGGGGCTTCAAACGAACCTTGACGCACGAACTCGAGGCGCAGCTTCAGAAAGGTGATGAAGCGTTCATCCGTCGAGATCACGGCAGCGGCAGGCCTGGGTACTGAATTGGACTGGGCGGTCAGTTCGGGCGCCTCTAAAAACTGGGGTCGCCGCACCAACCAGAAGTCGATGGCTTGCTGCTGTTCGCCGTAATGGCGCACCCGTTCACGCAGCACTTCCTCCAGGGGCTCCTCCACGGTGAGGAAGGCTTCACTGGCAGCAACGTAGTGATAACGGGTCATGGAGGCAGGGCAGAAGTCAGGAGGACGGCGTCAAGCCGTCAGCAGGACCGCCGAAAAGCGCATCCCGTCGCGGATTCTGAATCAGGACCCGCATTTCCCGCACCGCCTGGGTCAGACCGACCGCCAGGGCCCGGGCCACAATTGAATGGCCGATGTTGAGTTCTTCCAGGCCTGGGATAGCCGCCACCGGCTCGACGTTCTGATAATTCAGACCGTGGCCGGCGTTGACCCTTAACCCAAGCTGGCGGGACAAAACCGTGGCTTCGCCGAGGCGTGCCAATTCTGTGGCCTGGTCGCCCCAGCCCGCCTCGGCATAGCGACCGGTATGGAGTTCAACCCAACGGGCTCCACAGGCGCAGCAGGCATCCAGCTGCACCGGGTCGGGGTCGACAAACAGGCTCACGCCAATGCCTTGGGCCTGGAACCGACCCACCATGGCGCCGAGACTGCCGATCTGGGAGCCCACATCCAGGCCCCCTTCGGTTGTCACCTCCTCGCGGCGTTCGGGCACCAGAGTCACCATGTCGGGCCGGATCCGCAGGGCGATGCTCTCCATGGCTTCCGTGGCAGCCATCTCCAGGTTGAGGCGGGTGCGCACGGTGGAGCGCAGCAATTCAACATCCCGATCTTGGATGTGGCGGCGGTCCTCCCGCAGGTGAACGGTGATACCGTCTGCCCCCCCCAACTCAGCCAGCAGGGCATAGGTGACCGGATCCGGCTCAACGGTGCGTCGCGCCTGACGGACATTGGCGATGTGATCGATGTTGACCCCAAGACTGGCCATGGTGATGCAAAGGGGAGATCACCGTATCGGCCGCAGGTTTAACTGCCCGTCACGATCCCGATCGGCTGGAAGTGGAACCTACCTTCAAGTGGATTCTTTGAAGGTCACTGCGGGTGTTGGCGGCGGAGGCAACGGGACAAGCAATTCGGGGCCGGGAAGACGGTCTCTCCCATGGCATCAGCCCCTGGTTAGGGCCCTTGGCCATGGCCATCACCCAGGACCTGGTCCTGCCGGCCTTCTTCAGTGGCATCAGGGTGGTCGGGCGTGAGCACCTGCCCAGCAGTGGTCCCATGCTGTTGGCCCCCACCCACCGGGCCCGCTGGGATGGCCTGCTGGTGCCACTGGCGGCAGGCCGCCGCGTCACCGGCCAGGACTGTCACTACATGGTGACCATCGACGAAATGGCCGGTGTCCAGGGCTGGTTTCTGCATCGCCTCGGCTGCTTCCCGGTCAACCAGGACCATCCAGGCACCGCCAGTTTGAGACTGGCCCTTGACCTGCTCGGCAGGGGCGAACATGTGGTGGTCTTCCCGGAGGGGCGCATTCAGCGGCAGGACGGCCCGATCACCCTCCAACAGGGACTGGCCCGACTGGCCCAGATGGCCCGCACGCAGGGATTGGATGTACCTGTGGTGCCCATCGGCATCGCCTATGCCAAGGAGGTGCCTCAAGCCGGCCAGCAGGCGGCTGTCAGCGTGGGCGCCCCCCTCAGGGCCGAAGGACAGGGTCGTCAGGGGGCCCGCGATTTCACCGAAGCCCTGGCACGGGCCATGCGGTCGGCCGAGCAAGCGGCCCGGACCCTGGTCGGTCGGCCCATGGACCCCCCGTAAAGTTCAGCCTCGTCGAACAAGCCCCCTTGATCAGCCACTCTGTCGCCGCCCGGATGCTTGGGGCCTGTGGCCGTGCCGCGGCGATTCTGGCCCTGGTGGTGCCCCTGGCCCAACCCAGCGTTGTCCAGGCCCAGGAGGACCGCCGACCCATGGTGGCCGGGGTGTTCGATGCCAACGCTGTCCGCTCCCTGATCTCGCGGGGAGACGCCGCCGCCGCCGCCGGCAATAGCCAGGAAGCCCGCCGTCTTTACGACCAGGCCCGGGACGCCGCCAAGCGTCTGTTGATCTTCTACAGGGATCTGAGCGGGGCGTTTCGGGGCCTTGACGCCCGCATCCCCCGCGAAATGGATGACAAGGGCCGCCAGACCCTGGATGTGCTGGTGGAGGCCAACATGCGCTTGGCGGGCCTGTTCAGGCGCCAAGGCCAACCCGAAGTGGCGGTGCCCCTGCTGGTGGAAGTGATCACCACCATGACCCCCTCGAGCGAAGCGGGTCGAAAAGCTTATCAACAGCTTCGTGAGATGGGCTTTGTCACCACCCCCTACAACGTTCCAAATCCAGGTAACTGAGGCACTGGAACCCTGGGCCCTTGGCTAAGCCTGGATCTTCCGGCTGCGCCGTCGACAGCCATAGCTTCTAGATTCCAGCCGACCCATTCAGCCCCCACCATGGTTCATCCGGATCAGGTGAAGGACGCGATCCGCCACGCCCTTCCCGATGCCGCCGTTGAGGTGGAGGACCTCACCGGTGGCGGCGACCATTTTCAAGTGAAGGTGGTCAGCGGTGCCTTTGCGGGTCTCAACCGCATTCGCCAGCACCAACTGGTGTTCAGCGCCCTGAAGGGCGAACTGGCCAGCGAGGCCATCCATGCCCTCGCCCTGCACACCTCCCTTCCCTCCACCCCTCTCAACCCCTGACCCACGAGCCACCAAAGCCATGGAAGACCGTGTCAAGCAACGCATCGAAGAGCTGATTGCCAGCAGTCCGGTGTTTGTATTTATGAAAGGCAACAAATTGATGCCCCAGTGCGGCTTTTCCAACAACGTCGTTCAAATCCTGCATTCCCTAGGGGTGCCTTTTGAAACCTTTGATGTGCTCTCCGACGGTGAGATCCGTCAGGGCATTAAGGACTACTCAGAATGGCCCACCATTCCCCAGGTGTACGTCAAGGGTGAATTCATGGGTGGCTCTGACATCCTGATCGAGATGTACAACAGCGGCGAACTACGGGAAAACCTCACCGTCGCCCTGGCCTCCTGACCCCGCAGGCAGCGCAGCATCAAAAGCGGTCAGCCGGGCGGGAAACTCCGCCCGGCCTTCAAGACGAAACCCAAAACATGACCATTCACGTCAAGGCCCCATCTGCGGAAACCCTCAATACCGGCCGCTTTCAAAAAGGGTACGGGGATTGCCGTCGGGACTGACAAAGGCCGATGGATCAAGGATCCAACGTTCGATCAACTCCTCCAGCCGCCGCTGAGACTGGTGGTCGAGCACTGATGTGCGACGCAGGGCATGGAGGTAGCCATCGGCATAGAGCCTGAGTTCCGATGGGCTGTGGTACCTGTCAGCCAGACCCTGGAGTGCATCGCAGAGGGATTGGAACTGACGGATGGCGTCGGGGTGTTGCAGCGCGGTCATGACATGGGCAAGCCCTTGGTCCCATTCTGCTGCCCAGGCAGCCCTGCCGCGAATTGGACCAGCAGCAAAACGGCGGCGTGGGGCGCTTTTTGTGTGAAAGGCATCGCCTGATACTCATTTCACCTATTTGTTTAGGATATTGTAAGGTGGATTTACTTTGTCCTAGGAGCCGCCAAGTCTTATCATGGCTGAGCCGAATGCCTACGACAACGGCGGCCATCCCAAGCGGGTTTTGGTAGTCGATCCCCACGCCACTTTGCGAACTGTTCTGGCCCAGCGACTTCGCCAGGATGGTCACATGGCGGCAGCTGTAGCCACGGCTACCGAAGCCATTGAGATCTGCCAGGAACTCTCCCCCGACCTGTTGGTAAGCGCCGAGTTGCTGGAAGAAACGTCGGCCCTGAAGCTGGCCAGCCAATTGCATTGTCCAGTGATGGTGCTCACAGCCCGCTCCGGATCCGAACCGATGGTCTCGCTCCTGGATGCCGGGGCCGATGAAGTTTTGCGCAAAACGTTTGGCCTGGAAGAACTGGCAGCCCGGTGCCGCACCCTGTTGCGACGCAGTGGCACCGGTCTGCAGGAACGGGTTTGTGTTGGCCCCCTGGAGGTCCATCTGCTGCTGAGACAGGTAACCCTGCGGGATCAACCTGTCGAACTCAGTCCGAGGGAATTTGCCCTGCTCTGCGCCTTGCTGATGCCCCCCGGAGTGGTTCGTTCCCGCCAGGAACTCCTTCGCATGGCTTGGCCTCCCTTCAGTGGCGGCCCCCGCTCGGTCGATACCCAGGTGCTTACCCTGCGACGCAAGCTTGAGCAGGCTGGATTAGGAGAAGGGGGTGGCATCGAAACCATGCGCCAACAGGGATACCGCTTCAGCCTCGACACCCTGCCGGAACCAGGAGATATCTCACCCAATGCCCCCATCTCCATGGCGACTGCATTAGCCGGTCAAGCCGATCCACCTCTCCTCCGTTATTAATTAGGGACTGACGGGTTGGAGTATTCCAAGGAAAAAAAGGGTTTCAAAGAGAAGCAAAATCCCACTTAATATAGCCAGTAATTGATAAGTCCAAGGGGGCGTGAGTCGTTTGACATCACCGACATCCAGGCCCGTCGCCTCCGAGAACCGGACCAGAAAATCCTCAAAATGGGCGATGCGCTGGGGCAACAGCCAAGACTGACTCCTGCCTGAGTCGTCTTGGCGCGTACTGCGCACATAGAACACCCTGCCCCCCTGGCTGGTTGCCACAGAACTAAGCGCCTGAATATCTCCCCAAGCCAGATTCCAGCCCCGACGTAGAAGCCAGTGGCACCAAGCAGGATGGCCCACCCGCAGTCCGGTTGCACCCACCTCCACCTGCTCACTGGTTGCCGCCAGCACTAGCAAAAAACCCAGCAGCACGGCAGCCCAACCAAACCAACGCCAATCGGATGGAGCCAACACGGGCAACGGCAACACCAGCGCGCCATAGAGGGCCAGCAAGCCATAACGAATCAGGGGTGCCATCGGGTAACGGTGCACATCAGCTACGGGAACCCCTTTCATCGGTCCTCCGCAGAACCGGGCAGGGGCTCGATCACAGCAGCCGGTTGGTATTGGCCGCCAAACACTTCCTGCTCACGACCCTTCCAGAACGTCCCCAGACGCATCAGGTCGGCATGGGCATCGGCGAGATGGGCCACATAGTCCTCGGGAGTCATGGAATCCCGTTCCTCCTTGATCTTGACCAGACGCAAAAGATGCCACATCCAGGGCTTCCCCAACTCACCTCGGGCCTCCAGATACTGGGCCAGATCGGCGGAGCTGGGCAACGGAGCTGAACTCATGACCTGGGGTTCCTATGGATCCAGGCTATGAAGCCAGGAGTTTGGTCGTGGCCGGAGTGGCGTCTAAATCAGGGCGGAGATCCTCCAGTTCACTGGTCCCAATAAAAGGGGATCGGTTTGAATCCGCCGCCATTTATGGCCGATCACAGGCAGGGGGCATGTCTTTTGATCATTTACGGTTAGCAACTAAGCCAACACCCCTTCTCATCTCCACCTGTCAGGCTGGCAACGCCCAGGGATTGAGGCCCAAATCGGCGCCGATTCGGTGGGCACAGGCGAAGCCGCTGAAGGCCACGGCGTTAAGTCCCTGGCCGGGGAAACAGGAATCGCCCACGCAATAGAGGCCGTTGATGCCGGTGCGGTTGAAAGGCATCGGCAGCAGGCCCGGCAGTCGCATCGCCGGAATGGGGCCGTAGCTACCGCCGCTGCGGCCCAAGAAGCGGCGGTGGCTGCGGGGGGTGCCTACCTCCCGGTGGGTGATGGCGCTGGCCAGGCCGGGCAGGATCGCCTCGAGGCGGTTGATCAGGCGGTCGGCATCGGTTTTCTTTTTAGCGGCATAGGCCGACGGCGATAGCCCTTGCCAGACCTCCATGGAGGAGGGGGTAAAGGTGTGCACGATGTGGTGGCCGGCCGGGGCGAGGGAGGGATCGAGCAGCGAGGGCATGGAGACAAATACGGTGCCCTGCTCGGCTTCGATCTCCTCCCAGCGCTCCAGCAGCAGGTGGTGCACGTGGGTGCCGGTGGGGATCAGATCGGCCCGCACGCCGAGGTGGAGGGAGAGGAAGGAGGGGGAGGGTTTGTAGCGGCGCCGCCAGGTGCGCTCGGCGGCGGGGGTGTCGACTCCATCAACCAGGGTCTGGCTTGGCATCCCTTGATCGGAGCGGTGTTGGCCGCCGCCGTCACCGCTCTGAACAGCATCTCTGGCACGTTCGGCGCTGCCATCCGGATCCGCGAAGGTGTCCCAGCGGGTGGCATTGCTCACCACCAGGCGGGCGCTGAGCTCCTCGCCACCGGCCAGTCGCACCCCCACCGCCCTGCCGTGCTCCAGCAGTACCTTCACCACCCGGGCCCTGTAGCGAATCGCGCCGGCGTGGCGCTCCAGCCCCGCCACCAACCTCTCGGCGATCACCCCCACGCCTCCCTTGGGGTAGTTGATACCGCCAGCGTGGCGATCGGAAAAAACCATGCCCGCATTGATCATCGGCGTGCGATCGGCGGGCATCACGCTCCAGCAGAAGCACTCCATGTCGATAAAGCGCAGCAGGTCGGGGTCTTTGATGTGGGCACGGGCTACCGAGCCCACGTTCATCGGCAACCAGCGGGCCAGGCCCAGACAAGCCAACGGCGCCTTGAAAAACACCTTGGCCAGGTAAGCCGGATCCTCGAGCGACAACAACGGCATCGCATCAAGGCAGCGAAAAACCTGCCAACAGGTGTCGTAAAAGGCGCGAATGCCCTTGGCTTCATGGGGGAAGCGGGCGGTGAGATCGGCGATGAAACGTTCGTAGTCCCGGTCTACCGCCACGGTGAGACCACCGGGCAAATGATATTCGAGCTGGGCGGGATCGGGGATGGTGATGCACTGCTCACCCACATCGGCCAGGGCGCGGGTGAGCAGGTTGGTATGACCCTTCTGGCCGAAGCCAAAGATCATCGAAGCGCCCACATCAAAGGTGTAACCCTCTCGCTTGAAGCTGCCGCCCGAGCCCCCTGGAATCAGGTAGCGCTCCAGCACCAACACTTTCGCCCCCTTCGCGGCCAGCTGGCTGGCGGTGACCAGGCCGCCGATGCCGGAGCCGATCACGATCACATCCCAGGTGGGGGCCTGGGTGGGGATAGGGCTGGCTGTCACTGGGGCGGTAGGAATGATCCCGACCCTAGGGGGGAAGCATCTGACAAAGCCGATCAAGCATCATTGGTGTAGAAGCCGTGGGCAAGTTCGGCCTAGGAGGCTGTGGGGCGGCCGTCTTCGCCAAACCGCTCTACAGACACAACTTCCTTACGCAAGGTGACGGACTGGGGATCGTGGTATTGGCTGCGATCACGGCGAATGCGCACCTCCTCGACCAGCACGAGTTCCTTATGGGTCACCACCCTTTCCTCAAGGATGGGAATCACGGTGACATCGCCTTCTTCGCGGACCTGGGGAACATCACCGGTCACCACCTGGTTGATGGGAACATGCTCCACACTCACCCGTTCGCGGCTGAGGGGGTCATCAACAACGACTTCTCGGGATTCCACGGATTTGGTGATGCGCACCTTTCCGGTTTCCACCCGCTCTTTAGACAACTCCAGCTGTTCTTCAACAACCGGAATCACCATTCCGTACTCATCACGAACGGAGTCGCTGAGGAGCCAGGTTCCAGCCCCCTGCAAAGAGAGTTTGTGGCGGGGGAGGGTGATTTGGGAGCCATCGTCCCGACCCAACACAACGGTCTCGACCATGCCATCGGTCGTTTGTTGCAAAAGCCGGTAGGTCTCACCCTGTTCGCCAACGACGACAAGGGAGGAAGAGGTCACAGGGTTGTCAGGGGCATTCACTTCGGAACTCCGAGGACGGGAGAGGGCAGGCAGGGGAGAAGGGGAAGGCTGGACCGTCGTGCCAGAAGAGGGCACCCGGGACGGCTCAACCGTAGAAGGAGATGGACCTTGGGAAGTAGACCTAGGTCTCGGGGGAGATGAAGGAGAGGTCGGCGGACGATCTGCGCTATCGCCAGAGCGAATCCAGCCGAACATGGATAGCAACTCTCTCAACATTCCATTCACAACCAATCAAGTTCAGTACGGAATTCAGCCCAGAGAAAAAGACCCATTACGGGAGATCCCGCTGCATGGGTCCCAGACTGGCACAAATTAGGTCCCCTGTCCCAAGGAACAGGGGAATCTTTTTGGCTGGATCAGCGTTCGGTGGTGTGAACGGTATCGATCACCTTGCCATCGGCATCAACGCGCTCGGCGCGCACGTCGGAACGACGCACGGTTTCGGTGACGGTTTTACCCTTGGTTTCGGCCTGCTTGGCGAGGTTGACTTCCTCAACAACCTGGGCACGCTTGCTAACAAGGGCACGCTCGTCGAACTCGGAGAGTTCGAACACGCGCTCTTTGAAAGCGTCTTCCAGGGCAGCGCGGTTAACGGCGCGGCGCTGAACGTGGACGGTTTCGTCCACCAGGTCGATGGACTTGGAGACCTTGGCCTCGGAGACCACGTTGTAGATGCGCATACGGCCGGTTTCGACCTTCTCCTTGCCCAGCTCAACCACTTCTTCAACCACTTCCAGGACGTTGGGGTCCTTGGCGGCGTCGATCAGTTCGGCCTTGACATGGGGATGCTTGGCGGCCAGAGCGACAGCGTGCTCGCGGATGTTGACGGGGTTGTAACCACCGATGATTTCGGCGGCACGGGCCTCGGCATTCAGGGGCACCTGGGCGGTCAGCAGGGTGCCGCCATCCTTGACGCCTGCGATGTAAACACCCAGGTCGGGCTCGGGAACCAGGTCGGAAAGGGCCCGCAGCTTGGGAGCATCGGAAGCGTCGTCAGCGGTCAGCAGGTCGAGGGCATCGCGATGCAGGCCTGCGGCCACGAGATCTTCCAAGGCCTTGGCGGCATGGGCGTTTTCGGCAAACAGACCGATAACGGTGCGGGTTGACATTTGGTGTTGGGAGTAAGAGAAAATGACTGCGCCAAATACACTTTTGTGGATCCTGAAAAACATCCACAAAAGCTTCCCGAACCCTCAATCGAGTCGGAGCTCGTTCTTCGTATTTGGGGAAGCAGCCTGAACGCCTAGGCGGCATCCTTGTTCCAAGCTTAGGGGCCTGAGACAAAAATGGTCAAGTAAGTCAGATCACAATTCAGGATTGTTTCGACCTGAACCAGCTGAGTCAATCAAGCATGATTGAAGTTGCAGACTGGTTTTTGCCTCAAACAAACAGGTGTTGCGCAAGCTGTCCAGTTCCCTGCGTTTATTGCTGTGTGCCAAGGATCACATCTGGCCAAGGGCTTGATTTGTAGCAGCCTGAACATAACAACGATCGATAAAAAAAGGGTAAAAAAAAAGATGCCGGATATGCCGACATCTCGAAGGTGAGTATCCGTGGGGTCCTTTGCGAAATCGCGACGGACCGAACTCAGACCCGAGGGTCCACAGCCAAGGACTTGATGTCGATCCAGCCGCCATCGGCCAGCTCGGCCCAGTCGTTGAGATAACGACCACTCAGCTTGACGCTGCTACCGGCAGCGAGGCTGCGGGTAACTGCGTTGCTGATGCCGGCTCCGGAGCGAACCTCAATGGCGGAATCCTGGGTACGCAGGATGGCATCAACAACTTTGGCTACAACCGTCTGAACCGGAGTGGTGGTGGTAGTCGTCGCAGTGGTCTTAGCCACGGGAGTGGGGTTCCCATAACTGCCCATCTTGGTGGCGCTGACATCTGCAGCCTCCTTAGGACGGAGGAAGAACAGAAGGGGCAGTAGCAGCAGAGGCAGCAGCAGCAGGGGGTTGAAACCACCTTTGCGCTCGGTTGTCTCGACGACCTTGTCGCGATCACGAACCCGGTCCCGTTGAACGGCAACCCGTTCAGGTTGCTGCACGGCCACCCGAGCCGGTTGTTGAACCGCGACGCGCGCAGGCTGCTGGACAGCAGCACGATCATTGCGCTGAGCTACGGCTGCCGTCTCGCGAGCCGGGGCTGGGGCCACGTAAGCCTGAATGTTTTGGGAGAAACCGCAATTGAATTCGAAGCGTTCGCCGCCCTTGCTCAGTCGCAACACGACACTGGAGCTATCCCCATCTGCGGGAACGGCAGAAGTGACTTCTTCGACAGCGTAGCCACGCTTTTTGGCAACATTGACACAGGCATCCTTAGTCACCTGAACCATGTCTTCAGCCAAGGTGGCTGCCGAAACCAAAGGGGCGTGAAACAGCAAACCGCAGGAGAAGACCAAGGCGGCAACGGCAGCGAGAACCGTTCTCGAAGCCGTTCGGAAAGTTCGGCCGGTGGCCAGAACCGGGAGAAAGTGGTTTTTCATGCCTGTTGGAAAACAGCCCGTTTCAAAAAAAATGGTGTGGAGAAGAACAGGCACCCTTGGGGAGGAGTCAAGCCTTCAATGGATTTTTATCGGGGATATGGCCAGAACGGTCCAAGTCTTCACATTTAGTTGTTCGCTTTTTAGCCAGACTTCACGAATATTACCATCTGAAAATTATCAGAATTTACGAAATCTCTATTCCAGCATTCCAGCCGGCAAGACAGATCAGGCCGCAAGGGGCTCGATTCCCAGTCGCTCGGCCAAATCCGCCAAGGCACGGTCGCGATAGGCGCCATAACGCTGGCGCTTGTCGCGGATCCGGCAGGACAACTCCGGCAACAATCCGAAATTTGGGGGCATCGGCTGAAAACGTCCCTTCGCAGCAGGAGCATCGCCCATCGGTGGGGTGCTGATGAAATCCACCAACGCACCGACCATGGTGGTCGAAGGAAGGGTTAAAGGCTCCTTACCCTGGGCCAGGCGCGCCGCATTGGTTCCCGCCAACCACCCCCCTGCCACCGCAGCCGCATAGCCTTCGGTACCCGTGATCTGGCCGGCCGCCAACAGGCTGGGACGGCGGCGAAACTGCAAGGTGGCGTCAAGGAGCTGGGGTGATTCAAGGAAGGTGTTGCGGTGCATGACCCCGAAACGCACGAATTCGGCCTCGGCCAATCCAGGGATCATGCGCAACACCCGTTTCTGTTCCGACCACTTGAGGTTGGTCTGGAATCCCACCAGGTTCCAAAGCCGACCCTCCCGATCTTCCTGGCGCAACTGGACCACGGCATAGGCCCTATTGGCACGCCTCACTTCCCTGTCGGTCACGTCACCCCAACGGGGATCCCAGAGACCGATGGGCTTCAGGGGGCCATAGCGCATCGTATCTTCGCCTCGCCTGGCCAGTTCCTCGATGGGGAGGCATCCCTCAAAAAAACAAGCCGATTCCTGTTCGAAATCCTTGAGTGATGCTTGCTCAGCCGTCAGCAACCCCTCCCGAAAAGCGAGGTATTGCTCACGATCCATGGGGCAATTGATGTAATCGGCATCACCCTTGTCATACCGACTGGCACGAAAGGCCAGATTGAGATCGATGCTTTCTCCAGACACAATCGGACTGGCGGCATCAAAAAAATGGCACTCGTCACGACCGGTGAAGGCCCGCAGCTGCTCGGCCAATGGCTCTGAAGTCAGGGGACCCGTAGCCAACACCGTGATCGAATCGGCCGGCGGTAGCTCCGTCTGCTCGCGCCGCTCGACTGTCACCAAGGGATGGTCTTCTAGGGCAGCGGTCAGGGCAGCACTGAAACGGCCACGGTCAACTGCCAAAGCCCCCCCCGCTGGGACAGCGTGGTGATCGGCCATGCCGATCACCACAGACCCAAGTCGGCGCAACTCTTCCTGAAGTAGCCCAGCGGCCCGATCAGAGGAAAGGGCCCCAAAACTGTTACTGCAGACCAGCTCAGCAAACTCCTCGCTGTGGTGGGCTGGAGAGCGGCGCACGGGCCGCATTTCCACCAAACGCACCGGAATGCCAGCCGAGGCAATCTGCCAGGCCGCTTCGGTGCCGGCCAAGCCAGCACCGAGCACATGGACCATCAAGCTTGGGCGCGTTTGATGAACAGCTGGAGCTGACCCACGGCAGCCCGGCCGATGTGAAAAACGGCCCAGGAGGCAGCCAGAAGGATCGGAGCAACAACCAGAAGCAGCCGCAGGTCCATGACAGCAAAAAGATTCGTCTGTTGTGAGTCTATCCAAGTCCGAGGCACCCCCTGCTCCGATCCGCCCCAAGCCCGGTCATTTGCAGCAATGGGAGGCTGGCCCCCGGGGGTGATGGCTAGGAACGACTGCCTTGAAGAGGCTTTTCAAAAGCCGGTGCCACCACCGAAGCCTGCGTGGGCACGAGCCAGCTGGCAATAGCGACGGGCATGCTGGCGCTGCTGCTCAATGGCCTCAGCACTCAACTGGCGTCGCAGCTCGGCAGGGGCCCCCATCACCAAAGCACCTTCGGGCACGTCCCGGGTCACGACCGAGCCTGCCCCCACCAAGGCGCCAGCACCCACGCAAACGCCGTTGAGCACGATGGCGCCGATGCCGATCAAACAGCCATCGCCCAAGGTGGCGCCATGGATCACCGCCCGATGGCCGATGGTGACGTCGCTGCCGATCGTGACGGGCTTACCCGGATCGCCATGGAGAATGGCCCCATCTTGAACATTGCTGCCCTCACCAATGACGATGGGCGAGACATCACCCCGGGCGACAGCGGTGGGCCAGAGACTGGCACCGGCAGCGAGGCAAACGTCGCCAATCACCACGGCCGACTCCGCCACCCAGGCCTCAGGGTGAATACGAGAGGCGGGCCAGGGGGGCTTTTTGGAGGCAGTTTGGGAATGGAGGGAGGGGGTTTGCGGATGGGCCGCCCGCACCGGCACCGCGTCGCCAGCAGTTTCGGACATGAACAAGGAGGTGCACTGGGCCTTGGCCATTGTGGGTGTTCAGGCCGGGTGATACCGTCGCTTGGTTCGTTGGTTCCAGACCCCAGTGGTCGGCAATCGGCGGCAAACGGGTCGCTAGCTCAGCGGTAGAGCATTCGGCTTTTAACCGATTGGTCCTGAGTTCGAATCTCAGGCGACCCATGGAAGAGTCAAAGGTTACTCTTTGACACCACAGGATCCTGATTTACTCTGACCAAAAGTTCATCCCCGTTCCGGCCACTGCCATGATCCCAATTGTCCAAAACACAGCAACAGCAACCTTGCATCGGCCCCGCAGCAGGGGCGGCAAGCAAGGTTTTCGTTTGGTGGTTCAAACTCGGGTGATACCCCCGAACCATCACTGCCCCAAGCTGACATCCGATCGGCTTGGAAGGCGGGCGCAAATGGTGCGCGAAGGGCTGATGACTGGACTGGTCACGTTGTTTCTGACCGGTGTGGCGGTTGCCTCCCCGGCCACCTTGCAACAAAGTCCCCTGACAACTATTGGATCCAT
The DNA here is from genome assembly GCA_945877115.1 of Synechococcus sp. UW140. Taxonomy (GTDB): domain Bacteria; phylum Cyanobacteriota; class Cyanobacteriia; order PCC-6307; family Cyanobiaceae; genus Cyanobium. The sequence continues at coordinate 16,095 of CAMCQR010000013.1, read as the reverse complement.
TCAACATTTATGGATGCCGATGGGCACAGGAGATTCGGCTTCTGGATTGCTCGACTGCCCCTGAATGGCAGCAACTCAGGGGTTTCGCCAACCAAAACTGGCGTACTCCCGAAGATAGTTGCAATTGAGAAGAAAATGATTAGATATTGATAGATTTGGCGCGACTGCGAAGGCGGCGAGCCCAGCCTAAGGCTGCTATAGCACCAAACATTGGAACTGGAGCGGGAACAGGAACTGGGTCAAATTCGACAATGAACGATTGAGATCGATAATCATTAGCCGGTTGGTTATTGGCTGAACATGGAACAGAGGTAGTTGAACAATCGTAAATATCAGCCCATTGACTTACTTGATTAAAATATAGCGCTACGTTCTCTACTCCGTAACCATTGTCTGGTTGCGTGGGATACCAACTGTCACTGCCAAGCAAAGAACCGTCAACCCATCGCCATCCTGTTGTAACGTCAGTTGCAATCGGTTGAAAAAGGCCGATATAAGGCCCAACAAATTGAGAACCGGGGACTGAATTCCATAAACTAGGAATACTCGAATATCCGATTTGAGCGAAAACAGCCGTATTCTCCGCCAGAGTATTCAAACTCACTAAATCGCCGCCCACGGAGAGTGCATAGTCACGGGCTTCAGACCAGGTAATTGGCGATGTATTGTTATAAGCTTTATATGTGCGACCGTCGTAGGTGAATGAGACGACCTCGCTATAGGCCTGAGCCGCTGGAATGGTGGACAAAGCTAAGGCGATTCCAAGGGCAATGGTTGAGACGGTTGGCCGTAGAAAGTTCCTTGGCGAGGGAATGCTGGAAATGCCAAAATACACTAATGTAAATGGATTTTCCAAAATACTCAGTATAGGCGCGGGAAAGGCCAAGGGAAGCTTAACAAATACTTATGCAGTCTTAAGTATTTAAGCGAATTCTTTAAGACGACTGTGACAGTCGAAAAATTGGGCCAAAGCCTGGGGCCCGGCAAGCGCACGCAGCACTTCGACGTGTCAATCAGCCCAGGACGATTGACAGGTCAGAAACGAATTAAAACTGAGATGAAGCGAAAATCGACTTGCTTAAGGTCTGTATTGCTATCGATGGTTTCAGTCAGTCGGACCTGCTGAAACCACATCTTGGGGAACCATGCGACGACCGCTGGCCGTAGCGGTGATCGCCAGAAAGACCGCTGCGTAAACAAGGGCTACCAAAGAATTTTTGATAAGGATTTTATTGGCCGATGCGGCAAAACTTTTTTGCTTGTTCTGAATGGACTCCTGAATCCGTACCAATTGGGGCTGTAAATCCCGCAGCAGGGAATTACGGATCAGCGGGAAGCTGGCGGGATTGGAGGGAATTGTTGGGGTCGGATTCAATTGCAGAGGTAAAATCGCATTCTGCAAGGCTGCTGGGGATTGGGCATCAGCAATTTGCTGTTTGGTGTCCTGCAGATGAACCAGCAACTTTTGATCTTGAAGTTTCTGTTGGCCAATCAGTCGTTGCGTTGCGCTCATATGCAAGGGAATCAGCAGCAAGAAACCCAGACCAGCGGGCAGGGCCAGGTGGCGGATGCGGCTGCTCCACTGGAAGTTGGCGGGAGAGATGACATCAAGGCGTTCTGCCACCAGGATGAACAGCGCCCCCTCTAGGGCAAAACTGCCGGCACCACAGAGACTGGCAATGACATCCAGCTGCCATTGGGGTTTCAGCAGCTGCAGGGGAAATAACTGGCTGAGCACCAAAACCAAATAGACGCCAATCAGGCCCAGCCCACCGAGCCGCAGCAGTAGCCCGCACTCATAGATCAGGCGTCCGAGGCTTCGATCTTGCTCCTGTTGGGGCGCCTCAGGCTCTGAAAACGTAACCGGAACTTGGCTACCCAAATTGTCTTGATCCTGGGGGGGAAAGGCACGGGTCATCAAAAACGAATTCGGCGACGCAGTTGACGACTGTAGGCAAAGAATCCAGCGGCTCCCAAGACGGGCAGTGGCGCAGGCACTGCAGAGCTTACGGACACGGAGGCGGAGTCACGGTTGATTAATTGGTAATTATTGAGAGAGTCTGATAGGATTCCAAGATTATTGTCTCCATCATTATTGGCAATCAATGTTCCCTGTATAACACTTCCAGGGGCCACGCCCGTTGGCAGCGTATAGCGAAGATAAAAAGGTGATGAGAGGTTAATGACGTTGTCAACAATATTGGTGTAAGATCTTGTGCCATTGGCATTGAGGCTCAAGGAGGTGGGGCTGAAGTTGGTAAAAGTTATATTGTCATTGCTATAGGATAGGCCAGTAATAGTATAGGAAACTCCGCCATTGGTGAGCAAAGCAAGCTGAAAATAGCGATTTGTTTGCAGGTTGGCAGAAGTAAAGGTCTGTGTGGCCATGCTTGGCGTCGAGGCATCAAAAGTGGCACAGTTATTTTCGGCGACTGTGGTGAGACAGGCCCCATGGGCCTTGGGGGCTAGGGTCCCACTGAGCGCCAGGGCCAAGGCCAAGGCGGTTCCCATCGCTGGAACAGCAGGGGAACAAGGAACAAAGTTGAATCTCAGAAAACAAGCCGAAGCAAACCTGACCACGGACCAGCAGACAAATTTCCTATATCTTAGCAAAACTTAAAGCCAACCTAAAGAAATCACAAAAAAAGGCGGCGGAGAATCCGTCGCCTGCTTTCTTTCCATGCCAAAGCGAGACAGGGTCGCCCTTTGGAAATGGTCTACTTCAAGGCCAACCCCTTGCCAATGCGACGACGGAGACGGCGGCTCCAAAGGAAAGCTCCACCGATGCCCATCACAGGCAGGGGACCGGGAACAGCAATGATCGTTTCACCGGCTAGGGCAGGGGTGCTGCTGGGTGCCATTCTCACCAGGGATCCTTGCTCATAGGCATAGGCATAACCAAGCAACTTATCCTCTTGATAAGCCTTGCCCAGGAAGGAGACTCCCAGGGGATTGAGGTTGTTGAGTGTTTGGTAGCCAGCTTGAACGATCACCGTGGGATAGCCCGCTTTAGCGCCAATGCCTGCGCCGGCGGTGCCGGAATAGAGAATGGCATCGAGTCCATTGTCAGCCAAGAACTTATCAATTCCAAAAGGTTTGGGAGTTTTGAAGATCCAAAGCTCGGTCGTTCAGATACCTCAATGTGTCGGCACTGGTGGGGGAAAGATCGATCAGGCGGGAGGTGTCGATGCGGACCTTGCCGTATTTGAAGGGGCCATTGGGATCGGGATTATCGGCTAAATATTGGTTGATGAAGTTATAGACATCGTCGATGGTTTTGATCGTGGCAGTGGATCCAAGAGTAGCCAGATAAAGATTCAGGCCGCGTTTGAATTCATAGGTAAGAACCGTTGAGGTATTGCTGGGGGGTGTAAAGGCAATTTCGGTAACCGTGGCCCCCAGGGAGCGGATTTTATTAATGGCGGCATTGAAAATACCCAGTTGCTCAGCTCCACTTGCTGTGTTGCTATTAGGCTTGGTGTAATAGCCCAACTTGGCCCCTACGAGGGCATCTTTTTTAAGGTATGGGGTGTAATCGGTTTTCGCCAAACCGGTCTGGGTGTCGGTCTGGGGATCCTTGGGATCGACACCGGTGAGGGCCCCCAGCAGGATGGCCGCATCGGTCACATTCCGGGCCATGGGTCCGGCGGTGTCCTGGCTGGCGGCGATGGGAATGATGCCATCCCGGCTCCAAAGACCCACGGTGGGTTTGATGCCCACCAGGGAATTCTGGTTGGAAGGGCTAAGGATGGATCCCGAAGTTTCGGTGCCGATGCAAATGGTGGCTAGATTGGCTGCACAGGCGGACCCTGATCCGGCACTGGAGCCACCGGGGGAGAGGAGTGGGCGACCATCACTGTTAGGTTGGAGGACTGGATTGTAGGGATTTAGTGTATAGCCATTCAGGGAGTTGTAACCAGCCGGCATGCCGCTGGTGAGGTAGTTGGCAAATTCGGTGGGCGAGGTCTTGCCCAGGATGATCGCCCCGGCGTCGATGAGCTTTTGGACGATCGTGGCGTTATCGGGGGGGACGGAATCCTTGAGCCCTAAGAAACCAGCGGTGTTTGGCAGCAAACTGAAATCGATGTTGTCCTTGATCAGGACCGGAATCCCCATCATCATGCTGCGGGCTCCCGATGTGACCCGTTCGGCATCGAGGGCGGCCGCTTCGGCCAGGGCATTGGGGTTGAGGGAAATGATCGAATTCAGCAGCGGGTCGTAGGCCTGAATCCGATTCAGATATAGCTGAACCAGCTTCTGGGAAGTCAACAGCCCACTCTTGAAGGCTTCTTGAATGCTGGTGATGGTGGCATCTTCCAACTTGAGGCTGTCAGCGGCCGCAGCGGGACGGGGCAGAATCGCCGTAGAAAAAGTAGTGGCAAGGGCTACGGCGGCAATTTGCTGATGGAGAGGACGCAACATGGTGGGAGCGAATGTTTAACACCAGGCAGCTTGGCGATGCAGAAATTGCAAAAAGTGCCGAATTTGACCTTAAATTTGCCCAGATCTAGATCTCAGCACTTAAGGGCATCTTTTCGTAGCCAATCACACCAAATAGTTTTCCTTTATGTCGCTAACATTATTTTTTTTCAAATGATTTTATGATGCATTTTTTTATTTTTTCTTCAGAAACCCTTCCTGGCTCGTTGGTGCCAGCCTCGTCCCCATTGCCGTTGCTGAAGAAAATTGAACGGCTTGGGACGCCAATCCCTGCACAATGGATGCACTTTTGAGTCTCCATGAACCTCCGCACCACCATCGCCCTGGGGATGCTGGCCTTCGTGCCCCTCTCGATCGCCGCCGAAACCCTGCACTGGGGTGATGGCGCCGTCTTCGTGACTTCGATTCTGGCCATCATTCCCCTGGCGATCTGGCTCAGCACCGCCACCGAAGAACTGGCCGTTGCCCTGGGTCCCTCCATCGGGGCCCTTCTCAATGCCCTTTTTGGTAACGCCACCGAATTGATCATCGCCCTGACAGCCCTGCGGGCTGGCCTGGTCGACATCGTCAAGGCCAGCATCACCGGCACCATCGTGGCCAATCTGTTGTTGGCCCTCGGCATGTCGATGCTGGTGGGAGGCATCGGGCGCCGCGAACAGAGCTTCCAGCCAGTGGTCGCTCGCGTCAACGGCACCGCCATGACGTTGGCGGTGCTGGCCATCGTCATCCCCAGCCTCACCCAGATGGGCGAGGGCGAGCGCGGCGTTGCCGGCAGCGAATCGTTTTCGGTGTTTGTGGCCTGGGTGCTGTTGCTGGTTTATGGCCTCACCCTGCTGTTTTCACTGCGCACCCACAGGGGTCTGTTTGAAGTCGCAGAGGCGGATGTGGAGGAGCTGGGCTACCAACAGGGCCAGCGCCCGCGGCTCTTGCCCTGGTTGCTGGTGCTGGTCCTGGCCACCGCCGGCGTCGCCTACGAATCAGAAATGTTCGTCGGGGTGGTGGAGGGGGTGACCGAGAGCTTCGGGCTCAGCCCCCTCTTCACTGGGGTCGTGCTGTTGCCGTTGCTGGGAGGGGTGGCCGAATACCTGACCGCCGTGACCATGGCCCGCAAGGACAAAATGGACCTGGCGGTGTCGGTGGCCCTCGGCTCCACCCTGCTGGTGGCCCTGCTGGTGGTGCCCCTGCTGGTGCTGATCGGGCCCCTGATGGGCCATCCGATCGACCTGCATTTCGAGCTCTATGAGCTCGTTGCCATCATCACCGCCGTGGTGGTGAGCAACTTGGTTAGCCTGGATGGACGCTCCGACTGGCTCGAAGGGGTGTTGCTATTGGCGGCTTACGTCATTCTGGCGGCAGGATTTTATTTCCAGCCCGCCACACTGGGCGCCGCCTGAGATGACGCGCTTCGAAGACCAACCCCTCTCCGCCTTGCCCCCCGAAGAGCCCCTCCCCGGCGAGGCGGTCCAGCCGCTGCGATCGGCCGCCTTCCAGGCCAGCCGCAGCGAAGAGGTGCCGGTGTTTCGGGCCAGCAATGCCTGGCTGCGCATTCAACGATCCAGTTCGCTGCAACTGCTGCTGACCCTGCTGGTCACCCTGGTGGCCCTGGTCGGGGGTTTCGCCCCCCTCACCCTGGTGGCCTCGCTGGTGCTGGTGGCCTTGGCCCTGGTGCAGCTGCTACCGCCGCTGTGGCGTCAATTGAGCGGCCGCCTTGATGACGGTCCCACCGCCCTGGCCCTGGCGGTGCTGGGATTGGTCATCGCGGCGGTGACGATTCCCTTGAGCCTGGGCTGGCTCGATCCCCTCCTGAACCTCTTTCGCAGCCGCAATTGGGAGGCGATCGGTGCCCTCGGAGAGGGGGTTGTGGGCGCCTTCGGCCAGATCCTGGTGGCCTTCGTGGCCCTGTTGATTGCCTGGCGTCAGGTGATGGTGGATCAACGCCTCACCACCCAGCAGAACCGCATCACCCAGGCCCAGACGATCGACAGCTTCATCCATGGTCTTTCGGAATTGATCAGCGATGAAGAGGGAATGCTGGAGGATTGGCCCCTGGAGCGCATGTTGGCCGAAGGACGGTTGGCGGCTGTCATCACCAGCATCGACCGGGACGGCAAGGCCCGCATCCTGCGCTTCCTATCCAATGCCCGCCTGCTGACCCCCCTGCGCCGTGACAACCGACTAGGCCGGGCGATCCTTGATGGCCAGGGGAATTACGAGGAAGATCGGCTCAATGGCATTCCTGTGATCCGCCTGAAGGACATGCTTAAGGGAGCCGACCTAAGCGGCACGGACCTGCGGGGCATTGATTTCAACGGCGCCGACCTGCGCGGCTGTGATTTCCACCTGGCCGACCTCAGCGACGCCAATCTGGCCCGCACGAACCTGGCTGGCGCCAGCTTGGAAGGGGCCCGGCTGGAGGGCACCCGTTTCTTCTTCGGCCGGGCCCAGACCGCCTCCCCCAACGCCTCAAGCGGCCCCATCGATCTGCGCAGCGGTGCCGGCAGCGGCGCCATGGTCGAAAACCTCAACCTGGCCGCCGTGCGGGGGCTCGATGCCCAGAGCCACCAATACCTTGCCTCCTGGAGCGGACCCCGCTCCCGCCGCAGCCTGCCCGGCGGCTGCCGCGGCATCCCCGACAAGCTGGTGCCGACCCCCGAAGTTCGCCAGGCCTGAGCCGCCATGTGGATCGAACTGCGCGGCCCCGAGAGCTGTCTTTATCGGCTGGAGGATCCCTGGGAGCAACCCTTGGGCCGGCTGGAGCAGTACCTCCAGCCGATCTCCCTCGACCCCCAGGCCTACGGGGTGCATCAGCAGGCACGGCTGGTGGGCCCCGATCTGGTGGGGGTGGACAGGCATCGCCGCATCGTGGAGGAAACCCTCCATCTCAAGGAACTGACGGTGGCCCATCGGCGGCGCATTGTGCTGCGCAGCCTCCTGCCCAGGGTGGAGCGGATTGACGCCGCCGTCTGCAGCCTGGTGGACATCCGCCGCTGGTCCGGGGCCTATTTCCACTGGTTCCTCGATGCCCTGCCGAGACTGATTGCCGCCGACGATCACAGCGCCCGCAGCGGAGACACAACTCTGGTGATCGTGCCCTCCAGCCTCCAGCCCTGGCAGGAGGAATCGCTCACCCTGTTGGGGGTGGAGGCTGGGCGTCGACTGCCGCACCGTCCGCCGGGAAGGGGTGGATTGGAGGTTCGGCGTCTGATCGCCGGCGTCGCCCACCGCTGGCATCGAGGCGGCCAGGCCCCCTTTGATGCCATCTCCCCCTGGGCGATCCACCAGCTGGCCAGTCGCTTTTCAGCTGCGGTGCCGATCCCTGCGGCTGGATCAGCACCAAAACGGATTTTCCTCTCCCGTCGTGGAGCCCCCAGCCGCAACGTCGTCAACGAGGCAGCGGTCATGGCGCTCCTTGAGCCCTACGGCTTCGTGGCCGTCCGTGGAGATCGTCTTGGACTGGCCGAACAGATCAACCTTTTCCGCGGCGTTTCCCACATCGTCGCTCCCCATGGAGGGGCCCTCACCAACCTGATGCACGCCCGGGGCGGCCATCTGCTGGAGCTCTTCCAGGCCAACCACGGCGTAAGGCCAGAGTTCTTCCAGCTAGCGGCGATCAATGGTCTCGATTACCGCTTCCTGCTCTGTCCGAACGTTGCCGGTGGCCAAGACATCCAAGTCGACCTGGATCGCCTCAAGGAGTGGCTGGCCATGACGCTGTAAACGGGGACCCTGTCAGCTCAGGGTCATGACATTATGGAAAGGCATACGAGGTTGGCTCGATGCGGCTTTGGAGGGGTGGTCGAGTGGTTGATGGCTCCGGTCTTGAAAACCGGCGTGCCGAAAGGCACCGTGGGTTCGAATCCCACCCCCTCCGCTTTCCAGGCTTGGGTCTCAGAAGCTTGGTGCTTCCGACCACCGCAGGCTGCTGGACGCGCTGAAGCCTTGATATTGAAACTGATACCAACAAGATTGGTCGATACCCATGAATCGACTGACGAGAAGATTCGCCGTTGAACTGATAGAAGGAAGCCTGAACGATCAAGTTCACTTCTAAGAATCAGCATTAATTGCCAGCGATATCATCAATGGCATCGCCCAGCGATGCAGCGGCCTGCTGAACCTTGTCCTTGAGGGCGCTGGCGCCATCCATCAGATGGGAATGTGACAGAAAATATTGTTAAAGAGCACCTTCTGAACCTTTGAAATGGACGTCTTCCACCTTCCCCTGGCGATCCGTGAGGCAGCCCCAGGGGGCTGTGGCTTTAGGGACCTTTACATCAACACTGATTCCTGATGCATCGCTCCTTTGCTGGATCACCTTCAAGTTGCTGCGTGGAATGCCCACGGTCTTGGCAACAGATGTGAGGCAGTTGTACTTGGCTTTCATCAGCGCATCGGCGGAGACGGACTGGGCACGCCCAGGGGCATCAAAAGCCAATGCTGCGAGGAGCGCGACCACGGCTGCAGTGATGCCTGAAAAGCGACTCATGGTCTTCCCCATTCAAGGTGACGAATCAAGGTGTCTTCACCATACTGAGCCAGGGTCAGGGTGACAGCCTCGCTGAAGCTTTCACCAGTCAGCGCGACATAGACAACAGCGAGATCACCCGGCAGTTTGCTTGGCCAGTCATCAATGATAAAGTCCTCCATGACTTGCGCCACCTGAATTGGGCCGGCAGCACCCTTGATCATGGTCGCCACTGCAGCCTGGATGAGCTCGGGGGTGATCGATGTTTGCGCTGCTTTCGCGAGGAGTTTCCAGGCCGCTGAATAGTCCTTTCTGGTAATCAAATCCCCAAAGTGCTGAGCAATGGCTCGGTAGGTCATGGCGTGTTTCTGCTCCTGCTTGATCGAGTCTGGATCAGGGAATCGGAGGCGGCATCATCACGGCCATCGTGTGGCGGCAGGCAACTGCTGTCTCGATGTTCAGAAAACCTGCGTTATGATGACATGCTTGAGCTATTCGCAGGATGGCACGTGATAAATGTTATAAATGTTATAAATGTTATAAAGAAATTCTGCATGTTCAAGGCATCCACAGCCCTTCTTGCCCTGCTTGCAACCTCAGTCTCTGCCACACCCGCCTTGGCAGCGATCTTTGATGTCAACGAGGCGGCTTGGGGTACTACTACTACAGCGAATTCCTTTGCTTGGGCCATTCATCAAGCCAACATCACGCCCGGTGCTGACACCATCAGGCTGTTCAACGACATCAACAATGATTCGGCCACCCCTTATCAAGCGTCATCAGGGTATCTTGCGCAAATTACCGATACCTCTGGGCTCAGCATCCAAGGCAACGGCCACGCCTTGACAGGTATTCCGGGTTTCCTAACAATCAACGGAGACTATGTTGGCAAGGACATACCATCACGGGCGTACGATCCTATTTCCGGAGATGTGCTTCTTGCACCGGCTTATTCGTTCGCAAGGATTGCCGATAACGTCTCTAATGTCACAATTGATCATATGTGTTTGATGGATTGATTGCCGTTCTAGATGTTGGCAAGGACTCAGTTGTTTCGATTACGAATTCAACCATCAGAAAATTAGTCCCCTTTGGCTACACGGCTCTATCGGCAATCACCGCCGGAGCCGGTTCTGTTGTCAACTTGACAGAAGTTGTGTTTAACAAGCTCAGTCCTTTTCCGGATTCCTCATTTGGATCTGAATACAATTGGGATGTGCCGGCCATCAGTGGTACTAATGCCAGGCTTAATGCTTACAAAACAATCTTTGATCTTTATGGTACATCGCAAGTTGGAGGTGCGTTGAAATGGGCAGGTGGAATCGCCAATATTGTTTCTTCCACCATTGCCGGCCCGAGCCTTTCCATTTCAGGTGCACCTAATTCAGGAGGTGGAATTGATACGGGGGTTCTCAATCTCGTTAACAGCATTGTGAGGCCAGCCGGGAGTACCTCATATGCTCGCATACAAGCTTTTGCGGGTGGCGTGGCCAACGTAATAGCTTCCACGGTCCAGTTTGATGCCCTTGATTCAACAATTCCTAATTCCAGATTGTGCCCCGGTCTTTATCGATGCAATGGCGCTCCGCTGCAAGTTTTCGCTGACGGAATGATTAACCTTCAGTCAAGTGCCGTTTCTGTTATCAATGAAACCTTGGCCGGAATTCAGTTTCCTTATTCTGGTGCGTACGACACGCAAACAGGGCTCCTCTGGCCGGTATTTTCACTGCTGATCAATACTCCTATATCCAGCCCGTTACCAATCAGAATGCTGCCAATTTAGAGATTCTCTTTCAGCAGCCCAACCTGATCACGGCAGGTGTTGCCTACACGCTCGACGCGATCAGCAATCCTCCTTTTGTTACCTATTTTGGTCTTCCCGGCGGTGCCTCACCCAACCCATCTGGTCCGCTCGTTGGCGTGATCCCCGATGCGGATACCGTCAACCGACTCATCAATCCGATTAATGGCAGCGTGATCACTTCCGATGTATTCGGCAATCCGCGCACCACCTACGGCCTGCGCGATGTTGGCGCCGTACAGCTGGCTGCACCGGTTCCAGGTCCCCTACCCCTTTTGGGCATTGGTGCCGCTTATGGCTGGAGCCGCCGTTTGCGGCGACGTCTCAGGTCCTGCGGCTAGGCAGCCACCGCACCAGCAGCTCGCTGAGCACCCCCCGGGGCAGCAGGGCTAGCGGCAGGAACCAGGCCACGTTGAAAAAGAACAGGGGCAGGTAGAGGCTGAACGCCACCAGAACCACCAGAGCGGCTGCCAGCAGATCGCTGACGATCAGGGACCGCCAGCGGCGGTGTTTCACCTGCCAAAAGGCCAGGGCCAGCGATGGCAGCCAGCCGGCGGCCACCAGCATCACGAAGACCTGGGGCCCGGTTGCTCCGATCCCGGAGTCGCCGGGCGCCCGGCTGGCGAGGAGCACGATCCACGCTAAGCCCAGCGCCAGGTGCACGATCAACCACAGGTGTTCACGCTTCATCGGCGGGATCCCGATCGCGACCAAGGCGACGCAGGCGGGTCTGGGCTGGGTATTCGCCGCACCAGTTGCGGTAATCCGCGGAGGTCACCCCCGAGGCGATCAAGCCGGCCGCCATCATCAGCTCGGTCACCCGGCGTTGGTCCTGGCTGGGGTCGAGCAGCAGGCTCCGCAGGCGGTGGAGGCGCAGACGCTTGGCCTCCGCCATCGGCGAGCGGCCATGTTCCTCCAGGAAGCTGTACTGCAACTGCCTTGGCGACACCCCCACCGCCTGGCTGAGATCCTCCAGCGAGAAGCGCTCCGGCAGGCGGGCCGCCATCCACTGTCGCGCCGATTCCACCGTGTCGCGGCGCCGCCGGGCGGTGATCCGTTCCCGGCGAAAGGGTTGCTCCTGACGGTCCGTCCACTCCCGCAGGAGCTCAGTGAGCTGGTCGGCCGCGAATTCGACACCGGCGAACTGAAGCGCGGCGGCGACGGCCAGGGCTCGAGAGCTGGCCAGGATGCGCTGGTGCAGGGGCCCCGCCGCCAGCAGAGGGGAGGCCGGGCCTGCGGGCCGGCGATGCAGGCCGGGGGGCATCAGGATCGAGAGGCCTTCGATCGTCTCACTGGTTTCGCCCTCCATCACATCACCGGGCTGGAACAGGAGTCCGGTGCCGGGTTCGGCCAGCCAGCTCTGTCCGTTGATTCGCTCTGCTGTGATCCCCCGCAGCGGCAGCCAGAGCACGGTCTGCTCGCGCTGCTCGCGGCACAGCCTCAGCCGGCCAGAACCCCGCATGTGCAGCACGGAGAAGGCCCCGACCTGGCCAACACGGAAATGGGCCTGGAACTGCTTTGTGGGGCTGAGAAGCTCGCTGTGGTGGTGTCCCAGGGTGGTGGCCACGGCAGCCTCCCAACACCCGAAGTCCTGGGTGTTCAGCACGGTGGCCAGCCCAGCCCCATGAAGCGGATCCAGATGAGGGGGCTGGGCGGGTGAGCGGGCCAAGTGCGGATATTGCAGGCGAATGTCCGCATGACTCTGTATTCATGCGACTGAGACACCAAGGCTCCCCGGTCATGCCGTTGCCCTGCAGTAAGTAATCGTTACAACTATCGAGGAGCGTGAAGCCAAGTTCTTGCTTGTGAATGTCACCAGAACGCAGGTTGGCTGAATAAGCTGACATGGGCCGGTGGATGGGGAATTGCAGCTTGCCAAGGATTAAAATTTTGCCAAACCAATTCTTGGAGTCATTCAGTGGAACCAGGCCATCTGATGCAAATAAAGTTGCAAAAATCTGTATTTAAAATAGCATCGAGAAGTCTGATTTCCCTTATCTTTTTTGGCAGCGCGAGCCAATCGGCCAGCGCAAAAACCTATCAGTACCACGGACTGATCGACTTGGATTACGGCAGCAGCATCGTTGGAGCACCGAGGCATAGTCGCTATTTTGTTGATTTCATTCTGGACGCCACAAAGCTTGACACTGACCACAGTGTTTTTGAGAATGACATTTACAATGCCAACGGCATTCGCGGTCTTACAACGATGGGAATGTTTGACAATATCCTGACCTCACTTCGCTTCACCCTGGATCCCACCAGTATTGGGACACTTTCGGAAATCAATTTTGATCCCAACTCTAGTTACGCTCGAGTTGTGGACGCCAATGAGCCCCCTCCTCCCCCTGCCCCACCGTGCGATGTTTATCCATGCATCGGCGAGCACATTACTCTTTCCGCGCGTGACAACACACCGGGCTCCCCCGTGACCGGGGTGTGGCTGAATCTATATAACAGTAATTTTTACGACCCTATTTATGCATCCCGCCAGCTGCTACTGGATACCAGTGCTTCTGGAGATCCCTTCTCGTTTGCCGATCTGTTTTTACACGGTCCCGAAACCCTCGTTGAATTCCAGAGCTACCGCACGCCGAATATTGCGAACTATCGTGACCCTGTCATGATGACGGGCCCCGGTGGGACCGTTGCTTCTGGACGCTTTCTCAGCCTCGCCTACGTGCCGCCCGCCCCGGCCCCGTTGCCGCTGCTGGGAGTGGGAGCGGCCCTGGCTTGGAGCCGGCGCCTGCGTTGCAAAATCGCTGGCCTGGGGCTGAGCCAACGCTGAGACGATCAGGCCATGATGCCCCCGATAGCGGTTAGAAACCTGTACCTGCCTCAGACCATCCACCCTTCATTGAAGGCGGTGCTGGGCCCCATGCTGGGGAAGGTTCCATCACCCCATCGGGTCTCCTCTTGATGCGCTTCTTCCCCCAGCTCACCGCCGCCGCCCTGCTGCTGGCCACCGCCCTGCCCGGCAGCGCCTGGGCCGGTGCCGCCTTCAACAAAACCCTGCAGCTTCAAGGCACCAGCTTCCAGGTGCAGAGCAGTGGTGAGGGCTCCCAACAACAATTGACGATCACCACCACCGGCGCCAAGCCAGCGATCAAGCCGATCCGCCAAACGGTGAATGGCCAGGTGGTGGGGGCCGAGGTGGCCGATCTCAACAGCAACGGCATGCCCGAGATCTACGTGTACGTGCAGGGGGCCGGCAGTGGCAGCTACGGCGAAGTGGTGGCCTACGCCGTGATGAAGGGCGGCGAACTTTCGCCGATCACCCTGCCGGAACTCACGGGTGCCAACGCCCAGGGCTACCAGGGCCACGACCAGTTCCAGTTGGTGGAGAGCTGCCTGGCGCGCCGCTTCCCGATCTACAAACCAGGCGACAGCAACGCCAAGGCCAGCGGTGGCCAAAGGCAGATCTGCTACAAGCTCACGGCCGGTGAAGCCGGTTGGATTCTGCGGCCCACCAGCGTGCTCAAGTTCTGAACCCACAAGCCCCCAGGACCCCAGCCCCAGAGCTTGCCCCTGCCCTGAACCCCAAGCCGCCGCGCCTCAGCTTGTCGCGCTTCACCGCGCCGCGTCGAGCATGCCTGTGAAGGGCCCCGGCACGGCTCCAAGCCTCAGCCACCTGGCGGTGGCGGGCTACCGCTCCCTGCAGCAGCTCACGGTGCCCCTGGGGGGGTTGCCCCTTGGGGGCCTCACCCTGGTGTGCGGCGCCAACGGCTGCGGCAAGAGCAACCTTTATCGCTCCCTGGGCCTGATCGCCGCCGCGGCCCGGGGTGATCTGGTGGCCGCCCTGGCCGCCGAGGGGGGATTACCGGCGGTGTTCTGGGCCGGGCCGGAGCGCACCACGGCGGCGATGAAACGGGGTGAGCAGCCGGTGCAGGGCAGCAGCCAGCGGCAGGAGGCGACAAGGCTGCGGCTGGGGATCGCCGGCGCCACGCTTTCCTATGCCATCGAATTGGGCTACCGGGCCGACGACCAAACCAGTGCCTTCGTGCTGGATCCGGAAATCAAGCGGGAGTGGATCTGGGCCGGCGGGCCTTTCCATCCCCGCAGCCTGCTGGTGCAACGCAGCGGCGCCGTAGTGGAGCGCTGGGGCGCGGGCGGCCGCAACCAACCCATCGCCCTGCAGGTCGCACCCCACGAGAGCCTGTTCAGCGCTGTCTCCGACCCAATGGAGGCGCCGGAGGTATTCCAGCTGCGGCGCACGATCCTCGATTGGCGCTTCTACGACAGCTTTCGCACCGACCGCCAGGCTCCCGCCCGCAGCGGGCGCGTCGCCACCCGCACCCCGTCCCTGGCCGCCGACGGGGGCGACCTGGCCGCCGCCGTGCAGACGATCCTGGAGATCGGTGACCGCGACGGTTTCCAGGCCGCCATCGCCGATGCCTTCCCCGGCTGCCATCTGACGGTGGACACCAATGCGCCGCTGTTTCGACTGCAGCTGCATCAACCGGGATTGCTGCGGCCGCTCGATGCCACCGAGCTCTCCGATGGCATGCTGCGCTACCTGCTGCTGGCGGCGGCCCTGTTCAGCCCGCGGTTGCCGCCGTTGCTGGTGCTCAACGAACCGGAGAACAGCCTGCACCCCGATCTGCTGGCACCCCTGGCCCGGTTGATCAGCGCGGTGGCCGAGCGCACCCAGGTGTGGGTGGTGGCCCACGCCGAGGCCCTGATCACCGGCCTAGAGGACACCCCAGGCTGCCGGCTGCTGCGGCTGGAACGGGACCTGGGAGCCACGGTGCTGCCCGGCCAGACGGTGCTGGAGCGGGCCGCCTGGCGGTGGCCGGCCTAATCCGGCCCAGGGCCATGGCCCCTTGGATGTCGCTGCTTCGCAGGGGGCGTTTCAGCCCTTCTCCTGCAGGCCCTTAAGGGCCGCCAACAAGGAGGCGGGACTCTGGGGGTCCACCATCAACACACTGCCCCCTTTGGCATGGGCCATCTCCTGACCCATGGCCATCCAGTCCCGGGCGAGCAGCAGCCGCAGACTTTCGGCCGCCGCCGGATGGGCTTCCATGGCCTTGGCCAATTCGGCGGCCGCTTCGGCCCGGGCCCGGGCCAACAGCAACTGCTGCTTGGCCTGGGCGTCAGCTTCGAGCAACAGGGCCTCCTGGCGGGCCCGAGCATCCAGCACCAGGGCCTCAGCCCGCCCCCGGGCCGCATTCACCTGGGATTCCCGTTCGCCTTCGGAGCGCAACACCGCCGCCCGCTTTTCCCGCTCGGCGGTCATCTGCTGCTCCATGGCCTGCTGCACCCCCACGGTCGGCCGGATGTCCCGCAGTTCCACCCGCGTCACCTTGACCCCCCAGGGGTCGGTGGCCTGGTCCAATTCGCGCAACAACACCTCATTCACCTCCGAACGGGTGGTGAAGGTCTGATCGAG
>CAMCQR010000012.1 GCA_945877115.1 Synechococcus sp. UW140 | reverse complement strand
TCCCGGGCCTCGGCATAGGGCCGCAGCTTCTCAACGACGCCCAGCATCGCCGCCTCGCTCGGAGAACTGAACAGCTCGGCATCAACCCTCCCCTCGGGCCCCAACACCTCTAGGTCCAAGTCCCCTTTGGTCGCCAAGCGCGAGGCCCGTTGCACGACCGATTGCAAGACAGCTAGTTGGCCCTGAAGCCGCAAATCGGCCAGCAGCAGCAAGCGACGGCGGGCATCGGCCGGGTCCCCCAGTAACCGGGCTGACGCCACGGTATCGCCAGCGACCGACTGGACCAGATCCCCATCAAAACCCTCCTCCTCCAACTGACTGACCAGCCTCTGGCGCAGCAGCTCGACCATGCTCGCCTCCAAGGAAACCACCTCGATGCTCAGGTGGGGCAGCAACGCGGCCCAATGCCTGCAGGAACGCTGCACCAGGACCTCCAGATCCAGAGTCCAGCCCCGATCCCAGAGAATCTGGAGCACCCCGTTGCCTGCCCGCCGCAGCCCGTAGGGATCGGAGGATCCACTCGGCCGCTCGCCCCTGGCGAAGCTGCTGAGCAGCAGTTCGAGCCTCTCCGCCAGGGCCACCACCGCGCCTGCATCGGAAGTCGGCAGGCTATCGCCCGCACCACGGGGCAGGTAGTGCTCTTGCACCGCCAGGGCCACGGCCCTGGACTCCCCTTCGGCCAGCAAATATTTGCCCCCCATCACACCCTGCAGTTCGGGAAATTCCCCCACCATCTGGCTGACCAGGTCGTGTTTGCAGAGATGGGCGGCTCGGCGGGCTGCTTCCGCCGTCTGGGCCCCCAGGGCCAGGGCCTGGAGCAGGGCATCGGTGAACCATTCGATGCGCTGGGTTCGATCGAGCAGGCTGCCCAGTCCTTCAGCGAAGGTGACCCGATCCAGTTGCGCGCGCCGGTCGATGCTGGCGGCGGATCGATCGGCCCTCACAAAAAAGGCAGCGTCGGCCAATCGGGCCCTCAACACCCTCTCGTTGCCGCGCCGCACCGTGTCGGCGGCGGCAGGATCACGGCCATTGGCCACGAACAGGAAGCGGGGCAGGAGCAATTCCCGCGCCTCCAGGGCCAGGGAATCGGCCAGGGCACCGAAGCGTCCCAGTGGTACGTAGCGCTGATGGGTCCGCATCACGGTGCTCAGCACCTCGGGCGGCAGCGCGAGGTAACGATCTTCAACCGATCCGGTCAGCACCTGGGGGGCTTCGACAAGATCCACCAGCTCATCAAAAAGGGTCCCTGGCAGATCCGGGACACCATCGGCGGCCCGGGCCGCCACCTCGATCTCGGCCCCAATAATGGCGGCGCGGGCATCACGATCGGCCATCACAGCCGCTGCAGCCAAGGTCTCGAAATATTGATCCGCCCGCGCAATGGCCAGGGGTTCCTGACTGAGACGGTCGCCGCGGCTGAGACGACCACTGCTGACCACCGGATCGCAGTGGACCAGATCCACCGGCACCACGGCGTCGTCCCACAGGGCCACCAACCAGCGAATCGGACGGCTGAAGCGGCTTTCCCCCGCTCCCCAGCGCATGAAGCGGCGCCCCTGCAGCCCCCAGATCCACTCGGGAATCAGGGACTGCAACACGGTGGTCGTGGGCTGGCCCGGCTCCAGAACCTGGGCGAAGACAAAGGGGCCCTTGGGGGTGGGCCGCACCTCAAGGGCCTCGGGCAGCACGCCACAGCGCCCGGCAAAACCAAGGGCGGCCGCCGTGGGCGAGCCGTCCACAAAAGCTGCTGAGGCGGGGGGACCCTTGCGTTCCTCGCGGCGATCCTGCTGATGGGTCGCCAGACCCCCAATCAGAACGGCCAGGCGCCGCGGTGTCCCCGTCACCCGCAGCTCCTGCCAGGCCAACCGGGCCTCCGCCAGATCGTCTTCAACCCGCTGGCGCAGCTGGGGCAAAGCCAACCTGACGAAATCGGCGGGAAGTTCCTCGCTGCCAATCTCCAATAAAAACGTGGCCATCATCTCGAGCCGCCTTGCACCGACTGTATGGAACGACATCAACTGGCTGGGACATCGGCATGAACAAGGACATGGCAGCCCCCCGTTCGCTAGTTTCGAGACGCAGCCGCCACAGTTCTTGCCGATGTCGTCGACCAAGGGCGCCAATAGCTCAGCAGAGGCGGCAGATCATGGCAAGCCCACCAAGATCGAGACGCTTAAGGCCCACAGCGACCACTTGAGGGAACCGCTGGCCAAGGAACTGGACAACGACAGCCTCCATTTCACGGATCCGGCGGTCCAGATCCTCAAATACCACGGCAGTTATCAACAGGACAACCGGGACAATCGTCAGAAGGGGCAGAGCAAGGATTGGCAGATGATGTTGCGGCTGCGCAGCCCTGGTGGTCGCATCCCGGCACCCCTTTACCTGGCCCTTGATGAACTGGCCGATCGGCTCGGCAACGGCAGCTTGCGAGCCACCACCCGGCAAGCCTTCCAGATGCATGGCATCGCCAAGGCCGATCTGCGGGAGGTGATCGGCACGGTAGTGCGAACCATGGGTTCGAGTCTCTCGGCCTGCGGTGACATCAACCGCAATGTGATGGCTCCCGCCGCCCCCTTCGAGGACAACGGTTACCCGGCCGCCCGGCACTTGGCCGATCAAATCGCCGATCTCCTGACGCCCCAGGCGGCCCAAGGCTCCTACCTCGATCTCTGGGTCGACGGCGACCTCAGCCACAGCATCCGCCCCCAGGCTGCTGTGAAACAGGTGATGGATCAGCAGTTGGAGGGAGCGGTTTTCAGCGGCGATCAGGAAGAGCCTCTCTACGGCGCCACCTATCTGCCGCGCAAGTTCAAGGTCTCTGTCACCGTGCCGGGTGATAACGCCGTCGATCTTTTCACCCAGGACATCGGACTGGTGCTTTTCACCGATCCGGCCGGGCACCCCCGCGGCTGCAACGTCTATGTCGGTGGCGGCATGGGTCGCACCCACAACAAGGAAAGCACCTTCGCCCGCCTGGCCGAACCCTTGGGATTTGTGACGGCATCCCAGATCCTGCCGTTGATCCAGGCGATCGTGGCCTTGCAGAGGGACCACGGCAATCGCCAGCACAGGCCCCATGCGCGGATGAAATATCTGATCCATGACCGGGGCCTCGCCTGGTTTGAGCACGAACTGACCCGGTATTTCAGCCACCCCATCCAACCCCTTCGGCGCGAGCCCAAACCCCGTCTCAGCGATTACCTCGGCTGGCATCGCCAGTCGCCAACAACCTGGTTCGTCGGCTTGCCCCTTCTTTGCGGTCGACTGGAAGGGAAGACGAAGGCAGGCCTGAGGCGCCTCGTCGAAACCTTTCAGCTGGAAGTGCGTCTGACCCCAAATCAGGATGTACTGCTTTGCAATATTGGTGCCCACCAACGCAGCAGCGTTAAGCAGGCCCTGACAGAGCTGGGCTTTACCAACCCCGGCGCTCCGGCCCCCATGGCCCGCCATGCCATTGCCTGTCCCGCCTTGCCCACCTGCGGGCTGGCGATCACGGAGGCGGAACGGATTTTGCCTTCCGTACTGGATCGAATCCAGGCCCAATTCACCAGTCTTGGCATCAACAAATCGGTGCTGGTGCGGATGACCGGGTGCCCCAACGGTTGCGCCCGCCCTTATATGGCCGAAATCGCCTTGGTGGGGAGTGGGGTCAACCAATACCAACTCTGGCTGGGAGGGAGTCCGGGCCTTACCCGTTTGGCCATGCCCGTGCTGGAGGCGATGCCCCTGGAAGCGCTGGAAACAACGCTGGAACCCCTTTTGGTGGCCTGGCGGGATGCAGGCGGTCGTCGCAGCTTCGGGGACTTCGTCCAACGTCTTCGGGCGGACGAACTCGAAGCCTTGGTTTGCCCAGCATGAGACAGGCCAGCCTGATCATTGGGGTTGGCCTGGCCCTAGCGATTTTGGGGACCGAAATCAAGCCATTGCCAGCCCAGCAGGATCCCCCGCCGCCGGAACCACGACTCAAGCATTACAACCCGGATCAGACCACCTGCCAAGGAGATCTGATTCGTAGCAGCTATGCCAAAAACCTGCTGCCCTGGGCGGAGCAACCGCCACCAGTGCTCGAATCCCTGCGGCAGCTCCAAGCGGAGATGACCCGGGCCACCCTGGCCAGTTGCGTGAACCAAAAGTTAATGACCCCTGCCCAGGCGGCAGCATTGCAAAAAGAACTGGGCCTGACCGAACCTCCTGGCCGAGAAACTCTGCTTCAGCCCTCCAGCGCCGGGGCCCCGATGCGTCCGTAGTGGGCCCGATCCAGGCCCTGGCGCCAGGCCCAGAGCTGGTCGCCATAACTGAAATGCCACCATTCATTGGGATGCTGCACAAACCCGACCTCTTGCATCACTACGGCGAGCAGCATGCGGCGCCCATGCCAAAGGGCCGCCTCTGAATCGGGGTCCTTTCGGGCGGCCAAGGCGTAGTGATCGGGTTCGGAGATGGGCCCGATGGCGTCGATGGCACCGCCCATCTCTAGGGGCCTCCCGTCAGCATCGGCCAGCGTGAGATCCACCGCGGCACCGGTGCTGTGGGGAGGCGGAGCGGCCGGGTTCAAACTGGGTGGGGCCCAGAAGCGGCCTACCTCCAGACCCACGGCCTCCCATTGGGGCCCGGAGCCGTCGGGATCCAGGCCCCGCGCCTCACACTCCTGGCGGGTGGCATGGTTCACCATGAAGGCCTGAACAGCCACCGGCCGCCAGGCATCGAAAATCGCCAACTGATAGTGGATCTGGCGGCGCTGCAAACCCTCTTGGGCCCGGGCCAGGCGTTCCATCACACCCCGGCGCAGGCGAAAGGGACAGGCCTGGGGGCCGTAGGGGGCCCCCAGGCTGAGATAGGGGTGAGGCTCAAGCCGCACTAGGTCGATAAGGGGCACGAGGGGCTCCCCTTCGTCATGGATCGGGATGCCACTCCAAGGGCGCAGGGAGGTCATGGGTGCAATCGGCCCAGGGAGCAAAACAGGCATGGAAGTAAGCCACGTCCAGCCCAAGAGTCGATCATGTTAAGCGATATGAAAACTGCGAACCCAAAGCGGCGACCCTAAATACTTAGACCCCTTTAAAATCAAACAATCTTTATAAATTCCACCAATTTGTAACCCCTAGGCGCAAAAATATTTTGTTAACTATGTATGCAAGCCCTTTTGACATTTTTTCAATGCTGCCAAAGGATGTCAAAACAGGAATTCAGGAGGTTTTTCGACCAATACCAAGGCCGCCGATCCGAAGGATCACCTTGACCCTGTTGGGGGCTCTCCTGTTTGGAGTGGCACCATCGCAAGCTTATACAATTTTTTCGGGTGTTGATTCCAATGGCAATCCGATGCGTAATCTTCTACCAAATATACCAAACTCAACGGCAGCAAGCAATGCTTTTCTTGCGGATCTTCAGGGAGTCGGCACAGAAACTTTTGAATCGATGCAGGACGATCAAGCGGTTCCGCTCATTCTGGTCTTTCCAGGAGCCGGTTCCGCAACATTGGACGGAGCTAACGCAATGATTCGGTCAACTCGTGCAGGCTCTACGACAGGTTCAGGACGCTATGGTGTGTCTCCAAGCCATTATTTAGAAGTTAGAGGTAGCAGCATCTTTACAATTAAATTCAGCCAACCCGTCGCTGCTTTTGGTTTTTTTGGAGTTGATATAGGTGATTTTTCAGGGATCTTGGATGTCACTTTCAATACCTCTGCCATCGGACTTCTGTCAATTCCCTTGGCTCCGATGATTGGTGCTGATGGGTCCGTCATCTTCTACGGAATAATTGGCGAACCGGGTGAGGAATTCACCTCCGTGGCTTTCCATACCCAAGGCGCTGCTGACATGTTTGCCTTCGACAACATGACAATCGGATCCCGCAGCCAGGTGATCCAGAACAATCCTGCCGCGCCAGGTCCGCTTGGTGTCCTGGGCCTTGGTTCCTCCTATCTCTGGTGGCGTCGCCTGCGGAAGCGAACCCGCACCTAAACCAAGCAAAAAACTTCCTGTGGACAAGCCTCAATTCAACTGGGCAGCTTCCAGTTGCCGTTGTCGTTGCTCAGCCAAGGCCTGACAAAGCAGGGGGTGGTTCTGCAATTGGGGATCCTGGTCCAGTAACCGGCGAGCCACTTGGCGCGACTGCTCCAGAACGGCGCCGTCATCACTGAGGCTGGCCAAGGCCAGATCAGGTAAACCCGACTGGCGGGTCCCCAGCACCTGACCCGGTCCCCTCAGCCGCAGGTCCATTTCGGCAATCTCAAAGCCATCGGTGCTGCCGACCAAAACCTCCAGCCGCTGGCGGGCCAAGGCCTGCTGACTGTCGTTGATCAAGAGGCAGTAGGACGCGGCCGCCCCCCGTCCTACCCGACCGCGCAATTGGTGCAACTGGGCCAGACCAAAGCGTTCAGCATGCTCAACCACCATGACGCTGGCTTCTGGCACATCTACCCCCACTTCCACCACCGTGGTACTCACCAGCACTTGGCAAAGACCGCCGGCAAAAGCGTTAATCGCCCGCTGTTTTTCCTCGCTGGAAAGCCGCCCATGCAACAAGCCCACCTGAACATCTGGAAACACCTGTTCGGCCAGATAGCGGTGCACCTCCACGGCCGAGCGCAGATCCAGCTTCTCCGATTCCTCGACCAGGGGAAGCACCACATAGGCCCGCTGGCCCAGGGCCAACTGCTGCCGGATCAGCTCCCAAGCCTGGTCACGCTCACTGCCCCTCAGTAGACGCGTGCGGATCGGTGTACGACCTGGGGGTAATTCATCGATCTGGCTGACATCCAGATCGCCATAGACCGATAGGGCCAGGGTGCGGGGAATGGGGGTGGCCGTCATCGTCAGCAGGTGGGGTTGAAGCCCCTTAGCCAGCAAGCGATTGCGCTGCCGCACCCCAAAACGATGCTGTTCATCGACCACAACCAAGCCAAGACGCTCAAACTGGACCGGATCCTCGAGCAAGGCATGGGTTCCCACCAACAACTGCAACTGCCCATTGGCTAAATCCTGCAGTAATTCCCGGCGCCGCCGAGCCGGCGTCGCTCCCGTCAGCAGCGCACAACTGACCGCAAGCTGGGGCAGCCACTGGCCGATCTTGACAAAATGCTGGGCCGCCAATACCTCCGTGGGAGCCATCAGCGCTCCCTGCCAACCGGCCTCGATTGCCGTGAGCAGGGCCGCCATAGCCACAACGGTTTTGCCACTGCCCACATCCCCTTGCAACAGGCGGGCCATGGGCTGGGGCCTGGCCAAATCAGTGTGTATTTCCGCCAAGACTCGCTGTTGGGCTCCTGTGAGATCAAAGGGCAGCAGCGCCAGAAACCGATGGACAAGGTTGGCCTGGGCTGGCGCCAGCAGGGCCGGTGCGCTCTTGAGCTTTAGGCGTTCGCGCCGCAGCCCCAGGGCTAATTGCAACAGCAAGAATTCGTCGAACACCAATCGTGTCCGGGCCAACTGCAATTGGGCTTGATCCTCTGGCCGGTGAATCTGCCGCAGAGCCACGGAACGGTCCATCAGCCCCAATTCAGCCAGCAGTCCCTTTGGCAAGGGGTCTGGCCAGGTAGACACAGTGGGCAGCACGGCGTCAATAGCTTGACGCAACTTATCGGCCGATAACCCTTCGGTTAGGGCATAAACAGCTGTTAAGCGGCCAATGCGTGCCGATTGCACCGAACTGGATGGTGCCTCCAGCACCTCGATCAAGGGATCACTGAAGCTTGCACCGAAGGGTCCCTCCTTGACCAAGCCGCTGATGGCCACCGTGGCCCCCGGGGGATACTGCCGCTGCTGGGCGTGCAACCAACCACTGGAGGTGAAGCGCCGTCCAGCAAAAAAGCGAGAGACCCGCAGCCGCCCGGTGCTGTCCTGAACGTGGAGTTCGTGGATGGAAAGGTTGGGATTCCTGGGGCTGGTGAAGGCATGGCTGCGACGCACGGTGGCCATAATCGTGGCGGTGCGGCCGGTCTCCAGGGCACTAATCCGCACCAGATTGGAGTAATCCAGGTAATCGCGCGGATAGTGGCGAATCAGATCCCGCACCAGCAACAACCCCAAACTCGCCAGCCTTGGGGCCGTTCGCGGCCCGATTCCGGCCACCCGCGCCAAGGGCAGATCGGGCGTGAGTGCAGGAGCTGCCGCAGACTCTCCTGGCGCCAGGGGCGCCAGCCGCAGCTTGGGTGGGGCTGGTGGCAGCTCGGGGCGGTGACGCAGCAGCAGTTGATGCAGTCCCTGACGTAACTTCTGCACCAGCTGCTGACGGCGCCCCAAGGCGGCGTCAGGATAGGTGGCAAATTCCATTGCCAATTGCTGCAGCTGGACCTTATCCGAGACGTCGAGACCAGCCGGAAGGGTCTCCCTGAGCGAACGAAGCACAAAGCCTGAGTAGGTTTCGCAGCGACCTTTAAGGTCGCCAAAACCCCGTTCCGCCTCCAACCTGGAAGCTTGTTGCAATGGGGCACACCAAGCCTCTAGGCCCAAACCGGGGAAAGGGTTCGAGGCTCGGGGATTCACTCCAGGACGGGACGGTTGCGATGGAGATCCTGCAGCCACAGGCGCTCTGCCTCCCTGGCCTGAAGCCGTCTCTGCAGACGACGGTGTTGTTGGGCCATTTTGAGCACCTCCATGCGATGCTGCTGCAGTCGGTGCCTACAGGTACGCAGCCGTGGCTCCTCCATCTCCAGATCGGTTCCCCTCAACAGCAACGCCATGGCCACCGAGGGTCCAGGACTATCGCTGAGGGGGAAGGGCAGGGGCAGTCTCAAAAGGTTGGCCGGTGCGGCCAACAGATCGATCTGGCCTTGAAGAACCGCATCCAGCAAGCTCACAGGCAGTAGGGCACGGCAAACCCCCAACCGCAGGAGTTCGACGTTGAGGCCATGGGAAAGGTTACGTAGACGCCTAGCCAAGGCCTGCTCGATTCCCTCCAGCCACCGCAATAGCAGCGCCGGATCCAGCGGCATGCCATGGCTCGCGAAGGGGGAAGGAGCAGCCTGCTGGTCCTGCGGCATCTCAATGGATTCAGAAGGGAACGGGGCCTCGCTGGGTTCGGCAGGCGCGGCCAGCGAAAACAACTCAAGTGAACTCAAGGGTATGGACGATGGAACCGCCGTGGAATCTTGACTGGGCCGCTGCGGTAGTGACGCATCGAGGGCATCCGGGCGCCCATCCTCGGACTCGTCGTGCCCTGAGATCTCCGGTCCAGAGCCAGGGCCGGGGCCAAATCGAAAGGCCCCCGCATCCCGCCAACCGAAAAGTCCGATCGTGCCAGGAATCGACAAACCGAGGTTCACGGAACCCTGGGGCAAGGTTGGGGGCTCGTCATCAGGGGGCTCGTCATCAGGCGCCTCGTCCTGGTGAGCAGGTTCTTTGGCCTGGGATTCCGAAGTCCAATCCTCCATCAGCTGACGACGGGTTTCAATGCGCCGCCGTTGAAGCTCCCGTTCCATCTGGGCGGCAAGGGGAACCAGCTGCTCCACCGTCAATAGGCTCAGGCAGCGTTGCACCAGGGTGTGGACACGGTCGTGAAATTGATCACGACGTTCTTGAGTTTGTTGGGTGTAAAGAGAGGACTCGCCTTGGGTAACCAAATGGAAGACGGCCTGATCAACGGCCCTAGGTAGAACCTGGCGGACGACCTGAAGATAGAGGGCCAGGTCGCGATAGAGCTGGGGATTGGCCCCTTGCCGTTGGGCATGGATTGACTTGGTTTGATCACTCATGGCTCCAACCGGATGCATCCTGACCTGGGCATGCCCTCAAGGGGGGCCACCGGACCCCCCAGGTTGAATTTCAGCCCGCGGATGTCATAGCCGCCACTTCGGCAGCGAAATCGGCCTTCTCGACCTCGATCCCTTCACCGAGGACGAAACGGGTGAAGCGACGTACCTGAATATTTTCTCCGGTTTTGCCGGCGGCCTGCTTGACAATCTCGCCCAAACTGAGAGAGCTGTCACGGATGAACGGCTGCTCAAGCAGGGCCAACTCCTTCAGGCGCTTACCAATACGACCCTCCACAATCTTGACCTTCATGGCCTCGGGCTTCCCGTCCAAGTCATCGCGACCCATCTCAATCGCTTTTTCACGCTCAGCCACATCGACAGGAATCTCGTCAGTGGTCACATATTCAACGTTGGGGCAAGCCGCAATTTGCATGGCAACGTTGCGGACCAGTTCCTGGAAGAGTTCGCCACGGGCGACGAAATCCGTCTCACAGTTGACTTCCACCAGCACGCCGACACGGGCGCCGGTGTGAATGTAACTGCCTACTGCGCCCTCGGCCGCGGTTCGGCCTGCTTTTTTCTCAGCGGTGGCAATGCCTTTCTGACGCAGCCATTCGGCTGCTTTGGTCATATCGCCCTCGGACTCAGCAAGGGCCTTCTTGCAATCCATCATGCCGGCGCCGGTTTTATCGCGCAGATCTTTGACGAGCTTGGCGCTGATCTCAGCCATGGTTAGAATTAAGGGAAAGGGCTAAAGACTAAGTGAAAAAAGGATGACGCCGTAGGGAACCACGGCTTCAAGTGACGATCAAAGAATTAAGACGAGCTTTCGGCTCAGCCCTCTTCTTCTTGGCCCCGTTCCTGGGCGCCATGACGACCTTCATTGATGGCGTCGGCCAAACGACCAAGAACGAGCTGTACGGAGCGCACAGCATCGTCATTGCAGGGAATGGGTACGTCGCAGAGATCGGGATCGCAGTTGGTATCCAGCATCGATACCAATGGAATATCGAGCTTGCGGCATTCAAGTACCGCATTGGTTTCGCGGCGTTGATCGACGAGCACGACAACATCGGGGAGACGACGCATAGATTTGAGACCACCCAGATACTTCTGTAGGCGATCGAGTTCGCGGCGCAACACAGCGGCTTCCTTCTTAGGACGCATGGCAATTGCGCCTGAAGATTCCATCCTTTCGAGATCCTTGAGGCGATCGATACGGGCCCGCATCGTGCTCCAGTTGGTGAGCATGCCGCCCAACCAGCGCTGGTTGACATAGGCAGCGCCACAACGGGTGGCTTCCTGGGCAATCACCTCGGAGGCTTGCTTCTTGGTCCCCACAAACAGAAAACGCTTGCCACTACGGGAGGCGCTGCGGGTCCATTTATAGGCATTGTTCATGCAGACAGCGGTCTGCACGAGATCGATGATGTGGACACCATTGCGCGCACAATAAATGTAGCGCGACATCTTTGGATTCCAACGACGGGTCTGGTGCCCAAAGTGGGCGCCAGCCTCCATCATTTCGGCAAGCGTGACAACGGCCATGGATTTTCAGGGGGGTTTCGGGTTTGCCTCCACCTGCCAGGGATCGCGTTTCCGCCTTGCCGAAAGGCAAGTAAAAGAACGCCATCACCCGAAACACGCAGGTGTGCGGTGTGAATGGAACTTAACCAACCTAACAAACGGTGGCCTGGGCCCCTCGCAGCACTTCAACGCAAGCCCTGGCGACGGGCTTCGGCGAACAGCTCGCGCACGCCCAGGCGATTGAGGGGCAGACGCAGGAGCTCCATGGCCAAGCCTGGCTTGCCTTTTCGAATCAGTCGGGCCAACAGGGGCCGGAGACTGCGTTCGTTGAGGAGACCTCCCAGGGTGAGCAGTTCCCAAAGCAGGCGATGCAACCAGGTGAACTGGATGATGAAACGCACCCGGCGGGTGGGGTGCTTGCGGAAAAAGACCAGGCCCATGCGAGCCCGTTCGCGCTCAACCCGAGCCAGATCAGGAATTTGATCCAGGCTCAGGGCTGGATGCCAGTGATAGCCAACGGCCTCAGGACAACGCACCAGCTTCACCCCCTGCAGGCGCAAGCGTTCGCCAAGTTCAAGGTCTTCCCAACCGTAGAGCCGAAAGGCTGGATCAAAAAGGCCCGTATCCTCGAGTAACTTACGGTCAATGGCCACATTACCCGTGGCAAAATAGGCCCAAGAAAGGTCCCGCAATTTGTGGGGTTCTTTCGTTGGAGATTCAAAATTGGCGGTATTGATGACAGCACCGTAGGTAAAACAGAGCCGATTACCGTTGCTGGCCCAACTGCGTTCCAAGCCTTGGGCATGACAGACAAGAAAATCGGGTGTCACCACCAGATCGCTATCAATGAAAATGATCACATCGCCCCGGGCCTCTTCCACGCCCCGGTTGCGACCCAACGCCGGCCCACCATGGTCCTGGCGAATCAGACGGACGTGGGGAAAGGCAGTGGCATGGCTATCGAGCCAGCGGACAGTGTCATCGGTGGAGCCATCATCGACAAGCACCACTTCATATCGCTGAACCGGAGGTTGGAGATTCTGCGCCTCAAGCGCCTGAAGGCACTGGCGCAGAATCGGCAAACGGTTGTAGGTAGGAATAACGACGCTGATAAACATCTGCAGCCGCTGCGGCGGAGAAGTGAAATCAGACTCTGAGGTACCGAATCAATCGGCAGCTCCACCATTATTGGCCGTACCCGTTACCCCATTGCCAGCTCCTTCGCCACGACCGTCGTTACGCAGCTTGCGCTTCTTGAACTTACGGGCATAGGCCCTGTTGCGTTCTTGCTTTTCTTTCTTGAGATTTCTGCGTTTCGACATGGGCGCCGTTTTGATCGGAACTGTGAATTCACCTTAGCCCAGCACCTCCAGGGGGGCGGTCAGCGCTCCACAGGCGACCATCCTCCATCTGCAGCAACCGATCGGCTACATCCAGAATGCGGGGGTCGTGGGTCACCATCAGGACGGCGCAGTCCTGGTCGCGGGCCAGGGAACGCAGCAGATCAACCACTTCGCGCCCACTGCGGCTGTCCAGGGCTGCCGTTGGCTCATCCGCCAACAGTAGACGGGGATGGGTCGCTAAGGCGCGGGCAATGGCGACCCGTTGCTTCTGGCCACCGGAGAGGTCGTGGGGCAACTTGCCGAGTTGGTCCCCCAGGCCCACAAGCCGCAACCATTCCCGCGCCAGATCGCGGCGGGCCCGGAAGCCCAGACCCGGCAACAGATCGGCGCCCATCTGCACATTTTGCTCAGCCGTCAGGCAGCGCAGCAGATTGTGACCCTGAAAAATCATGCCGATGCTGCGCCGTAAGCACTGGCGTTGCTGGCGGCTGGAGCCGTTGAGTTCCTCCCCAAACACCCTGACCGAACCTTCCATCACCGACCGCAAGGCCCCCACCAACGTCAGCAGGGTGGTTTTGCCACATCCGGACGGACCGGTTAACAACACCACCTCGCCGGGCTGGATCTCCAGGTCCACCCCCTGCAACACCTGGCGTTCCATGCTGCCGCGGCCATACCAATGGTTTAGACCCTGCACCGAGATGGTGGCCAAGCCAGATGTGCTGGTGGAAAGGGCCTCGGGGCTAGGGGTGTACATCGGTACTAGTGAGTTGGCACTGGCGGGCGGGTTCAGAAAATTTCGGCCGGATCGGCATCGGCCAGGCGCCGCATGGCCAGACCCGCCGAGACCATGCACATCACCAGGATCAGCCCGAACACCAGCAAGGCGCGCCCACTGGTCATGGCTACGGGCAGGCCGGTGGCTGAACGCACCAGCCCGTAGAGCCCTAGCGCCGCAGCCAGGGCTGGGCCGTAACCCAACAGCGAAAGCAGCAGCCCCTCGCGGGCCACGACCCCAAGGAGATCGCGCAAGGGATAACCCATGGCCATCAAAGTGGCGTATTCGGGCAGGTGGTCGCTGACATCTCCATGAAGAATCTGATAAACAATCACGCAGCCGACCACGAAACCCATGGCCGAACCCAGGGTGAAAATGAAACCAATGGCGGTGCTGGTGGCCCAGTAATTCTTTTCAAAGTCCTGAAATCCCTGCTTGCTGTACACCACCACATCCTGAGGTAATTGGCGACGCAGATCGGCCGCCACCTTCGCCGGATCGCTGCCAGGCTCCAACCGGATCAACCCCAGTTCAATGCTGCCGGCAGGGGTATTGGGCATCAGCCAAAGGAAGGTTTCACCACTGGTGAGCAGATTGCCATCGGCACCGAAGGAGGGTCCCAGGGCGACCAGGCCGACCACGCGCACACGCTTGCCAGCCACCTCGGTTTCAATAAGGCGGCCTTGGCGGAACCAGGGGCCAATCGGCCCGAACTCCTGGCGGGACCGCTCATCGAACAGCACCCTTCCCCGCTGACTGAGAAGGGGGGCCTGGCGGCGCAGGGAGTCATCCTGCAAAAGCGGATCGAGGGGCTCAAAGCCCAGCACCAGAATCGAGCGGGTGGCGCGGTTTTCTGGATTGCGCCAGCTCAACAGGTTCCAGTGCACCGGACTCACCCCCGCCACGGCCGGATGGGCCATGGCCTGCACCAGGCGGCGACGGGGAAACCCCGCCATCGCCACCGAACTGGTGGTGCGAGGGGAGATGAGCACCAGATCGGTGTCAAAGAGTTTGTGCAGGGTGATGCTGGCCTCGAAAAGACCATCGCGAAAGCCCAGTTGCACGAACATCAAGATGCCCGCAAAGGCAATACCGGCCAAGGCGACCGCCAGCCGCATCGGCTGACGGGTGAGCAACAACCAGGCCAAGGGAATGCGGCGGCTGGGCCATAACGAAGGCATCAGACGGGCCCCCTCACGCCTCTAACCGGCCGATCACCTTGAGCCCGGTAAGGGTCTGGACCTTCTTGGCAGCCGCTGGGTCGAGCCCCACCCGCACCTCGACGATGCGGGCATCGGCATCGCTACTTGGGTCTGTGGACAGCACCTCCCTCTGGCGGACTTGGGGACTGATGCGGGTGACGACGCCGTTCAGTTGACCCTTGAAGCCTCCGTTTTCACTGCTGATCCGGACCCGTTGACCCAGCCGCACCCGGGCAATGTCGCTTTCGTAAACCTCCAGCACGGCCTCCATGCGGGCGCTATCACCGAGCTCGAGGACCCCCTTGTCACCGGCCCGTTCTCCCACCCGGGTATGGAGGCGCAAAACTGTGCCATCAATGGGAGCCCGCAACTCAGTATTGCGAAGATCGGCCTCGATTTTCAGCAGGGACGCCTCAGTTTCATGCAGCTGGCCCTGCAGTTCCAGGTAATGCTGCTCGCGATTGTCGAGTTCGTCGGCGGAGATGGCGCCATCGGCCGTGAGACGGCGGTAACGGGCCACCTCCCGGCCCTCCACCATCAAACGGCGACGGAGGTTGACCCGACGGACACGAATCCTCTGGCGCTCGGCCCTTTGGCTGGGGGCCGAATCGAAGTGGGCCAGCAACTGGCCGGCTTGCACCGTTTGCCCCTCCACCACCAACAGAGCTGTGATCCGGGGACTGCCCCCATCGACGCCGCTGCTGGGGGCCGCCAGGATGCGGATGTCTCCACCGGGTTCAAGGCGACCGAGGGCCGCCACCGCCTGGGGAGTTGGGGCCGCCGCTTTGCGGGCCCCAACCGTCTTCGCTGCCGATGGACCACCTATCCGGGGCGCCCAAGGAAGACCATGGGTCAAGGTCCAGGTAAGTGCAGCTCCAGTAAGCGCCCCGATCAGGGCGTAGAGGAGGGGAGGAAATCCAGGGCTGGGGGATCGTCGAACAGGAGCTGTTCGATGTAGTGGTCCGCCCAAGCGGGATTGAAGGCCTTCTCCAACACTCGGCGGGTCTTGTCGTTCAGTTTCTGTTGACGGCAATAGTTCAATTGTCCCTGCCACCTTTTAACCGTAGCTGGATCATCACTGGCCTGGGGTGTCGCCTGGCGCACAGCGGCCGCCAGAACCTCCAGGACACCAGCCACGGCCTCCACGAAAGCTCCTTCCTCCTGGGGCCCATCGGGACGAACAAAAAGGACCTGGGGGGAAAAGATAGATCCCCAGGGGGGCAGGTCCCGCACCTGGGCAAAGGGTCCCCGCGGTTGGGCCGCCAAGGCCTGGGTCAAGGACGCCTGAAGGGCCCCATCAACGGGCGACAGATCGACGATGGCCGCTGACACAACCCCCCGGCTGGCCACAATGTCGGCGCCAAAAATGGGCAAATCGAAGTGGGGATCAGGGAAAAAGACGCAGTGCAGAATTTGCAACCCCATCCCCAGCCTGGCGGTTTCAAGGTGCAGCTTGCGCAGGCCATGGCACTGATGCAGCTCGTTGCGAATGAACAGTCGTTCACCATCGAGACTGCCACTGATCGCTTCCAGCTCTGGATCGATCAGCAGCGGGGCCAGGCCCGGTAAACCGTCCCGACACCCGCGTATCCGCTCCGCCAGGGCATCCACCAAGGGGTGGACCCCGACGGCTGGATCCGAAGACAGGGCCGCTCCGGCCCGATCAGAGCGATGGGCCGCAGGGGCCACGGACCCATCCGGCAGACCCGAACCATGGGGAGAGGACAAAGGGACGCCCAGCCACGCAGAATGGCGATCCTGCCACGCATCCATGAGTGAGACGAGGGGTTCTTCGGCCCCGTTGCTGAGCGGCCTGGGTGATCCCGAACGGCAACGACTCGCCAATGGGGTCGAATTGGTGAGCCTGCCCCTGCCCGAAGCCCCCCTGGTGTGCATTGACTTTTGGTGTCAAGCCGGCAGTTCCTTTGAGCATCAGCATGAGCATGGTCTGGCCCACTTCCTTGAGCACATGGTGTTCAAGGGCAGTGATGCTCTTGCCGCGGGCGAATTCGATCGCCGTGTCGAGGCCCTGGGGGGAATGACCAATGCCGCCACCGGCTTTGATGACGTTCATTTCCACGTCCTGATTCCGCCCGAAGCGGCGCCAGAAGCCCTCGACCTGCTGCTCGATCTGGTCTTGCGCCCCCGCCTGGAAGCCGAGGCCTTCGCCATGGAGCGCCAGGTGGTTTTAGAAGAACTGGCCCAGAGTGAAGATCAACCCGAAGAGGTTGCCCTGCAACGGCTCCTGGCCGCAGCTTGCCCGGGCCATCCCTACAGCCTGCCCATTTTGGGCGATCGGGAATCGTTGTTGCACCATGACCCCGAGACCATGGCCGCCTTCCACCAACGGCTGTACCGACCCGGAGGATGCGTGCTGGCCCTGGCTGGGGCCACTGGCGATGGCCAACTGGCCAGCCGGGCCGCCCTTGGCCCCCTGGGGACCCTGACGAACGGGGATCCAACCGACACCATCCAGGCCCCAACGCTCCAGGTGGTGCCGGGAGAACAACGCCTGGCGTTACCCCGGCTGGAGGCGGCCCGCCTGCTGATGGCCTGGGCCCAACCTCCGGCTGGGAATCTGGAGGCCGTGATCGGCAGCGACCTGGCCACGACAGTCTTGTCCGAAGGCCGCCGCAGCCGACTGGTTGACCGCCTGCGGGAGGACCTACGGCTGGTGGAAAGCATTGATCTCGATCTCCACGCCATGCAGGGCGGCAGCCTGGCCCTGCTGGAGGCGGTCTGTGAACCGGACGATCTGGAGGCGGTGCGGCGAGCGATCACGGAGGTCTGGCAGGAGGTGATGGCCGCACCAATCACCAAGGAGGAATGGGAACGGGCCCAACGGCTGGTGGCCAACAGCTATCGCTTCAGCCTCGAATCGTCGGCCGGCGTGGCCGGCTTGATCGGCAGTAATCAGCTCTGGCAGCGGCAATACCGCCTCGCCAGCCCCCTGGAAATGCTGCAGCGCTGGACCCCCGAGACCCTGCAGCACCAGGTGCTCATCGGGTTTGATCCGGCCCTCGCCTCGGTCCTGGAAGCGGTGCCGGCATGACGATCCACCAACGTTTCGTGCTCACCGGCGGACTGCCCGTGGTGGCCCAGCAACGGCCCGGCCCGGCCCTGCTGGCGGCACGGCTGGTCCTGCGGGGCGGCAGCAGCGCCGACCCCCGACACCAGCGAGGGGCCCACCAGCTACTGGCCGGACTGATGACCCGGGGTTGCGGCAGCCTTGATGCCGAGGCCCTGGCCGATTGCGTTGAGGGGCGCGGGGCCTCCCTGCGGGCGGAGGCCAGTGAAGACGCCTTGACGGTGGGCCTGCATTGCGCCGCCGAAGACGCCGAAGTCCTGTTGCCCCTGCTCCTGGAGATGGTGCGGCGCCCCCGCCTGGAGGACGACCAAGTCGACTTGGAGCGCCAACTCAACCTTCAAACCCTGCGGCGCCAGCGAGAAGACCCCTTCCAACTAGCCCACGATGGACTGCGCACTCTTCTTTACGGCGATGGGCCCTACGGCCATGACCCCCTGGGGGTGGAAGCTGAACTGGCTGCCCTGACGGGCCCGGATCTGCAGTCCATCGTCACCGGACTGGGGGCCGGTGGGGCCGTGCTGGTGCTCTGCGGAACCGTGCCGCCCGACCTCCAGGCGCTGCTGGAGACCCCCCTGCACAACTGTCCCTGGGCGACGGCCCTGCCACCCACCCAGGGCGACGAAAACAGCCAACCCCCGTCGGAGCACTGCGGCAAAATCGAGCTCCAGGAGCAGGACACCGAGCAGTTGGTGTTGATGCTGGGTACCACCACTCTGCCCCTGGGCCATCCCGATGGCCCAGCCTTGCGGCTGCTCCAGACCCATCTGGGTGCGGGCATGTCAGCCCGCCTGTTCCAGGTGATGCGGGAGGAGCGGGGCCTGGCTTACGACGTGGGGGTGCACATGCCGGCCCGATCCGGTGCTGCGCCCTTCGTGATGCATCTATCGAGTTCGGCGGATCGGGCCGAAGAAGCCACCCACTGCCTGCTGGACGAATGGAGCCGCCTGCTGGAGGAGCCCCTTAGCGCAGCGGAGCTGGAACTGGCCCAGGCCAAGTTCCGGGGCCAAGACGCCATGGGTCGTCAGACCTGCTCCCAGATCGCCGACCGTCTTTCCCTGGTTCTCAGCCACGGGCTTGCCGAAAATCACGTCGAACGCACCTTGGAGCGGGCCTCTGGCCTCACCCCGCACGATCTCCAGCAAGCCGCATTGCGTTGGCTACGCCATCCCAGCCTCAGTCTGGTGGGCCCAGCCGAGGGCCTCGAACCCGCTGCAGCCGTATGGACTGATCACCGCCTTAGCCAGGGACCTCCACAGGACTGAGATCCACCCGCCGTATCAGAAAGGCACCGCGGCGGAACCGCACGGCGCACTGACCGAGGGCACGGATTTCGACCACATGGCCGATTTCGTCGGATTCCACCAGATCCGATGGCCGCAACATGGGCATCGGATCTGCGGTCTTGAGATAAGGCGGCACGCCGACCAGGCGCACGGCATCCCCGACCGCCAGGGCGATCTCAGACGCAGGCGGGACCTCTCTGGCCTCGGGGGATGGGCCCGGGGAACCGGGGAGAGAAGGAGGGGAAGAGCCGGGCATGGCGGCAGGGGACGCGGATTCACGCCCTTTTCAGCCGAACCTAACTGCTGCAGGATGGAAGGCACCCCGGTAATGCCATGTTGCGGGCCCTAGCTACCTGGAGCGGTGCGATCGCCGGTCTCTTACTGATCCTGGCCGGTGGCCTGATTCCTGCCGTCTTCCCCTTCCCCGACCAAGGGACCTTGGCCCTACAGCCCTTGGGCGTGACCCTGCAGGTGCCAGCCTTGTTGCTCACAGCCCTGGTGGGGGGGCATCGCGCCGGCCTGCTGGCGGCGGCCGCTTACCTGAGCATCGGCCTGTTCCAGCTCCCGGTTTTTCACGGTGGTGGCGGCCCCAGTTACCTCCTGGATCCGGGCTTCGGATACCTGGCCGGCTTTCTACCAGCGGCCTGGGTCACCGGCAAACTTTCACGCCAGAACGGCATGAATGATCCCCTGGCCCTGGCCGGTGCCGCAGCTATTGGCTTGCTGGTGCTGCAGTTCTGCGGCATGGCCAACCTGCTGCTGGGGACCTTGGTGGGCCGTTGGGGGGCCAATGTGATCCCTCTGCTCAGTGGCTATGCGATGGCGGTGTTTCCCCAGCTCCTGCTCTGCTGTGCGGCCGGCGTTCTGGCCTGGCCCCTGCGCCACCTGCTGTTGATCGAATCGTGAACGCCAGACCCCCCTCCCCAGGCCAAGGTCCAAGGCCCTATCGCCGCAGGCTTCTGGCCTTGCTGCTGGCCACGATGTTGGTCCTTTTCGATCAACTCAGCAAGGCCTGGGCCTTGGGCCACCTGCCTGCAGGGGAAGGACATCCGTTCCTGCCCGGACTGTTGCAGCTGCGCCGGGTCAGCAATACCGGCGCGGCCTGGAGCCTGTTAAGCGGCAATCCCCAACTACTGGGCTGGATCAGCCTGCTGGTGAGCCTGGGCCTGGTGCTATGGATCCTGAGGGAGCCCCCGACCGACCGTTGGCAAGCCCTGGCCTTCGGCTTCCTGCTCGGGGGAGCGGCAGGCAATGGTCTGGACCGGTGGCGGCTGGGGGCGGTGGTCGACTTTCTGGAATTCATGCCCATCTCGTTTCCGATCTTCAACATCGCCGACATCGCCATCAATCTGGCCGTGGCCTGCTTCGCCATCCATCTGCTTGCGCCCCAGCGCCACTCCCGTGGTTCCAGCACCCCCTGAATTCCTTCGCCCCAGACCCTTGAGGCGACACTCCAGCGGCGAGGCCCACCTGCTGCTGCATGTGCCGGGCGAAGAACCCCGATACGTGCCTCTGCACGGCAGTTGCTACCGCATCGGTCGGGAGACGGGCTCCGATGTGGTGATTGACCATGGCGCTGTCAGCCGACGCCATGCCCTTCTGGAACAACGGGGGCGAAACTGGCTGCTGAGCGACTGCGACTCCACCAATGGCTTGTGGTGGCAAGGCCGCAGGGTGCAGCAGCTGGTGCTACGCGACGGCGATGGCGTGCGCTTTGGACCCAACCAGGAGGGGGGCCTGCCGGAAGTCACCTTTGAGAGCCCCCGTTGGCCTGGACGGAACCGTTGGCGGCGTTTGGCGTCGGCCAGCCTGGCGGGCGCTGCCCTGGCTGGGGTGCTGCTGTTGACGCTGTCGTACCTGCAGGTGCCGATTCGGGGCAGCCTGGCCCCGATCCGGGGCCCCCTCGTTCTCTACGACCAGCAAAACCGCCCAATCGCCTCAGCGGAAGACCAGTACCATCGCGAGCTCGGCTCGCTGGGTCAATTTTCACCAGTGCTGATCCAGGCCCTCCTCGCCAGTGAGGACAGTCGTTTCTGGTGGCATCCAGGGGTCGATCCCATCGGAACGGGGCGGGCCCTAGTCGCCAACCTGATAGGGGGCCGGGTCCTGGAAGGGGGCAGCACCCTGACCCAACAGTTGGCCCGCAGCCTCTACCCCGAACAGGTGGGCCAAGGGGAAACCCTGGCCCGCAAATGGCGCGAGCTGTTGGTGGCATTGCAATTGGAAGCCCGGTTCAGCAAGGCCGAACTCCTGCGCAGCTACCTGAATCGGGTGTATCTGGGGGTGGGTTGGGGCTTCGAGGATGCTGCCCGCCGCTACTTCGATCGTCCGGCCAAACGGCTCAACCTCGAACAGGCGGCCCTGCTGGTGGGGCTGCTGCCCTCCCCCAATGGCTACGACCCCTGCCTTGACCCCCAGGCCGCCCTGGCCGCCCGCAACGGCGTGCTGGCCAAGATGGAATCCAATGGCCGCATCAGCTCCGACCAGGCCCACCGCGCCCGCCGAGCCCCCATTGAACTGGCGGCTAACGCTTGCCGTTCCAGCGCGCGCCATGTGGCCCCCTTCTACAACGACCAGGTGCGCCGTGATTTAGCAAACCTGGTGGGCAGCGATGTGGCCGCCGAGGGCAACTACCTCATCGATACCCATCTCGATCCAGCGTTGCAAACCCTGGTGGAGCGCCTGCTGCGCCAGAAGCTTCTGGCCAGCGCCGGGCTCGGCGTCAGCGAGGGGGCTGTGGTGGTGCTCGACAGCCGCACCAGCGGCATCCTGGCGATTGCCGGTGGCCGTGATTACCGCCAAAGCCAGTTCAATCGAGCCACCATGGCCCAGCGGCAACCGGGCAGCACCTTCAAGCTGATTCCCTACGTCGTGGCCATTGAACAGGGAGCTAGGGCCGGCGATTCAATCGCCTGCGGACCCCTGCGCTGGCAAGGACAGTTTTTCGATAGTGCTTGCGGGGGCATGATCAGCCTGCGGCAGGCCCTGGCGATTAGCAGCAACACGGCTGCCTTGCGCCTGGCCCGTCGCGTCGGCCTCACCGCCCTCACCCAAAAAGCGCGGGACCTGGGCATCACCAGCCCCCTGGAACCAGTGCCTGGACTGGCCCTTGGCCAAAGTGAGGTGACCCTGCTGGAGCTGACCGCCGCCTATGGGGCCGTTGCCAACGACGGCATCTGGCATGCCCCGAGCACCATTCGCAAACTTACCGACGCCGAGCGTTGCAATGGCAGCGACAAGGAATCGGGCAGCGGCATTGAGGGCAAAAGAAGCCAAGGCAGCAACGCCGCCAAAACCGGCGAGCCCCCCTGCCGTGGAGGGCGGGACACCCCCAATTTCCACAACGTCGGCCGGCGCGCCATGGCCGCCAGCACAGCGGCGACCATGCAGGAACTACTCCGGGGAGTGGTGAGTAACGGCACAGGCACGGCGGCCTATGTGGGCGGGCGGGCCGGGGGCAAAACCGGAACCACGAACGAGGGTCGGGACCTGCTTTTCCTGGGTTATGAACCAACGCGGCACTGGGTCATGGGGATCTGGATGGGCAATGACGACAACCGTCCCAGCCGAGCCACAAGCGCCCTGGCCGCCGGACTCTGGGGTGAAATCATCCGCTCCGCCGCCGCACCCTGATGCCCAGGATGCGCCTGTGGATGGGGATCGGCCTGGGCCTGTTGGCGCTGTTGTTGATCGCCGCCGTGCTGCAGGGCTTCAACCAGTTGATCTGGCAGTTGAGTTATTGGCTGCCGGGCTGGCTGGTGGCCCCCATGGTGGTGCTGCTGTTGGCGGCCCTGGCCCTGGGGCTGGCCCAATTGGTACTGCCCTGGTGGCGCCGCGGCGGCAAAGCCCGCCCAGGGCCCTCCAGCCCGCCGCCACCCCCCGCCAGCAGCCGCCGGGAGGCGGCCACCCGCCAGCTGGTGGCCATCGACCAAACCCTCGATCGAGTGCGTGACGAGGTGGAGCGGGAAGCCCTGCGCCAGGAACGCCAGCGCCTGCAGACCGAACTGGAACGGGGGGACCTGGAAATCGCCGTCTTTGGCAGCGGCTCCACGGGCAAGACCTCCCTGATCCGAGCCCTGCTTAACGAGCTGGTGGGCAGCGTGGCGGCGGCCATGGGCTCCACCGAGCGCAGCGCGCGCTACCGCCTGCGGCTGGAGGGCCTGCCCCGGGCCGTGATTCTGGAGGACACCCCAGGGATCCTCGAAGGCGGTCAGGAGGGACGGCAGCGCGAAGAACTGGCCCGGCGCCGGGCCGCCAAAGCCGACCTACTGCTGCTGGTCGTGGATGGCGACCTACGGGCAGCGGAGCAGGAGGTGTTCGACACCCTGGCCAGCCTGGGTAAACGCCTGCTGCTGGTCCTCAACAAGTGCGACCTGCGGGGCGAACGGGAGGAAGAACGACTGCTGGCCCTGTTGCGACAGCGGGGAGCTGGCCGCATCGCTCCAGAAGATGTCATTGCGGCCAGCGCCTCGCCCCAGAGCGTGCCGATGCCTGGCGGCCGCCCGATCCAACCGGCTGCGGAGGTCCAGGGGCTGCTGAAGCGCATGGCGGCGGTACTACGGGCCGACGGAGAAGAGTTGATCGCCGACAACCTGCTGCTCCAGAGCCGCCAGCTGGGAGAAGCCAGTCAGCAGCTCCTGGACCGCCAGCGCGGCCGGGATGCTGAGACCACCGTGGAGCGCTACATGTGGATCGGGGCTGGTGTGTTGCTGGTCAATCCCCTGCCGGGGGTGGACCTGCTGGGGACGGCGGCGGTCAATGCCCAGATGGTGATCGAGATCGGCCGCGTCTACGGCGTGAGCCTCAGCCGGGAGGCGGCCCAGGACCTGGCCCTGTCGGTGGGCCGCACCCTTGCTGGGTTAGGTCTGATCAAAGGGGGAATCGGTCTGATCAGCGGTGCCCTGAGCTTGAACCTGCCGGCCCTGCTCTTGAGTCGGGCGGTACAAGCGGTGACGGCCGCCTGGCTGACGCGGGTCGCCGGACGCGGCTTCATCACCTACTTTCGCCAGGATCAGGACTGGGGAGATGGCGGCGTCCGGGAGGTGCTGCAGAAGCAATACGAACTGAACAAGCGCGAAGGAGCCCTGCGCCGCTTTCTGGAGGCGGCCCTCAGCCGCGTGGTGGAACCCTGGCAACGCCGGCAGGAACTGCGGCTGCCGCCGCGGGCACCGGGGCGAGGCCCAGGGCCTCGGGGGGAGGAGGCAGTAAGGGGCCCTGGCGATCCAGCCAGGTGACCATCAACAAATAAACAATGGCGATCAGGATCGATAGGGCGCCGGTGACAAGGGCCACCCAGCGGGAACGGCCATCGCTGGGGGGCGTTGCCATCAAACAAAGATTGGGCGCAGGGTCCAACCGTAGGTGGAGACCTGCCCCCACCCGATCAAGGCTGCTGCTCAGCCACAACCGCCGCGAGATGCTCCAGGTGGTGGGAACGGGTATGGGGATTGCCCAGGACGGCTTTGAGGTGGTGACGGCCCTGATACAAGGGACGTGAAAGCAACAGCCCTTCGGCCAGAAGTCGTTCGCGCAAGCGCCGACTCCAGGCGTCGCTGGCTGCGGCATCGAGGCCCACAGCGGCAAAAGCCAGCAGATGGAGGGAGCCGCTGCGCAGCTCCAACCGCTCGTCAACGCTGAGCAACTCCTGCAGACGCCGCCGCCGTGCCAGCGCCCCCTCAAGCAGGGTCCCGATGCCGGCCTGACCCAGATGCCGCAAGCCAAGCCACAATTTCAGAATCTCGGCCGGACGGGTCCCCTGCAGACCCTCTTCCCCCCCATGGCCACCATCCAAGCTGGGTTCCATATAGGGCAAACCGGTGGCAAAGGTGGCCTTCAGCAACGAAGGTTCGGCGAGCAGCAATAAGGAGGAGGTCTTGGGAATGCCCAGCAGCTTCTGGGGGTTCACCGTGATCGAATCAGCCCGGCCCAGGCCCAGCAGAGCCGGCAAGGGTGATTCGGCCAGGGCAAACACCGCCCCGATGGCCCCATCGACATGGAGCCAATGGCCGTAACGCTGGCAGAGGTCAGCGATGGGTCCCAGTGGATCTACAGCGCCGCGCACCGTGGTACCGGCCGTCGCCACCACCGCAATCACGGGACGGCCCTGGCGGTCAAGGGCCCGCAAGATCTCCTCGAGGGCCATCGGTTCAACCGCCCCCTCCAGATCCAACGGCAACCGGATCAGCGCCTGCTGGGGCAGGCCCATCACGGTCAGGGCCTTGAGCAAGGACAGATGGGCATCGTCACTGCAGAGCACCACCCCATCTCCGTTGGTGGCCAGACCGGCCCGTTGGCGGGCTACCACTAGGGCCATCAGATTGCTGAGGGTGCCGCCACTGGCCGCCACGCCACCGGCTCCAGCCGGCATGCCGATCTGTCCGGCCAACCAGCCACAAAGACCCCTCTCCAGGCGGCCGAGGCTGGGGGAGAGCTCTTCGGCTAGGAGATTGTTGTTCAGGCCCGCGCAGATCAGTTCGGCCGCCAGGCCCGCCACCAAGGGGGGAGGATCCAGGTGGGCAAGGGCACCGGGATGGTTGGGGTTGTAAGCGCCCTCCATCACCATTTGCAGGTCGGCGAGCAACTGGTCGGGGGACAACCCATACCCTTCGGGCTCAATGGCCGGCATGGCACTTGAGCAAGGCAGGGGGGTGCCACTGGTGCTGCGTCCCAACCAGCCACAGAGCAGGCTGGAGGCACGATGCAGAAAGTCTTCAAGCGCCGGATCCACCCCCTGGGGATCGGCGAACGGGGAAAGGCTGATCAGCGGGTCAGCCTGCCGCTGGAATGGGGGCGCACTGGCCAACGGCGGGGTTCTTGCGTTTTGCCATTGTGCCTGGCATCCGCCAGCGACCCCCAAAGTGGTTTCACAACACCAGGGAGGAGGTCCCCAAAGCTATGAGTGCAGGAAATGACCACATCCTTTGGATGGGGCGCCTGCTACGCCTCGCCCACCGGGTGGGAATGGAGGGGGAGGTTCCGGTGGCGGCGGTGATTCTGGATGGGAAGGGAACCGCCATCGGCTGGGGCAGCAACATGCGCCATCGCCACCAGAATCCCCTGGGCCATGCCGAACTGGTGGCCCTCAAGCAGGCGGCAGACCTGCGGGGCGACTGGCGTTTCAACGACTGCAGCCTGTTGGTGACCCTTGAGCCCTGCCCCATGTGCGCTGGGGCCCTGGTGCAGGCCCGGATGGGGCAGGTGATCTATGGGGCAGCGGATCCAAAGCGTGGCGCCCTTGGGGGGTGCCTGGATCTCGCCAACCACCCCAGTGCCCACCACGCCATGCGGGTTGAGGGCGGCGTACTGGCAGCGGAGGGGCGGCAGTTGCTGGAGAACTGGTTTAGGCAGCGACGGCGGCGGGTGCGGTCGGCAGGAACGCCGGAAGTTCGCTTTCCAGCAGGTTGAGCAGGCGATCCACGTTGGCTGGGTTGCTGTTGTAGCCCATCAGGCCGATACGCCATACCTTGCCGGCCAACACGCCCAGACCACCACCAACTTCGATACCAAATTGATCGAGGAGATGGCGACTGAAGGCCTTGCCATCAACGCCTTCGGGAATTCTCACCGTGGTGAGGGTGGGCAAGCGCAGGGGCTCGGGAACCAACAGCTGCAGATCCAGGCGCTCAAGACCAGCCCAGAGCCGTTCGGCATTGCTGCGATGACGGGCCCAGGCCTGCTCAAGGCCCTCTTCGGAGAGCAGTCGCAGGGCTTCCCGCATGCCGTAATTCATGTTCACCGGAGCCGTGTGGTGATACACACGATCGCTACCCCAATAATTATTGAGCAAAGAAACATCAAGGTACCAATTAGGCACTTTGCCCTTGCGGTTGGCCAGCTTCTGCTCGGCCCTTGGTCCCATGCTGAAGGGGCCGAGTCCAGGGGGACAGCTGAGTCCCTTCTGGCTGCAGCTGTAGGCCAGATCGATCTTCCAATCGTCCAGGAAAAGAGGGACGGCCCCCAGGGAGGTCACCGTGTCCACAAGCAGCAGCGCGTCGTGGGCGCGGCAGAGGTCGCCGATGCCCTCCAGGGGCTGGCAGATGCCGGTTGAAGTTTCGGCATGGACGATCGCCAACAGGGTGGGCTGATGGGCCTCCAAGGCGGCCTCAATTTCCGCAAGACTGAAGGCCTCGCCCCAGGGACGTTCGATGGTGATGACATCGGCGCCATAGCGGCCGGCCATATCGGCCAAGCGCAGGCCGAAGTAACCATTCACTGCGACCACCACCCGATCACCGGGTTCAAGCATGTTGGCGATGGCGGCTTCCATGGCGGCGCTACCGGTGCCGCTCATGGGCAAGGTGAGCCTGTTATCGGTCTGCCAGGCATAACGCAGCAACTCCTGCACCTCGACCATCAGCTCCAGATAGAGAGGATCGAGGTGACCGATCGGCATGCGAGCGATGGCTTCCAACACCTGGGGATGGGCGTTGGAAGGTCCGGGACCGAGCAGCAGTCGCTCCGGCGTGGCAATCGGGGCGAGCCCAATCCGGTGCTGGGTCGAGACAGTAGGCAGAACAGGAAGGGCCAAGGCCTGCGGGCAGGGGAAACGGGTGAGGGGAGATTAAGCGAGTGAGCCCCTCCTCAGCGAGCCCGCACATTGGTGGAGGCCAGGCCGCGGCAAAGGTGCAAGAACGGGGCCCGCACCACGCTGTCGATGA
This sequence comes from Synechococcus sp. UW140, assembly GCA_945877115.1. Taxonomy (GTDB): domain Bacteria; phylum Cyanobacteriota; class Cyanobacteriia; order PCC-6307; family Cyanobiaceae; genus Cyanobium. Next base: position 13,210 of record CAMCQR010000012.1, on the reverse strand, counting down.
CTTTGGCATCGCCAAGGCCCTGGCTCAGCAACATTTCGGAGACCACATCGGCCAGCAGGGCGATGCCGCGCACCGTCGGGCCGGTGGGAACACCGAGACTCTTATAGGTGTCGTCCAATCCGTTGAGCACCCGCTCGTTCAGGATGGTGACGTCATCGGCAAGCAGTGAATAGCTGGCGTAACGCAAAAAGTAGTCCATGTCCCGCAGACAGGCCGCCAGACGGCGGGTGGTGTAGGCATTGCCACCGGGAAGAATCAATTCGGGATCTTCGAGCCAGAGCCGTTGGGAGGCTTCCCGCACAATGGTCGTCGCTTCGCGGTTGATCAATTCAACGGCGGCCAGGCGCACGGTGGACTGGCTGTAATACGCCTCGATGCGGGCGAGCGCATCGCGATCGAGATAGCGACCAAGCTGGTCGTAGCGGCCAATGACACCGCCGATGGCATCGCGCATGGAAAAAGAACCGGGTGACGCACCTTCGGCGGAAGTTAGCACTCGCAATCGGCCAGATTCCTTGCTGGAGGCAGGTTTTCGAGAATCTGACAGAAACGGTTACGCAGGCCCGGCGGTGGAGAGAAACCCAGGCCGGGGCCGATGAACACAGGCGCGCAATATTTATTGGTATCAACAGATACAAAACAGCCCGGTATCGCTGCTTACGTTCCCAGCCATCCGTCCTCCCCGGGCGGTCCCCTCCCACGGATCCTTCAGATGGCCCCGACCGCCCAGGACGTTCTTCGCCGCATTAAAGAGGAAGGGATCGAACTCATCGATCTCAAGTTCGTCGATCTCCACGGCAAATGGCAACACCTCACCGTCTGCGAAGACCTCATCGATGAAGCCGCCTTTAGCCAAGGCGTGGCCTTCGATGGCTCCTCGATCCGAGGCTGGAAGGCGATTAACGAATCCGACATGGACATGGTGCCGGATCCCGCCACGGCCTGGATCGATCCCTTCTACAGCCACAAAACCCTCAGCTTGATTTGCTCTATCAAGGAGCCCCGCAGCGGCCTTCCCTACGCCCGCTGTCCCCGGGCCTTGGCGCAAAAAGCGCTGGACTACCTGGCTTCGACAGGATTGGCAGATACGGCTTATTTCGGACCCGAGCCGGAATTTTTCATCTTTGACGACGTCCGCTACAAAAGCAGCAACGGCACAAGCTTTTACCAAGTAGACTCAATTGAAGCCCCCTGGAACAACGATCGCATTGAAGAAGGGGGCAATTTAGCCTATAAAATTCAACTTAAAGAAGGCTACTTCCCAGTTGCACCCAACGATACTCTCCAGGATATCCGCAGCGAAATGCTTCTCACTATGGGCTCCCTGGGGGTTCCGATCGAGAAGCAGCATCACGAAGTTGCCACCGCCCAACATGAATTAGGCATCAAGTTTGCCGAATTAATCAGCGCGGCAGACAACGTAATGATCTATAAATATGTCGTGCGTAATATCGCCAAGAAGTATGGCAAAACTGCCACATTCATGCCCAAACCCATCTTTGGGGATAACGGATCTGGCATGCATGTGCACCAAAGCCTTTGGAAAGCCGGTCAGCCCCTTTTCTTCGGTGAAGGGACTTACGCCAACCTTTCCCAGACCGCCCGTTGGTACATCGGTGGCTTGCTCAAGCATGCCCCCAGTTTCCTGGCTTTCACCAACCCCACCACTAACAGCTACAAGCGTTTGGTGCCAGGCTTCGAGGCCCCGGTCAATCTGGTTTATTCCCAGGGCAACCGTTCCGCTGCCGTTCGCATCCCCCTGACAGGTCCTAATCCCAAGGCCAAACGTCTTGAATTCCGCTCCGGTGATGCCCTCTCCAATCCGTACATCGGCTTTGCAGCCATGTTGATGGCCGGCATTGATGGCATCAAAAACCAGATCGATCCAGGCGATGGCACCGACGTCGACCTATTCGAACTCTCCGCCGATGAGCTGTCGCGCATCAACACCGTTCCCTCCTCGCTCAATGGAGCCCTCGAAGCCCTGGATGCTGACAAGGATTACCTGCTGGCCGGCGGCGTGTTCAGCGAAGATTTCATCAGCAACTGGATCGCACTCAAATACGAAGAGGTTCAGCAGCTGCGCCAGCGCCCCCATCCCCACGAATTCGTGATGTACTTCGACGCTTGATCAAAACAAGCAGGGCGCAGGATCCACGGTCCCCCATCCCCGCCTGCTCAAATGAAGGCCCACCAGAGCCCCAGAATGGCCGACCCCCTCACCAAATTCGCCTACCTGGGCTTGCAGGGAGGCAGGAGTCTGATGGGGCTGGCCCACAAGGAGGTGAGCACCCGGCTTCTGCAATGGGTGGCACCCACCGCCGCCCCTCTCACCGTGCCAGTTCCGCCCGAGATGCTCAAGGAGCTCAGGGCGGCCATGGAGCGGCTGCTGGAGCAGGATTGGCAGGAGGCGGAAGCGGGCATCTATCCCGCCTCACTGCTTTTTGATGCGCCTTGGCTCGATTGGGCCGCCCGTTATCCCCTGGTCTGGCTTGACATGCCCTTGACCTGGAACCGCCGTGCCAGGCGTCAGGTCCGCGACTTACCTCAGGATGTGGAACCGGAAGCCTTTCCGGACTATTACCTCCAGAACTTCCACCATCAGACCGACGGCTACCTCAGCGACCACTCCGCCGCGCTCTACGACCTACAGGTGGACATCCTTTTCAATGGGGCGGCCGATCCCATGCGCCGTCGGTTGCTGAAACCCTTAGTGCAAGGACTGGCTGCCTTTAAAGAGCGTCCGGCCAGTTCCCTGCGGGTGCTTGATATCGCCGCCGGCACCGGACGGACCCTGCGCCAGATCCGGGGAGCCTTGCCCCAGGGCCACCTTGTGGGACTCGATCTCTCCGCCGCTTACCTGCGCCAAGCCAACAGCTGGCTGAGTCAGCTTCCCGGCGAGCTTCCCCAGCTGGTGCAGGGCAATGCCGAGGCCATGCCATTTGCCGATGCCAGCATGCAGGCAGCCACCTGTGTTTTTCTGATGCACGAACTCCCCGCTGCAGCCCGTGCCAACGTGCTGTGCGAAGCCTTCAGGGTGTTGGAGCCAGGGGGCGTCTTCGTTCTGGCCGACTCGGTTCAACTGGCCGATTCGCCCCAGTACACCGTGGCCATGGAAAACTTCCGTCGGGTTTTCCACGAGCCCTATTACCGCGACTACATCTCCGACGACATTGAAGCCCGACTGACTCAAACCGGCTTCCTGGAGATCAGGGCCGAAACCCATTTCATGAGTCGGGTCTGGACAGCACGTAAACCCTTCTAACGCATCAGCCACCAAGCCAGCAGGACTCCGGCCCCGCCAAAGCGAACAACCCGCCAGAAAAACTCGGAGCCCTGCCCACCCGCCCTCAGGGCAACGGGCAGGGGATCGAGCAGCCGCTGGGCCAGGGCCAGGTGCTGGCGTCGGCGCCTTTGTTGGCGACTGTCGCCCTCAACAGAAGCCCGGGGCCGGCTAGCCAGGGTCAGCAAGGCTGCCAGATGGTGAAGGACCCCAGGAGTGGCTCCAGGGGCAGGCGCTGGCCGGGGCAGTCGCTGGTGTCGGCGCGACCGGGAGCGCCGTCCCAGCAGGCCCGCATCACGCCGTACCCTTTGGCGGCGCTCGGACCTGCTGGGTGGGGATCCCATCATGGAGAAGACGGTAATGGGGCCAGGATGGTATCGAACCCTTGCTTCCGTCCAGTGTCGGCTGACCTCTCCCCTGCCGTGCCGATGCCGCCGCCCCGTCAGCGCTGGCCTGAGCAGGCCCTGCCGTTGGCGGCCGAGCTGCAGCGCAACCTCACCATCAATGATCGCCAATGGCATGCCCTAAAGGGCCAGCGCCACCGCCGAGCCGCCGAACAGATCAGCTCTGCCTTGGTTTTGCTTCTGCGTGAATCCGAGCCGTCAGCCCCAAAGGGTTCTGATCCGGGCACGGGCACAGGTCAAGATGCCATTGCACTGTTGGAGCATGCCCTCGGTTGGCTGAAGGGAGAGATCAGGGATCCTGGTTGTCCTTCCCACGGCCGCTGAGACGCCGGCGACGCACGGCCAACTGGAGGCGATTGCCTCGAGGGCTCCAGCGCACATCATCAAAACAGTGCTGGATCAGGAACAATCCCCGCCCGGAAACGGCCTCGATGGATGGTCGTTTCACTTTTGTGCGGACCTGGGTAGGCAGACCGGGACCTTCATCCTGAACCTGCCAGACCAACCAGTGGGTGGTCACAATGCGGCGCACCCGCAGGCATTTCGAGGGATCGCAGCCGTTGCCATGGCGCACGGCATTGACTAGGGCCTCATGGAGACCGAGCTGAAGGTCATCATGGGAGCCATGGCCGTGGGCAGGCTCCATGAGCAACTCCACCAAAGGGGAGAGATGCAAGGTAGAGGGAGTGATGAAATCAGCCCAGCGCCAAGGCATCGCCAGGACCAATCAACAGCTTTGTTTCTTGAAGCTAACCCCCAACCGGCTCCTGTTGGCGCTGCCAGCGGGGAGCCAGGCCTGGATGGGACAACAAGGCATCCATCAGCCTGACGCCCCGCAACTGATTGATGAGCGGCATGTGACCTTCCGGTGCCTGGATGGACCACTGGAACGACCCCGGATACCGGGTCCAGACCCCGTCCTGTTTCCAGCTCAGGCGCTGCCAGAGTCGGTCCCACTTGCCACCACAGGCGAGCAGCAGCCGACCCTGGACCGAAAAGCCAAAGCGCCCCCGGGAGTAGACCACCCAGAGGCGATCAAGACTTTCCAGGTCCAGGGAAGGCATGGACGAGACTTCGCTGAAATACACATAACCTCGCCGCATCGCTTCCGAACCGGCCAACTGGCGCAGGTGCTCGCTGGTCAATCGGTCGGCGGCCTCGAATTCCTGATCAATGAGGTGGCGCTGTAGAATGGTGTAATCCTGGCCGACCCCGCTATTCGCCTCCAGCCAACCTTGGGGATGTCGTTGCCAGAAATCCTGCTCTTGGTCGGAGTTGGCCCTCTGGAGCAGCAACTGAACCAGGAACCCCGCCGACCAACTGTCACCAGAACGGTCCATCTGGGCCAACCTGCCGATGATCAGGGGGGTCAATTCGCCAGCACGGGCCTCAAGGGCCTCGATGAGGGAACGCTGCTGGCGGGCAGAGGCAGAAAGAAAACAATCCAGCAGTTCATCACTGCGAAGCGTGCTGGAGACCGGGGGACCGGAAAGCATGGCAGTGAACCGACCGGACGGACCCGCAGCAGAAACCCACTATGTCAGGCAAGGCCAACGGTCAACGTAAGATCGCCCTTTCGACGATCCCCATGGCTGCCGCCATCCAGTTCTTCCGCGGCACGGATGAACCGGTCGTGCCTGACATCCGCCTCACCCGTTCGCGTGATGGACGGACCGGCCAGGCGACCTTTGTTTTCGAGGAACCCGCAGCCTTGGCTCCCGAAAGCTTTGGAGACATCACTGGCATGTTTCTTGTCGATGAAGAAGGGGAGTTGGTGAGCCGGGATGTCAATGCCCGCTTCGTCAACGGCAAGGCCAGCGCATTGGAAGCCACCTACACTTGGAAGACCACCGCTGATTTTGAGCGGTTCATGCGCTTTGCCCAGCGCTACGCCGACAGCCATGAACTTGGTTTTTCCGGTGGCCCTGAAAAAGACGCCCCGGAGAGCACGGACGCTTGACCCTCGGTAAGTGGCTCGGATTGCTGGCTGTCGTCGCGGCCCTAGCCCTGCTCTGGTCGCTGCGCCATGCCGTCCTGCTGATCTTTGCCGGTGTCGTCATTGCCATGGCGCTGTGCACCCTGGTGGGAGCCGTCCAGAAAAAGCTGGGGTGCACCCGCCCCTTGGCCGTGCTGCTGAGCCTGTTTGGAATCCTCGTGATCGTGTTGGTGGCGGGTACAACCCTGATTCCACCCTTTGTTCAACAGTTTGGTGAGCTGATCAGCAAGCTGCCGGCTGCCGCGACCGAACTAGTGAAGCTGGTGCATGGAGGCCTGGAAGGCACCTCCCGCATGGTCTATGGCAACAGGGGTGAGGAGCTCACCTGGCTGAAGTCGGCCTTGCCCGGTTCGGGCGATCGCCAGGAGGCGTTGGGCGCGAGCCTGAACGCAGCCCTATTACGTCTACTTGGACTGGCCGGCAACATCGGCAATGGCCTGATCCAGTGCCTGTTCGTATTGGCGGTGGCCCTGATGATCACCACCCAACCCCATGCCTACCGGGAAGTGGCCCTGCAATTGGTACCGTCCTTCTATCGCCCGCGGGCAAGGACCGTGCTTCTGCAATGCGGTGAAGCCCTGAGCGCCTGGATGGTGGGGGTGTTGATCAGTTCCCTGTGCGTCGGCACCATGGCCGCCATCGGACTTTCGCTGCTTGGGGTGAAGCAGGTGGCGGCCAACGCCGTACTTGCTGGCCTGCTCAATATCATCCCCAACGTTGGGCCAACCCTCAGCACCCTGTTTCCAATCTCGGCGGCCCTGCTTGAGGCCCCCTGGAAAGCGGTTCTGGTGCTAATTCTTTACATCATAATTCAGAATTTTGAAAGCTACTTGATCACCCCCTCGGTGATGCACCACCAGCTCAAGCTTTTACCTGGACTGACTCTTTCGGCCCAGTTGCTATTCACGCTGATGTTCGGGCCATTAGGGCTGCTGTTGGCCCTTCCCCTTGCCGTCTGCGTGCAGGTCATCCTGCGCGAAGTTTTCATTCGGGACATCCTTGACCCATGGACCCAACCCCGACGCCCAACGGCCCTTCCATGAACGCTCGCATCCTGATCGGCTTCCTAGCCTTGGTTGTGCTGGGGCTGCTGGCCTGGGAACTGCGCTGGGTGTTGCTGGTGCTGTTTGGCTCCATCGTCCTCGCGGTGGCCCTGGATGTGCCCGTGACCCTGCTGCGTCGCCTCCTGCCCATCAATCGCCAGACAGCCCTGGCGATTGAACTCGTGGTGCTGGTGACCTTCGGAGGCCTGCTCATTTCCCTGCTGCTGCCGGAGGCGCTTCAGCAAGCCAACCAACTCGCCCAACTGATTCCCAGCCTGCCCAGCCACCTTTCCAACTTGGTGACCAAGTTGCCCTGGCTGGGCAACCTCGAACAGCAATGGCTCAATGGCGCCAGCCTCGAACGCTTCCAGCCCCTGGGCCAACAGCTCCTCGGTGTCGCCGGCGGCGCCGCCAACAGCACGTTGCAGGCCCTTTTGATGGCCCTGTTGGCCGTGCTGTTTGCCCTTGATCCCCGTAGCCACCAACGGCTGCTGCTAGCTGCCACTCCCCAGTTCTACCGCCCCCGCATGGGCGTGTTGCTGGGGGAATGCCGCGAAGCCCTGGGGGGCTGGCTCGCGGGCATGACCCTCTCCGCCGTTCTGGTCTTTCTGGCCACCTGGGCCGGTCTTTCTTTGTTGGGGGTGCCCCTTGCCCTGTTGTGTGCATTGATCAGCGGCCTGCTCACCTTCGTTCCGACCGTTGGCCCCACCGCCGCAACCCTCCTGCCGATGGCCGTCGCCCTACTGCTGGTGTCTCCGGCGAAAATGCTGCAGGTATTGCTGCTGCGCCTGGTGATTCAGAACGCCGAAGCGTTTGTGTTGACCCCAGTTTTACTGAGCCGAACCGTCAACTTGCTGCCCACCGTGGCCCTTATTTCCCAGTTGTGCCTGGGGGCCTTACTGGGCCTACCAGGCCTGCTGCTGGCCCTGCCGCTGGTGGTGGTAATGCAAGTGATGGGCAAAGAAATCCTGGTGCACGACATCATGGATCGTTGGTGATCAATTAAAAAATCGAGCCTCGATTCAGTTCTGGGTAAATTTAAATAACAAACGGCTTAACGGTAGTGCCGCCAGAGGTAAGGCATGGACAACAAAACGGCCACGGCCAAAATGTGGCTACGCAATCCTTCTACCAGAGCTATCCAAGTGATGTGATCGAAAAGAAGAATCAGCTCGACCCTTAAATCGAGCAGGGCGAGTAATCCAAGCAAGAGCGGAAGGAAGCGAGAGCCTCCACGATTCATTTCACCCTTTCGATCGATCATCGTGTGGACTTGGACGGGAACAGGGGTAATAAAGTAGGAGCCAAGCCAATACTGGACCAGCTACCAACGCCAATGCCGATCGCCAAGGCCACCGCAAACCAGAACAAACTGCTACCACCGAAGAAAATCAAGCCAAACAATGGCATCAGGGTGGTGAGAGAGGTATAAAGAGAACGGGTGAGGGTGGCATCAACGGCCACATCAACCTGTTCAGAGACTGGCAATTGGGCCAAGGCCTTACGTTGTTCCCGGATACGGTCGTAGACGACGACAGTATCGGTAACCGAATAGCCCGCCACCGTGATCAGGGAGACGGCAAACAACGAATCGACTTCCACACCCCTAAGCAGACCCAACCAGGCGAACACACCGCAGGTGATCAAAACGTCGTGGGCCAGACATACCAGGGCCAAAAAGGCAAATACACCGTTGTATCTAAAGCTGATATAAGCCGCAATCCCCGCAAAACTAACCAACAGGGAAATCAGACTGGCCCGTAACAGCCGAGAGCCCAGGGTGGGTCCGATGGTGTTAATCGCCGTGCCTTCCGTTCGGAGGGGTCCAAGGCGAGCTGAGATCTGATCAACAACAGACCGTCCCTGCTCAGGGCTGAGGGCGGGAAGACGCAGAACCACCGTCTTACCGGCATCCAGCAGTTGCACTCCGGTGCTGGAGAGGTTCGGTGAGCGCTCCTGACCTTCCTGGGGAAGGGTGAGTCCACCGAGCTGGGCCTGGATTTCGGCCACCGTCAGAGCCGAACACGCTGCGGGTGCACAAACCCGCTCTAACTGGATCTGGGTGCCACCGGTGAAATCAAGGCCTGGACGCAGGGGGGCCGCGATCGTGGGATTGAGCCAGCAGAGCGTCATGCCCAGAAGGCTGAGGGCACAGGCCAGGGCCGAGCCGACCCAGCAAGCCCGGCGATAACGGCTGATGCGGAAGCGAGGAGAAGGAAGACTCAAGGGAAGAAAAGGCGACGTCAAAGCGCCGAAGGCAGCTGGCGAGCGGGAAGGAAGTTAGTGGCACGACGCAGGCCCGGATAACTCATCAACAGGCGCAGCAGGGTGCGGGTGCAGGTGAGGGCGGTGAACAGGCTGAGGGCCAGACCAATGAACAGGGTGACCGCAAATCCCTTGACCAGACCGGTACCGAGAAAAAACAAGGCCATGCAGCTAATCAGACCCGTGACATGGCCGTCAAAAATCGACGAGAAGGCCAGGGAAAAACCGGTATCGATTGAGCGGATCAGGGTATTGCCTGAGCGCAACTCCTCCTTGACCCGCTCAAAGATCAACACATTGGCATCCACCGCCATCCCCACAGAAAGGATAAAACCGGCGATACCGGGCAGGGTCAGGGTGACCTGGAGGGCGGAATAGATCGCCAGGTTGAACAGGGCATAAAGGCTAAGGGCCAACACCGAAACAAGGCCGGGCAGTCGATAAACCACCACCATGAATACGCCCACCAGGCCCAGCCCAGCCGAGCCGGCGAGCAGGCTGGTGCGGATATTTTCAGCGCCCAGGGATGGACCCACACTCTTAACTTCGACGATCTTGACCGGTAGGGGTAAGGATCCCCCCCGCAATTGCACCTCCAAATCCCGGGCCGCTTCCGCCGTGAAATTACCCGTGATGCTGGCGGAGCCCCCCGCGATCCCGGCCGTTTTGAATTGGGGTCCAACGGTGGCTTCGCTGATCGAACGGCCATCCAGGACGATGCCAAGGACGCGGCCGGTGCCGGCAATTGACTGGGTGAGGCCAGCAAACTTTTCGCCTCCGGCGCGATCAAACCCAAGGGTCACTTCCCAGGCATTGGTATTGGACTGTTGCTGCCTGCCGGCACTGGTCAGATCGCGACCCGTGAGCAGCGGAGGTCCATAGAGAGAGAGGATGCGGCGGTTGACCTCATTGAGAAGTTGGTCGAGTTGGTCGGCTTCACTGGAGTTGGGCGACACCTTGATGCCTAGGGGGGCCATGGCCTCTGCCAGATCGGCGGCCTTAAGGGGAGCAGGCGGAGGCGCTGGGGAACCCGGGGTGGGACGGGTGGCCTCCAAAATGGATTCAACTTGGCGCTTGAGGCTCAGCAGGCCCTGCATTTCCTTTTCGGTGCCGGGTTTCTGGGCGCGGAATTCGAGCAGGGCAGTGGTTCCCAGCACCTTGGCCGCCCGGCTGGGGTCCTGTTCGCCGGGAAGCTGCAGAACCAACTGGTCGTTGCCGACGGTCTGGAGGGTGGATTCCGCCACACCGAGGCCATTGATGCGGCGATCAAGCACATCCTTGACCGCTTCCAGTTGGTCACGATCTACTTGTTGGATGGCTCCGGCAGGCATCACCTGCAGGGTGAGCTGGCTACCCCCCCGCAGGTCGAGACCCAGACGCAAGCCATTGGTGTAAAGGATCACCGCGGCGCTGATCGCTAGCGCCAGAATGAAAGCAAACCAACCCTGTTGACGTCCCATGGTCAGAGGGCACCCCGGGTGAGATCTTTGGCCGCCGACACAATCTGGTGGGGCTGAATAATCGTCAGATTTTCAAGCTGACCGTTGTAGGGCGTTGGGATGTCCTGGGAGGAGAGCCGCACGGGGCGAGCATCAAGATCATCAAAACAGTTTTCCGTAATCAAGGCAATGAGCTCAGCCCCTATGCCCCCAGTTTTCATGCACTCTTCAACAATAATGACCCGGTGCGTCTTACGAATTGAAGCCGTGATCGTATCCAAATCAAAGGGCTTGAGGCTGATCAGGTCAATCAGCTCGACATCAATGCCTTCGGCCTCCAACTGTTGCACCGCCTTAAGGCAATGATGGCGCATGCGGGAGTAGGTGAGAATAGTGATGTCCTTGCCGTTTCTAACAATTTCAGCTTGGCCGAGAGCGCATATATATTCGCCAGCGGGAATTTCTTCGGAAAGATTATAGAGAAGTACGTGTTCGAAAAAGACGACTGGATTGTTATCCCGAATCGCCGCCTTCATCAGCCCCTTGGCGTTAGTGGGCGTGCTGCAAGCCACAATCTTGATTCCAGGAATCGCATGGAAATAAGCCTCTAGACGTTGGCTGTGTTCAGCCCCCAATTGGCGGCCCACACCACCTGGCCCCCGAACAACGGTCGGGATCGTATAATTGCCGCCACTGGTGTAGCGAAGCATTCCCATATTATTTGAGATTTGATTAAACGCCAGCAGCAGGAAGCCCATATTCATGCCTTCCACAATCGGCCGTAGGCCCGTCATGGCAGCGCCGACGGCCATACCCGTAAATGCATTCTCAGCGATGGGTGTATCGAGTACCCTCAATTCACCATACTTTTGGTGCAGATCCTTGGTGACTTTATAGGAGCCGCCATAGTGGCCCACGTCTTCCCCCATCACACAAACATAGGGGTCTCGAGCCATCTCCTCATCAATGGCTTCGCGCAGGGCATTGAACAGCAGGGTTTCGGCCACGATCCGCTATCGGCCAAGGGTGGGGCCAACCTATCCCAGACTCCGGCAACGCCCAGAGTTCTAGGCAGCTGAACCGGGCTTGGCCACCACCAGGGAGCGAACGAACACCAGGAGCAGGCCAAGCCCAATAAAAGCGAAGCTGAAGGTGGCCAGAAAACACATGCCCACCATCAGGGTCTTCATCGCCGTGGCGATGTTTTGGGCGATCGCCGAGCTGTAATGCGGTGGATGGCTGGCGTAATGGGCCAGGACCCGGCGGCTCAGCCCCAGGGCCAGCCAGGCAAGCACCCCACTGGTGAGGGCACCAATCAGGAAATTAAGGGGTCCCTTCCGGGGGACCTGGGGGTCGGAACCATCGGACGGGTTGAGGGCGTCACTCATGGGGCGCTGGAATCAGCCTCCAGGCTGACACCTGACGCCCTGGTGCGGGTGGACCACCAGGCGAATCCCTCAGCCGCCAGCGGTTCGGCCAGGAATGCGGCCGCCTGTTCAGCCCCGGCACCATCGGCAAACAGTGCAAACACACTGGGACCCGAGCCGCTCATGGCCACCGCCAGGGCCCCGGGGGCATGGCGCAGCAGGCCCAAGGCACGGCCGACGCTGGGCACCTCCGGCGCCACCACCGACTGGAGGTCGTTGCGTAAAGGGGGCAGGGCGGACTGGCTTTTCAGAGCGGCCAGCAGCGGTCCCTGGCGCAGGGCCTGGCGGCGCTGCTCGAAATCGGCCTCGCGGTCGAGATAAAAATCGCTGCGCAACTCCTTGCAGCGGCCGTAGGCCCAGGGCGTTGAGACGCTGGCTTCAGGATGCTTCACCAGCAACACCCCAAGGGACCGCCCCGCCAAAGCGTCGGTGAACTCCAACCGCTCCCCCCGGCCATAACTCAATTGCAGCCCCCCCTCCAGGCAGTAGGGCACATCCGAACCCAGGGCAGCCGCCAGCTCCATCAAGGCGGCGGGTTCCAGGGCAACACCCCAGAGCACCTGGAGTGCCAGCAAAGTGGCGGCCGCATCACTGGAGCCCCCCGCCAGGCCTGCTCCCACCGGAATCCGTTTCTCGAGCGTGATCGCCGCCCCGAGTTCCGGCAACCCCACCCTGGCGCGCAGGCCCTCGGCCGCCCTCAGGATGAGGTTGTCGGACCCGCTGCTGAGGCTGGGGTCATCAGAGGCGAGGCTGAGCTGGGCGTCGGCGGTCGGTCGCAGATGGAGACGGTCGACCAGATCAAGGGTCTGCATCACCATCGCCAGCTCGTGGAAACCGTCGCCGCGCAGCCCCAGCACTTCGAGATGCAGATTGATCTTGGCCGGGGCCCATGCGGTCAGCTCAGCCATCACCGGGAGGCGCGAACGCCGCAGGAGGAATGGCCGGATTTAAGCCTGCCGCCAGGGCGAGCCAGCGGCTGGGGGAAAGGTCCTGGGGCCGGGCCGCCAGGTCCACACCGGCGACCTCGGCCACCGACTGCAGTTGGTCGGGGGGAAGAAGACCGGCCAGGGTGTTGCGCAACATCTTGCGCCGCGAGGCGAAACAACGCCGCAGAAGCGGGTCAAGAACCCCGGCCCCCTCGGCGGCCAGGCGCGAGCCCTGGGCAAACGGTTCGATCAGCAGCACCTCCGAATCCACCTTTGGGGGTGGCTTGAAACAACGGGGCGGCACCGGGCAGACCAAAAGGCAGTGGCCCAGCAGCTGCATGCGCACACTCAGGGCCGAATAGGCCGATGTTCCCGGTTGGGCCCGGATACGCTCGCCCACCTCCCGCTGCACCAGCAACACCAGGCG